>NZ_CP152049.1:190000-511666 GCF_038630985.1 Paenibacillus sp. FSL H8-0548
GCTTACAAAAAGTCAGAGCCCGTTAAATGGGTGATGGCGTGCCTTTTGTAGAATGAACCGGCGAGTTACGATCACGTGCAAGGTTAAGTCGGGAAGACGGAGCCGTAGCGAAAGCGAGTCTGAATAGGGCGAATAAGTACGTGGTCGTAGACCCGAAACCGTGTGATCTACCCCTGTCCAGGGTGAAGGTGCGGTAACACGCACTGGAGGCCCGAACCCACGCACGTTGAAAAGTGCGGGGATGAGGTGGGGGTAGCGGAGAAATTCCAATCGAACTCGGAGATAGCTGGTTCTCCCCGAAATAGCTTTAGGGCTAGCCTCGAGGAATGAGCGTCGTGGAGGTAGAGCACTGATTGGGTGCGGGGCCCGCCAAGGGTTACCAAGTCCAGTCAAACTCCGAATGCCATAGACGTGCTACTCGGGAGTCAGACAGTGAGTGCTAAGATCCATTGTCAAGAGGGAAACAGCCCAGATCATCAGCTAAGGTCCCCAAGTGTGTGTTAAGTGGGAAAGGATGTGGAGTTGCAAAGACAACCAGGATGTTGGCTTAGAAGCAGCCATCATTTAAAGAGTGCGTAATAGCTCACTGGTCGAGTGACTCTGCGCCGAAAATGTAACGGGGCTAAACACACCACCGAAGCTATGACATGTACCTTAGGGTACTTGGGTAGGGGAGCGTTGAATACGGATTGAAGTTGGACCGTGAGGACTGGTGGACTGTATTCAAGTGAGAATGCCGGTATGAGTAACGAAAAGACAAGTGAGAATCTTGTCCGCCGAAAGCCTAAGGGTTCCTGAGGAAGGCTCGTCCTCTCAGGGTAAGTCGGGACCTAACGCGAGGCCGAAAGGCGTAGTGGATGGACAACAGGTTGAAATTCCTGTACCACCGAAGATTGTTTGAGCAATGGGGTGACACAGAAGGGCAGTGACGCGGACTGATGGAATAGTCCGTCTAAGCAGTGAGGCTAGTGTGTAGGCAAATCCGCACACTATTAGGCTGGGCTGTGATGGGGAGCGAAAATTACAGTAGCGAAGGTCATGTACTCCGGCTGTCAAGAAAAGCCTCTAGTGAGATCTAGGTGCCCGTACCGCAAACCGACACAGGTAGGCGAGCAGAGTATGCTAAGGCGCGCGGAAGAACTCTCGTTAAGGAACTCGGCAAAATGACCTCGTAACTTCGGGAGAAGAGGTGCCTCGGTAGGGTGAATAGCCCGAGGGGGCCGCAGTGAAAAGGCCCAAGCGACTGTTTAGCAAAAACACAGGTCTGTGCGAAGCCGTAAGGCGAAGTATACGGGCTGACGCCTGCCCGGTGCTGGAAGGTTAAGGGGAGCGGTTAGGGGTAACCCGAAGCTGTGAACCGAAGCCCCAGTAAACGGCGGCCGTAACTATAACGGTCCTAAGGTAGCGAAATTCCTTGTCAGGTAAATTCTGACCCGCACGAATGGCGTAACGACTTGGGCGCTGTCTCAACGAGAGATCCGGTGAAATTTTAATACCTGTGAAGATGCAGGTTACCCGCGACAAGACGGAAAGACCCCATGGAGCTTTACTGTAACTTGATATTGAACTTTGGTACGATCTGTACAGGATAGGTGGGAGCCTACGAAGCATGAGCGCCAGCTTGTGTGGAGGCACCGTTGGGATACCACCCTGATCGTATCGGAGTTCTAACCTAGAACCGTGAAACCGGTTCGGGGACCGTGTCAGGTGGACAGTTTGACTGGGGCGGTCGCCTCCTAAAATGTAACGGAGGCGCCCAAAGGTTCCCTCAGAATGGTTGGAAATCATTCGCAGAGTGCAAAGGCATAAGGGAGCTTGACTGCGAGACCTACAAGTCGAGCAGGGACGAAAGTCGGGCTTAGTGATCCGGTGGTACCGAATGGAAGGGCCATCGCTCAACGGATAAAAGCTACCCTGGGGATAACAGGCTTATCTCCCCCAAGAGTCCACATCGACGGGGAGGTTTGGCACCTCGATGTCGGCTCATCGCATCCTGGGGCTGAAGTAGGTCCCAAGGGTTGGGCTGTTCGCCCATTAAAGCGGTACGCGAGCTGGGTTCAGAACGTCGTGAGACAGTTCGGTCCCTATCTGTCGCGGGCGCAGGAAATTTGAGAGGAGCTGTCCTTAGTACGAGAGGACCGGGATGGACGTACCGCTGGTGTACCAGTTGTTCCGCCAGGAGCACCGCTGGGTAGCCAAGTACGGACGGGATAAGCGCTGAAAGCATCTAAGCGCGAAGCCCCCCTCAAGATGAGATTTCCCAGTATGTAAGACCCCTTGAAGACGACGAGGTTGATAGGTTCGGGGTGGAAGCACAGCAATGTGTGTAGCTGACGAATACTAATCGGTCGAGGGCTTATCCTAAACACGTTTACTGTGACCCATACATCCAGTAGACAGCAGCAGAACAGGTTTTCAGCAAACCTAACTTTCGTATCCAGTTTTCAGGGCGTAATGTTCTGACTTTGCTAGCGTCCCCGAACGCTGCAAACGACAACTATTCGGGGGACAAGCGTGGCGGTGTAGCTCAGCTGGCTAGAGCGTACGGTTCATACCCGTGAGGTCGGGGGTTCGATCCCCTTCGCCGCTACCATTACCTTTTTTAGTGAAATATCTGGAGGATTAGCTCAGCTGGGAGAGCATCTGCCTTACAAGCAGAGGGTCGGCGGTTCGATCCCGTCATCCTCCACCATTATTTACTTATTCGGTATTTAACCGAATCCACTTGGAGCTGTGGTGTAGTGGCCCAACATGCCTGCCTGTCACGCAGGAGACCGCGGGTTCGAATCCCGTCAGCTCCGCCATTTTTCTTTAAAGTAAGGCTCGGTAGCTCAGTCGGTAGAGCAGAGGACTGAAAATCCTCGTGTCGGCGGTTCGATTCCGTCCCGAGCCACCACTTTATTTTTCGTTGCGACGGAAAATAAGTAATAGTATGGAGGATTAGTGAAGTGGCTAAACACGGCAGACTGTAAATCTGCTCTCTCTGAGTTCGGTGGTTCGAATCCATCATCCTCCACCATTTCCTTTTTTACATCAAGAGCCATTAGCTCAGTTGGTAGAGCACCTGACTTTTAATCAGGGTGTCGTAGGTTCGAATCCTACATGGCTCACCATTTTTTGAATATAATATGTAATTGTAGCTGATGATCTAGTGATCTTCGGTTTTTTTGATTTTATAGGCTTCAAAAAAGGAGCGATCTCCATAAGGCATTATGCCTTATGGAGATCGCTCCTTTTCTTTAAAATATAGGAAAGCATATCATTTCTCCATACTAACTCTATATTTCTGGGAATGAAACGCGCTGGGGCCGCCAAAGGACGGCGACAGCCGTTTCACCTTGTTTAAAATTATTTTGCTCGGAGTGAAAGCTCGCTTATAAGCTCGTTAACTGTTTCTGATAGTCGGAATGTGAGGTCCTCGCTTAATTCAAATACGGGCGCTTCGTTCGGCTCCTGTGTACGATTAATTTGAGAATCTACAGCATAAACGCCGCTAACGAATAGTTTAGCACCCATGGATGCCAGTACCGGTTTAAGGGAATAATCGATGGATAACAAATGGGCAATTGTACCGCCAATAAATAGAGGAGCAATAATTTTGCCATCAAGCCCTTTTTGCGGAAGCAAATCCAAAAATGTTTTCAATACGCCTGTAAAGGAGGCTTTGTAGACAGGGCTAGCAATAATGACTGCATCCGCTTCTTCGACTAACTTATTAGCTTCTACAATTGCTGGACTGCCAAATTGTGCATGAATGAGATCTTCCGCTGGTAAAGCGACGACGGTAATGACATTGACGGAATGAGCCTTCTCTATTAATTGCTGCTCTACATATTGTGTAATTCCATTTAGGCGTGATGAAGCGTTCGGACTACCTGAGATGATAACGATTTTGGTCATGTGCAGCACTCCTCTTTCACATTTAAATAGTAGTTTAAATATACATTATTCCGATAAATAAACTTTGATTAAATCCTACCATAAATAGGGCATTTTGGTCAAACGGGTTTTGATCGTTTCTTGAAATATAGGAAAGTATGACATTTCTTCATACTTTCCTATATTTCTGGGAATGAAAGGCGCTGGTGCCACCAAAGGACGGCGATAGCCGTTTCACCTTGTATTTTATCGATTTAAGGGAACAATGTATACATACAGAAAAATATACAAAAAGGGGTAGCTGCAATGGTATACGGTTTAGCAGCATTAATCAGCTTTGCGATTGTATTTGCAAGTGTGCCACCGCTTCGGATGCTTGCTTTGCACCTTGGTTTTGTAGATCGTCCCAATCATAGAAAAATTCATAATGAGCCGATACCTCTAATGGGAGGAGCGGCTATTTTTGTTGGCTGTGTCATTACGATGTTTATTTTTATCGGGTTCACACCTTTGACTTGGACGATAGTGACGGGAGGGACGGTACTCGTCATTATCGGGCTAATAGATGACGGCACAAAGGCGAAGGGAAAGGATTTTCCTGTGTGGCCTCGCCTCATTCTTTATATCGCGACTGCTTCTATACCGAGTATGTTTCATATTAGTATCGCAGGAATAACAAATCCGGTTACAAATCAGTTTATTTGGTTTCCAGACTGGTTCTCGTGGCTTACGACGATGCTATGGGTGTTTGGGTTAATTAATATGATCAATTTTATAGACGGGGTGGATGGGCTCGCATCAGGAGTTTGTACGCTTTCCGCGCTTACGCTATTAACTTTAGCGCTGATTAAAGGACAATCCAGCACAGCCATTCTTGCGGTTATTGTAGCAGGTGTTTCTTTTGGATTCCTGGTACATAATTTTTATCCGGCGCGAATTTTTATGGGAGATGCTGGTGCGACCTTTTTAGGCTTTACGCTGGCCGTTATTGCAGTAGCTGGAACATCCAAAAGAGCTACGTTTATTTCACTGCTTGTTCCGCTGCTTGCACTTGGGCTGCCTATATTCGATACAGCTTATGTGATGCTGCGCAGATTAATCAGCGGGAAGAGCCTGCACCGAGCAGACAAGCTGCACACACATCATATATTGATGAAATGGGGTTTGAGTCAAGTACAAACGGTATCGTTTCTATACCTCATTGCCGCTTTGTTTGCGCTGCTGTCGATCATTCTTTTACTAGTGATAAGCTGAATTCGATGGTCGCATGTGGTACAATGACGAGAAAAAGCGTTATTCATCTTAGAAGTGGAAATAAGCTTTTTAACTTATTCAACCGCTGACGCTTGAGGAGATTGGAGATAGAGAAATGAGCAAGACAGACTGGTTGAAGCCACTGCAGCACATTTTGAATTGTCCGGTACATGCTGTTTCGAAATCAATAGCGGAGTGGAGTGAGTTAGTCAGCACTGCCGAAAAGGTATGGCTAGGCGAACATACAACAGCGTCTCCTATGGAAGGCCAAAGGGTAGAAAAAGAAGGAAATACATGGATTATTATTTCATTCAATGAATATGAAGTAGACGTATTGGAAATTGAAAGCAAATCGCTTAATGAGACTGAAAAAGAATTGATAAGCTGGACGCTGCAGCTTCATGCTGGCGCTAAGGAAAACAAATTATCGACGCTCTCCGAAACAGAGAGACATGCCCTAAAGCTTGGGGAGTGGATTCAGAAGCAGTTGGAGTCCGATGAGCCTGTCTATTCCTTACCGGATCATTTGACGGCGGGCAGCCGTTTGTTCAATGAAATGATTCCATTCCTGCTTGTCACCGAGCAGCATGGCACTAAGCAAGCGACATACTCAGAGCTTGAGAAGCTTCTCCGCTCATTTATGTCGGATGATGTGCTGCTTATTCCGCTGAAGACTCAGGAATGGTTGATTTGGGGATCGATATCGTTGTTGAAGGATGAGGATTCGGATGCATTCGAGGAACTTGAGGAAGAGACGCTTGAGGAAAGCTTAGCTTCTATAGGCTTCGGATTGCATGAGATGTTAGCCAGTGAATGGATTGGAGAATGCCATCTAGCGGTTGCTCATCCAACAACACCGGCTAAAGGAATGCTTGAAACGACGATGCTGCTGCGTGAAACGGTTAATTTAGGCCGTAAGTTTCATATCGGAACCAATATCCATTTACCGTGGATGCTGCAGCTGGAGCGATTATTAAATGCCATTCCAGAGGTGCAGCGATCCAAATACCTCGAGCAGTCGCTTAAACGAGCGGATTTGTTCGTGGAATCGGAAATGCTCAGCACATTAGAAACCTTCTTTACGCTGGATTGCAATGTTAGCGAGACGGCAAAGAAATTATACATTCATCGTAATACGCTGTTATATCGATTAGACAAGCTTAAACAAGAGACTGGATTGGATGTTCGTCAGTTTAGAGATGCAGTACTGGTCAAAATCATATTACTATTGTACAAAGTGACGAAAAGAAATTAGTTTTTTTGTAAAGTTTGTGCATAGTCACAAGCTTCTGTGTGGGATAAGATATAGGCATAACGAAATTTCTTTCTAGGGGGAAAATTATCATGGCAGGCGTACGTTTAGAAGGCATTTACAAAAAATACCCGGGTACTGACAAAGCATCGGTTACTGACGTTAACTTAGATATTAAAGACAAAGAGTTTCTCGTATTGGTCGGACCATCTGGTTGCGGTAAATCGACAACTCTTCGTATGATTGCAGGCCTTGAAGAAATTTCCGAAGGCAAATTGTTCATCGGCGATCGCCTTGTGAACGACGTTGCTCCTAAAGACCGTGATATCGCGATGGTATTCCAATCGTACGCTTTGTACCCACATATGAACGTTTATCAAAACATGGCTTTCGGCCTTAAACTTCGTAAATTCAAAAAAGCAGACATCGACAAACGTGTTCGTGAAGCTGCTAAAATTCTAGATATCGAGCATTTGCTTGACCGTAAACCAAAAGCACTTTCCGGTGGTCAACGTCAACGTGTCGCTCTAGGACGCGCAATCGTTCGTGAGCCGCAAGTATTCTTGATGGATGAGCCGCTTTCCAACTTGGACGCGAAACTTCGTGGACAAATGCGTGCTGAAATCAGCAAGCTTACAAAACGTCTTGAAACAACTACGATCTACGTAACGCATGACCAAATCGAAGCAATGACAATGGGCGATCGTATCGTTGTAATGAAGGATGGCTTCATTCAACAAACAGCTTCTCCTGAAGAGCTGTACAACCACCCAGTAAACATCTTCGTAGCTGGCTTTATCGGGGCTCCTTCGATGAACTTTATCAGTGGTATGCTTACAGAGCAAGGCGGCGCGCTTCGCTTCAAAGCAAGCGGCGTTGACGTAGTAGTTCCTGAAGGCAAATCAGCAGCACTTCGCTCGAAAGGTTACATCGGCAAAGAAGTAATTCTTGGAATTCGTCCAGAGGATCTTCACGAAGAGCCAGTATTCTTGGAAGCATCACCACAAACAATCGTAAATGCGAATGTTGAGGTTGCTGAAAACCTTGGTCACGAAATGTACTTGTACCTGAACGGTATCGGTAATGACACAGTTATCGCTCGTGTTGATGGCCGCTCTGGTTTACGCGATGGCACAAGCGTTAAGCTTGCGCTTGACATGAACAAAGTTCATTTGTTCGACAAAACAACAGAACTTAACATTTTCGAAGCTTAATAAATAGTATGAAAGAAGAACGGTCGAGCTATTCGACCGTTCTTTTTTTTGTGCAGAATAGTATATTTGTTTTGCTAAGAGCAGTTTGCTTATTCTCAAAATAAAAAAAGAAAACCGTTTGTTGCCTTCAGCGGTCTAATACAAAACGAAGATAGAAGGAGAGCGGAATGGGCTGCAGGTTGTCTAGAGGAGGATGGGTATGAATAGAGATGACTTGGCTTCTAGGGCTATACGTGATGATGAAGCAGCACTGCTGGAGCGGATAGAACTGGATAAGCATCAAATGTACGGTATTGCCTATTCCTATATGCGGAACGAGCCAGATGCTTTAGAGGCGATACAAGAGACCGTTTGTCGCATATGGATAAAACGCCATACCTTGAAGGAACCGCGATTTTTTACAACATGGACGATTAGAATCTTAATTCGGGTATGCATGGACACTAAGAAGAAGCAGTTAAGGGAGCGTCCAACAGAGGATACTTCACAGCAGTTCGACGTAACTGAGGGGATAGAAGCAGCACTGCGGCTGGATATGGCGGCACAGGTAAAGCTGCTTCCACCGAAATATCGAATGGTGATCACACTCAAATATTATCGAGATATGACGATTACAGAAATTGCTGAGCTGCTGGAGAAACCTGATGGCACGATTCGAACCTGGCTAAATAAAGCTTTGAAAATGTTAAGGTTTCATATGGCAGAAGAAGAGGGGGAGAGATCGTATGAACGAGCAAACGAGCGAGGCAATGGGTCAAGTCAATCGAGCGCTTCTGACTGATGCTGAGCGAGTATATCTTGAGCTTGAGAGACTGCCTGATGCTGCACTGGATTCTGCTATGCTCGGAGGACTTGAGCAAGGGCGAAAACGATCGATACGGGCAGTCAGAAAAAGGTGGAGCTTGTCGTTGATTGCTGGTGCATTATGCATGATGTTATTGCTTACTGCGTTCGTGCGAGTATCTCCTGCTTTTGCAGCGATGGTGAGAGATATCCCAGGCTTAAGCGGCTTTGTTGAATTAATCAAAGGGGATAACTCGCTCCTATCGGCCATTGAGAATGAGTTTATACAGCCTCTTAATCTTTCGCTGGAGAAGGATAACTATAAATTTACTGTAGAAGGCATTATAGCCGATGAACAGCGTTTAGTCATATTGTATACGGCAGAGGGGCCTGATATTAATAGTAATACACAGTCTATCGAATATAAAATAAGGAATGGCGATGGAGGTGAAGTTGAATCAGTTATTATATCATCTCATTATCGCGGCAGTGATTCAGATGATGGAAAGGTGCCCGTCCATGATTATCTTGATATTCTGATGGCTGATGGTGTTCCAATGCCGGAAAGCATTCAATTCAGCTTATTGCTTGGAGACCAGTGGCTGCGAATCGATTTTCCGATTGATCATGAGCAGTTTAAGGATACGAAGGAGAGCATTGTGCTTGAAAAAGCTTTTGAGGTTGAAGGACAGCACTTTACGGTTAAAGAGGCGATCATAACCCCTTTGCAAGTAACGCTGACGTTTGAGGCCGATCCGAATAATAAAAAGCGGGCAAATCATATCATAAATATGGTGCTTGTGGATGAGAAGGGCAGAACGTATGAGACGCATACAGGCTTTGGCATTTTTAATCCGTCTTTAACGAGACATTTTAAGAGCGGCTATTTCGTTAAACCAAAAAAACTGACTTTAGTTGCAGATGGACTACATTTATCTGAAAAAAATCAAAGCATTACGGTTGATACGGATAAAATGGTCACTATATCGTCGCCACAGAACAAGCTTCAGCTCGTGAACAAACAGCAAAACTCCGAGGGCGATGTGTTGGAATTTGAGCTTACGGGATTAGATGAAATGGATATGCAGCTAGGTTATATGCTCTTTGAGCATAAAGGGGTATTCAAGGATGCAGGAGGCAAATCTTATCGGTTCATGGATCATTATGGCGTTCGCTGGAATGCAGGTGACAATAAAGCGATCTATAGTTACAAGATTCCTAAGGCGGATTATGAGCAGCCGCTTACTTTCGACATCGAGCAGTATCCTGGGTATGTAATGGAGCCGATTAGCATTTCTATAAAATGATTATCTAGGCGCTGGGCAGCGGAGGAAACGTTGCGTTCAGCGCCTTTTTCCTTTACGATGAAGACATTGGAAAAAAACATACATACACACAAGCCGTTGTCATATGAGGGAGGCCCTACGATGCCGAAGAAAGTGAAAGTATCTGAGCTCGTCAAAAAGTTTCAGCTCGAAATTATAGCTGGTGAGGACGGAATGAAACGCAGCATTACGGTTGATGATTTGTATCGGCCAGGCTTGGAAATGGCAGGATATTTTCATTACCACCCAAGTGAGCGTGTACAGCTGCTCGGCCGTACAGAAATATCGTTTTTGAATATGCTTGACAGTGAGGAACGCAAGGATCGCATGGTGCGCCTATGTAATGAAGACACGCCTTGTATTATTTTGACCAGAGGGCTGGAAGCGCCTCATGAGCTTATTGAACAATGTAATGAGATGCAAATACCATTGCTGCGCAGCAATGTGGCAACGACTATTTTGTCCAGCAGAATTACTGACTTTCTAGAGAGAAAGTTGGCACCGACGGCAACCATTCATGGCGTTCTTGTTGATGTCTACGGTGTAGGCATGCTTATTACAGGAGGAAGCGGCATTGGTAAGAGCGAGACGGCTCTAGAGCTCGTTAAACGCGGACATCGGCTAGTGGCCGATGATGCGGTTGAGCTAATGCAAACCTCTGATGCACAGCTGCATGGCAGCGCACCAGAGCTGATCAGACATCTGCTTGAAATTAGAGGTCTAGGCATAATTAATGTCATGACGCTGTTTGGAGCAGGCGCGGTGCGTACGCAGAAGCGTATTGGTCTTGTGATTAAGCTTGAGAATTGGCAGCAGGACAAACAGTACGATCGGCTCGGGCTGGATGAAGAAACGACTCGCATTATCGACACGGATGTGCCGCTCGTAACTGTACCTGTACGTCCAGGGCGAAATTTAGCTGTTATTATTGAGGTAGCAGCCATGAATTTCAGGCTGAAACGAATGGGCTACAATGCAGCATTGCAATTTACGAATAAGCTGACGGAAACAATTGCCGACGATATGGATGAATACGATTGAGCCTAAAGGGGATATAAAATAATGAAGACATTAATACTAAACCCAATTGCCTTCAGCTTAGGATCAATTGAGGTGCATTGGTATGGCATTATTTTGGGAACAGCGGCACTTGTTGGACTGCTATTCGCTGTGCAGGAAGGGAAACGCTTCGGCATTAAGCCGGATTTCTTTATGGATCTGCTGCTGCTTGGTGTTCCGTCAGCTATTATTGGGGCAAGAATCTATTACGTAGCCTTTATGTGGGATGACTACAAAGGAAACTTAATTGATGTATTTAAAATATGGAATGGCGGTATCGCCATCTACGGCGCTATTATTGGAGCCTTCATTTGCGGGTTCTTCTATTTCCGCTATAAGGGCTATAACTTCTGGCGGCTAGTCGATATTTGCGTGCCAGGACTGTTAGCAGGCCAGATGATTGGACGCTGGGGCAATTTCATGAACCAAGAGGCATACGGCGGAGAGGTTAGCGAAACCTTCCTGCGCAATACGCTTCATTTGCCTTCCTTTATCGTGGATCAAATGCTCGTTGAGGGTGTATATCGTCACCCTGCGTTTTTGTATGAGTCATTATGGAGCCTTGTCGGTATTGCACTATTGCTCGTGCTTCGCCGTCAAAAATTTCTGCGTGCGGGCGAGCTAATGGCTACCTACTTTATTTGGTATTCGATCGGCCGCTTCTTTATTGAAGCTCTTCGTACAGACAGCTTGGCTTTCAGAGGGCCGTCTTGGCTGGCATCTTTCATTAACGGACTATGGACGCCTATGGAGATTGTATTTAAACAAGGCTATTTAGATCCCGCATACGGCAATATTAGAATTTCACAGGTACTGGCTCTGCTTCTTATCGTAGGTGCAATTGCGCTCATTATTGTGCGTCGCAAGACGGGACTTGCATCGGAGTTTTATCTTGATCCGATTGTGACAAGTAAGCCGGAGAGAAACGTTTATGCCAAAGGAGCAGCAGCTAAGTCGGAAGGTTCTGTTTCTGTTCAAAAGGATGAAGATAACAAAGGGAAATAATATTTAATGGAGGGTCAGCGATGACGGGCAATATTAAAACGATGCTGTTCGATCTGGATGGCACAATTATCGACACCAACGAGCTCATTATTCGCTCCTTTATAGATTCGCTGCAGGGCGTAACGCCTGTTGGTTTTGGAAGAGAGCATATCATTCCAAGCATGGGACAACCTCTTACGGATCAGATGCGTTTGTTCTCAGGGCTACAAGATGTTACACATCTTGTAGCTGCTTATCGCGAGATTAATCTGCGTTTGCACGATGAGTATGTGAAAGCCTTCGATTACGTTATTGATGTTATCGCAAGGCTGCATGGCGAAGGCATTCAAATTGGAGTCGTAACGACCAAAATGCGTCTAACGACAGAACGCGGCTTGAAATATGTCGGACTGTCTGACTACATTGATGCTATCGTTACGATTGACGATGTAGTGAATCCTAAGCCGCATGCTGAGCCGGTAAGCAGAGCGATTGAGCTGCTTGGAGCAGAACCGGCTTCTACGATGATGGTTGGGGATAGTACGGTAGATATCGAGTCTGCCATTGCAGCAGGTGCGATAGCGGTTGGCGTGGCTTGGTCGCTTAAAGGTGAGCAGAAGCTGAAGGAAGCAGGGGCTCATCACATTATTCATGATATGCGGGATCTATATTCATTTGTTGGATTGGAGCGGGAGACGCTTGCGTAATGTTGAACGGTATCCAGTGGAAGGACCAAATGCGCTTTGGCAGGTGTACTCGACGGTAAGCCGAGCGAAGTCGGTACGTAATTTCATATGTATCCAGCTGGCGCGTTATTGTCCAATCCTTCCTATGAAAAATTGGATTTACCGCCGCATGCTCGGTATGAAGGTAGGGGAGCATACAGCCTTTGCACTGATGGTGATGGTAGATGTCTTCTTCCCAGAGCGCATTTCGGTCGGCAATAATACAATTATCGGATATAATACAACGATTCTGACTCATGAGTATTTGATTAAGGAGTACCGGCTCGGCAATGTGGTCATTGGCTCCAATGTTATGATTGGTGCGAACACGACGATCCTGCCGGGTGTTACTATCGGCGATCATGCGATTGTCGCAGCTGGATCTGTCGTTCATAAGGATGTGCCTGCTTACGCATTTGTAGGCGGCAATCCGATGCGAGTAATTAGAAGCAGTGAGCTGGTTGTGCCAGTGGGGCTTGACGAGAATGTACGCAATATATTAAATTAAATGGCCTGTAAAGCCCCGTCCGCGCGAGCTTCTTTCGCTGCTGGCCGGGGCTTGCTTTTTTGATTATAAAGGGCTTATTTGGCTTGACGAGAATAAGCCTTTCATGCTAATATTACGACTAAACCCTTTAATTTGTTAGCATGGTAACATGGTAGCGCATTAAAGTAATAAAGCAGATGAAGGTGATCAAGCGTGTCTAAACCAAAAGTATTTGAAAAGCCGATAGGCGTTAAAGATTATTTACCGAGCGCAGTCGCGAAGCTGCGCCATATTGAGCGTCAGGTTCTAGACTGCATGCAGGGCTGGGGCTATGAACAAATTATAACACCAACAATGGAATACTATGACACGGTGGGCGTTGCGAGCTCCACGTCGGATCAGAAGCTGTTCAAGCTGCTTAATAATCGGGGCACAACGCTTGTGCTTCGCTCTGATATGACAGCACCGATTGCTCGGGTGGTCTCATCCTTATTAAAGCAAGCGGAGTTTCCGCAGCGCTTATCCTATCATGCGAATGTGTTTCGCGCTATTGAGGAAGAGGCTGGCCGCGAGGCAGAGTTTTTTCAAACGGGCGTAGAGCTTGTTGGTGATTCTTCAGCAGAAGCAGATGCGGAGGTTGTTGCGCTCGCGATTGCCTCGCTCAAGGCTGCAGGAGTTGAGCGCTTCAAAATTGCTATTGGACATGTAGGTTTCCTTAACGGCTTAATGGAGGAATCATTGCCAGGTCGTACGGAAGAACAAGAGCAGCTTAAAGCCTGCTTGCTTGGCCGTGATTTTGTTGGCTATCGCAAGCAATTGCGCGAGCTGTCAATTGAGGAATCAGTGCAGTCCGAGCTTGAAGGGATTTTAAGGCTGCGCGGAGGCCAAGAGATTTGCGATCAAGCGCTGCAGCTAAGCGTGGACGCGAATGCGAGGGCAGCGATTCAGCATCTATGTGAAATTTGGGATGTGCTGAAGGCTTATGGCGTTTGCGAGCATGTGCTTATTGATTTGACGATGATTGGGGACTTCTCCTACTATACGGGCATGACGTTTGAAGGATATGCTTCTGATCTTGGCTTCCCGGTTGTGAGCGGCGGACGCTATGACAATCTGCTGGCACAGTTCGGAAGACCGGCACCGGCAACAGGATTTGCGCTTAAGACGACGCGTATTTTGGAGCTGCTTGGTGATCGTGCGGAGCAGGAAGCAGCTCGTACATTAGTTGTGTATGACACAGCTGGTCGCGGAGAGGCGCTTGTTAGAGCGCAGGAGCTGCGGGAGCAGGGTGTTATTGTTGTAACGGAGCGTTCAGATGGGAAAAACGCAGCGCTTGCTGCATCGGAAAACGCTAATGGTGGAAAATCGTTTATATATAAAGGTGTAAACTATACAGACTTGCTGTTGTTTGAACAAAACGGAACGAAAGGTGGCAGCGCCTCATGAGCGGACAATCCAGAGATATTTTGAAAGTGGCGATGCCGAAGGGCCGCATTTATAAGGTGGCATCGAAGCTGTTTCGTGAGGCGGGACTGCCGATTCCGAGTGATTTTGATGATACGCGCAAGCTAATCATTGAGCTGCCTGAGGTAGGCATGGAGTTCATTATGGCTAAGCCTGTCGATGTGCCGACCTATGTGGAATACGGCGTTGCTGATATTGGCATCGTTGGCAAGGATGTGCTGATGGAGGAGAACAAGGATGTCTACGAGCTGCTTGATCTTGGTATAGCCAAGTGCAGAATGTCGGTCATCGGCATGCCAGACTGGAAGCCGACGATGAATCCAAGAGTAGCGACGAAGTACCCGAATGTAGCCTCTGCTTATTTCCGTGAGCTTGGTCAACAGGTTGAGGTGATTAAGCTCAATGGCTCCATCGAGCTTGCACCTATGATTGGCTTAGCAGACCGTATCGTTGATATGGTGGAAACCGGCCAAACGCTTCGGGAGAACGGACTGGTGGAGATGGAATCGATCTTTGGCATCACGAGCCGCTTGATCGCTAATCGCGTGAGCTACCGGATGAAAAATGAAGTTATCCAAGGTCTGTGTGATCGTTTGCAGGCAACACTCGCTACGCGGGTATAAGGAAGCGCAGGGCGATAGCGCTGAGTGAATGCGCTGACGATGTATATGAGACCGGGCGATAGCACTGGCTGAGAATAAGGGATGAAGCTATATAAATTATTTGGTTTGGAAGGGGCGGATCGTATGCGCATCATGCGAGCGGAGCAGTTTGGTTTGAAGCGCGAGGTGGAGTACGGAACACCGGAGCAAAATGAAGCAGCCTTGAGGATCGTCGCAGACGTGAAGGCTGAGGGAGATGCGGCGCTGCTGAGGTATACGGAGCAGCATGACCGTGTGAAGCTGGATGCGGAATCGCTGCGCGTGACGCAGGAGGAGATTCAGGCGGCGTATGCGTTTGTCGACGCCGATTTTCTCACGGCAATTCGCGAAGCAGCCGTGAATGTTCGGGTATTCCACGAGAAGCAAATGCGTACCTCGTGGATGGATCTGCAGCAGGACGGGACGCTGCTCGGGCAAATTATGCGGCCGCTGAAGCGGGTCGGCGTGTATGTGCCCGGAGGCAAGGCGGCTTATCCGTCGTCCGTGCTGATGAATGTCATTCCGGCACAGGTAGCCGGCGTGCCGGAGATTGTTATGGTGACGCCGCCATCAACCGGCGGCACAGCGGGCATCGACCCGTATATTCTCGTTGCCGCCGCGGAAGCGGGCGTCAAGGAGATGTACCGGGTCGGCGGAGCTCAAGCCATTGCCGCGCTTGCGTACGGCACGACCAGCATTGCTCCGGTCGACAAAATATGCGGACCGGGCAACATTTATGTGGCGCTGGCTAAGCGCGCCGTATTCGGTGCCGTCGATATCGACAGTATCGCCGGGCCAAGTGAAATCGTCGTGCTTGCTGACGATTCAGCAGATCCCGCGTACGTAGCCGCGGATCTGCTGTCGCAGGCAGAGCACGATGAAATGGCGTCGGCGATTCTAATAACGCCGTCGCAGCAGCTTGCGGAAGCGGTCGCAGCGGAGGTTGAGCGCCAGCTGTCCACGCTGCCGCGCCAAGCCATTGCGCGCAGCTCGATCGACAGCTACGGCGCTGTACTGCTCGTCGATTCGCTGGAAGCGGGTATCGATGTCGTCAATCAGCTTGCACCGGAGCACCTTGAAGTGCTGACGGTTGATCCGATGCGTCTGCTCGGACACATTCAGAACGCAGGGGCAATCTTCCTCGGACCATACAGCTCGGAGCCGGTTGGTGATTATTTTGCAGGTCCGAATCACATCATCCCAACAAACGGAACAGCACGCTTCTCATCGCCGGTGAATGTCGACGATTTCTTGAAGAAATCAAGCTTGATTTACTACAGCAAGGAAGCGCTGCTAGCCAATGGCGAGAAAATTATGACACTGGCACGCCACGAGGGACTTGAAGGACACGCTCGCGCTATCGAGATTCGTCTGGAGAAGGAACGCGGATAAGACGGCGATAGCGGTTCCGTTATTTTGGCGAATAAGCGTGACTTTTGACGTTTCGCGGGGAAATATCGATATGAATATAATGAAGAAAGAAGGAATAAAAGTGTCGGAAAAACAGGTACGTGAAGCATCGGTAGCACGCAAGACAAATGAAACGGATATTAGGCTTACATTTGCAGTGGATGGAACGGGCGAGACGAAGATTGAAACGGATGTGCCATTCCTTAATCATATGCTTGATCTGTTTACCAAGCATGGCCAGTTTAATTTGGAGCTTGAAGCACGCGGTGATATCGACATCGATGATCATCATACCGTTGAGGATATCGGCATTTGCATTGGGCATACGCTTCGCGAGGCACTTGGCGACAAGCGCGGCATTAAACGTTACGCCAGCGTGTTCGTGCCGATGGATGAGGCGCTAGCGCAGGTTATTATCGACGTAAGCAATCGTCCGCATTTTGAATACCGCGCGGAATATCCTTCGACTCAAGTAGGAAGCTTCTCGACGGAGCTGGTTCATGAATTTCTATGGAAGCTTGCGCTTGAAGCGCGCATCACGCTGCATGTCATCGTGCACTACGGCCAAAACACGCATCATATGATTGAAGCGGTGTTCAAGGCGCTTGGACGTGCACTGGATGAGGCGACAAGCATTGATCCTCGCGTGCAAGGAGTGCCTTCGACGAAAGGGGTACTCTAGGATGATTGCAATCTTCGATTACGGCATGGGCAATCTGCATAGCGTCAGCAAAGCGGTTGAGCGTCTGGGCTATGAGGCTGTTATTACAGCAGACCCTAAAGTAATTGCCTCCGCCGATGGAGCGATTCTCCCAGGCGTTGGAGCCTTCGGCGATGCGATGCAAAACTTGCAGGAAACGAAGCTGGACCAGGAAGTCAAAGCATTCGCAGCCTCGGGCAAGCCGCTGCTTGGTATATGTCTTGGCATGCAGCTGCTGTTCAGTGAGAGCGAGGAGCATGGGACTAATGAGGGCTTGAATCTGCTGCCAGGCAAAGTGGTACGCTTCACAGGCGATTACAAAATTCCGCATATGGGCTGGAATAAGCTGTCGTTTCTCCAAGAGCAATCGCCGCTGTTTAGCGGCCTTGCTGAGGGGCATGTTTATTTCGTGCATTCGTTCCACGCGAAGCCGGAGCTGGCATCTGACCTGCTCGCTACGACGGACTATTATCAGCAGGTGACTGCGATTGTCAGCCGGGATAATGTGTACGGTATGCAATTTCATCCGGAGAAGAGCGGAGAGCTTGGCATGCAGCTGCTAGGCAATTTTCTAGCGCTTGCCAGCGGTACTCGTTCATAGCAGCAGAGGCATTGAACGGATAGAATAAGCTCGGTTAGCGAGCGTAAAGGAGAGAGCAACATGCTGGCAAAACGTATTATTCCTTGTTTGGACGTAAAGGATGGCCGCGTGGTAAAGGGCGTAAACTTCGTGAACCTTCGCGATGCAGGCGATCCCGTCGAGCTGGCCGCTACCTACGACCAGGAGGGTGCGGATGAGCTTGTGTTTTTGGACATTTCTGCTTCTGTAGAAGGCCGCGCAACGATGATTGAGGTCGTTAAGCGGACGGCAGGAGAGATTACGATTCCATTTACGGTAGGCGGCGGAATTTCTCATGTGGAAGACATGAAGCGGCTGCTGCGCGCAGGCGCAGACAAAATCGGCATCAACACAGCGGCTGTCTTGAATCCTGCGCTTGTGAAGGAAGGCTCGCGCAAGTTCGGCTCGCAGTGCATTGTTGTAGCGATTGACGCTAAGTTCAATGCAGAGTGGGGCGAGTGGGAAGTCTATACACACGGCGGACGCAAGACGACAGGCATTAAAGCGCTGGAGTGGGCGCGCGAGGTCGAGCGTCTAGGGGCTGGCGAAATTTTGCTGACTAGCATGGATGCTGACGGAACGAAGGACGGGTTTGATCTTAAGCTTACGCAGGCGGTATCGGATTCCTTAGGCATTCCGGTTATCGCATCAGGCGGTGCGGGAAGAATCGAGCATTTTCACGATGTTTTCGAGCAGGCTCATGCGGATGCAGCGCTCGCAGCTACGATTTTTCACTATAAAGAAATGACAATCCGTGAAGTGAAGGACGATTTGCGATTGAAGGGAGTAGAGGTACGATGACCGAGAACAGCCAGAGCTTGGATGCTTCAAAAATCAAATGGGACGATGCAGGTCTCGTGCCAGCTGTCGTACAGGATGCACAAAGCAAAGAAGTGCTAATGATGGCCTATATGAATAAGGAATCGCTGCAGCTTTCGGTAAAATCCGGCGTAACATGGTTCTGGAGCCGTTCGCGAGGCGAGCTATGGAATAAGGGCGCAACAAGCGGCCATACGCAGCGAATTGTCTCTATGGCATATGATTGTGATGGCGACACGCTGCTCGTTAAGGTAGACCAGAAGGGGCCGGCTTGTCATACAGGACGTTACAGCTGCTTCTTTAATTCAATTGAAGTAACCGGAGCCTCCACAGAGGCTGCAGCGTCTTCTTCCGACCGCTTCGCTACGCTTGGGCAATTGGAGGGCATTATCGCAGAACGTTACGCAGAGCGCCCTGAGGGCTCTTACACGAGCTATCTATTCGATAAAGGCGTCGATAAAATTTTGAAAAAGGTTGGCGAGGAAGCGTCTGAGGTCATTATTGCTGCCAAAAATAAAGACAATGATGAGCTTCGCAGTGAAGCCGGCGACCTTATTTTTCACCTGATGGTGCTGCTGCGCGAGCGCGGCTTGCCGCTGGATGATGTCATTGGCGAAATCGACAGCCGTCACGGCAAACCAACAACGAACAAAATGAGATAGCACTGCGCTTATAAATTAAAGAAGAAAGGCCGGTATGCACATGTTTATCGATTATCATACCCATCATGCCCGCTGCGGCCATGCAGTCGGCGAGCTGGAGGAATATGTACGGAAGGGAATAGAGATCGGACTCGTGCAGCTCGGCCTTTCCGACCATATGCCGCTGCTCCATGTCGATCCTGCAACGTATTACCCGGAAATGGCGATGCCTATGGAGGAGCTTCCTCGTTATGTAGAGGAATGCCTTGCGCTTAAAGAAAAGTATAAAGGGCAGATTGATATTCGCGTGGGGCTTGAAGGCGATTATATCGAGGGCAGCGAGAAGCAAATTGAGGCTATCGTGAACGCTTATCCGTGGGATTATGTCATCGGCTCTGTTCACTTTCTGGGCGAATGGGATATTACTGACTTCAGGCAAACGGCGGGCTGGGAAGGCCGCGACCGGATGGCGGTCTATGAGCAGTATTACGATGCCATCGGCAAAGCAGCGGCAACTGGGTTTTATGATTATATCGGGCATATCGATGTGATCAAGCGCTTTGGCTTTAAGCCGGAGGGAGATGTTGCCCATTTGGAAAATGCAGCGCTCGAAGCGGTTAAACGTCACGGACTTGCCATAGAGCTGAACGCTTCGGGACTTCGTACTCCCGCCGCTGAGATGTTTCCAAGCCGCCGTATGCTTGAATACGCACGGGATTTAGGCATTCCGCTGACCGTAGGATCGGATGCTCACCAGCCCGAAAGGCTCGGCCAATATTTGGATCAAGCGTACGAGACGCTGAGAGATATTGGGTTTAAACAGCTAGCGACATTCAATTGTCGAAAATTGTTGCTGATAGATTTTTGAAATATCGTAAATTACATGTATAATATAGATGATCTAACAAGCTTTGTCGAAACATTAGGGCAAAGACGAGTATTGGCTTCGTAAAATAATTAATTGGTTTTAACGCTCAGGAGGGTATCATGTTAAGCGACAAGGTGCGTATTTTTTCGGGTTCGTCTAATCCGGTATTGGCTCAGAAAATTAGTGCAGAGCTTGGTCTGACGCTAGGTGCGATCAAGATGTCCCGTTTCAAAAGCGGTGAGATTTACGTGCATTACGAGGAAACGATTCGGAATTGCGACGTTTTTCTCGTACAATCATTCTCCCATCCGATCAACGAGCATTTTGTCGAATTGCTGGTTATGATCGATGCGGCGAAGCGTGCTTCCGCCAGAACGGTCAACATCATCATGCCGTATTACGGCTATGCACGTCAGGAACGCAAAGCAGCACCGCGGGAGCCGATTTCAGCGAAAATGCTGGCGGATGTGCTCACGACTGTTGGAGCGAACCGAGTAATTACAATCGACCTACATGCTCCAGCTATTCAAGGCTTCTTCAACATTCCGGTCGACCATATGACTGCGCTTGATCTCATCAGTGATTACTTGAAGTCTAAAAACATCAAGAACCCGGTAGTCGTATCGCCGGATGCAGGACGTGCTTCAACCGCAGAGAAGCTAGCGAACTACTTGGATACATCGTTTGCGATTATGATTAAGAAACGCCCTGCACACAATCAATCGGTTATTACACATGTCATCGGAGACGTGGAAGGTCAAACGCCTATTATTATTGAGGATTTGATCGACACGGGAACTACGATTGTCAACGTTGTGGAAAGCTTAAAGGAGCGCGGCGCAGAGGACGTATACGTATGCGCAACGCACCCGTTATTCTCTGGATCAGCTATTGAGCGTTTGGATCACCCCAATATTAAGGAAATCATCGTTACCGATTCCATAAGCTTGCCGGAGTCAACGCCGGAACGCTTCAAAGTGCTTTCTGTTGCACCGCTGCTTGCGGAAGCAACTCGTATTATTTTAGAAGGCGGCTCAATCAGTACGTTGTTCAAAAGCAACGGTGTTTAAGCATTCAGAATGGATGTTAAGCATACAAAATGAATAGCAAGGTCGCGGGAAATCGCGGATGGTGTATTTGCCGTCCGCGATTTTCCCACATATTCTTTCGTGTTCGGATGGATATGGCTATGGTATAATCGTAGAAAATCGGAAGTAACGGGAGGTGCCTTGCGGGTGAAAGAAAAGAAACGTGTTGTCGTAAGTCAACAGACGAAAGTCATACCGGTTCAATGGGACGCTACGTTTTTCTTCGAGCGTGCGGTTCAGTCTCTCGATCGTTTCCATTATGACAAGGCACTTAAATATTTTCGTCGCGCCGTCGAATACGAGCCGGATAACCCGGTAAACCATTGCAATATGGCCGGTATCCTATCTGAAATGGGCAACTATGAGGAATCAAACCGAATCTTAGGTTTGATTGTGGATGAGCTTGATCCGACGATGACGGAATGTCATTTTTACATGGCAAACAATTTTGCCAATATGGAGCAATATGAAGCGGCCGAGAGTTCGCTTATTCGTTATTTGGAAGAGGATTCGGAAGGGCAGTTTCTTGATGAAGCAGAGGATATGATGGATTTGCTCCATTATGAGCTGGAGCGCCCTACGCGTCTGACGAACATTAAATCACGAGAAGGCATGGTCGAGCATGATTTGGCAAGAACGCTGCTCGAGGAAGGCAAGTTTACAGAGGCCGTCCGCATTTTAGAGAAAATCATTGAGGGCCAGCCGGAATTCCTTGCAGCTCGCAACAATTTAGCGCTGGCTTATTATTATATGGGCATGTTTGATAAAGCGATGGATACGATCCACGCTGTGCTGGACATTGAGTCCGGCAATTTGCATGCGCTGTGCAACCTCGCTATTTTCTATCAGCACAAAAATGACGAGCAAAGCTTGCGTCCGCTTGTAGATCTGTTAGTAAAGACGGCTCCGTTCCATCAGGAGCATGTGTTTAAACTGGCAACTACAATGGGCATCTTAGGAGAGCATGGAGCTGCTTACAGACATTTCACTAGACTACTGAAGGATTCTGAACTGACGCAGGATCCTAGCCTATACCATTATGCTGCTGTAGCTGCTTGCAATATCGGGCGCTTGCAGGAGGCTGAACGTTTGTGGAAGCAGACGATAAAGCTCGATCCGACCTCGGGAATCCCACATTATTACATGGAGCAGCTGGAGCTTGTGAGAAGAGGCGAGCATACGGCCTCCATAAGCTATCATTACCATTTGCCGTTTGAAGAGCAGTTCAAGCTGTGGGAGAAGTCCTCGGATGGTATTCCTGATCATCTTAAGCGTGATCCGCTTGTTCGTTCATCCTTTTTCTGGGCTCTGCGCCACGGTGATCAGCACACGAAGCTGCAGGTTATTCAGGCGCTCGGCATGATTGCTGACAGTGAAGTGAAGGATGTGCTGCAGACCTTTCTGCTGGAGCAAGATGAGGATGATTACCTGAAGCGCATTGCAATCTTCGTTCTTCGGACGATGGGGGTTCAAGAGTCTCTGCGCGTTGTGCTGGAAGGAGAAGAAACGGTCATTGAGCCGAATCGGGTACCTTCGAGACTGCCTGTATGGGAAGATAAATGGCAGGTTGTCGTAGAGGCTGCGCTTAGTCGTATGAGCAAGCAATATGACTTGGTGCAGCAGCATGATTTGATGACTTTATGGGTAGAATTCTTGTCACGGGTTTACCCTGACGTTCCAAAGCTGACAAAGCCTGAGGGCTGGGCAGCGGCGCTCGAGTATTTGACAGCTAAAATGCATCGCCGAGCGATCTCCTATCATGAGGTGTCGCTGCGTTACGGCACTTCGATTGCCACCGTAAGCAAGAACGTCAAGATGATTGACGAAGTATGCGGTATTAAAGAGAAGATGAAATCACTAAGCACCGTCTTTGCTGCACAGGAACTGCAAGACGAATAAACGACCTTGAGGTGAACGTTATGTACAAATCCATTATTATCGGTACCGGTCCTGCCGGTCTTACAGCAGCAATTTACTTGGCACGTGCCAACATGAACCCGCTTATTATTGAAGGACCTGAGCCGGGCGGTCAATTGACAACTACAACTGAAGTTGAGAATTTCCCTGGTTTTCCTGAGGGCATTATGGGGCCAGAGCTCATGGAAAACATGCGCAAGCAAGCAGAGCGCTTCGGCGCTAAGTTTATTACAGGCTGGGTAAATAGCGTAGACATGTCCGAGCGTCCTTTCAAGCTGCAAGTAGAGGGTCATGGAGAGCTTGTTGGTGAGAGCATCATTATTTCAACAGG
Source organism: Paenibacillus sp. FSL H8-0548 (assembly GCF_038630985.1). NCBI lineage: Bacteria > Bacillati > Bacillota > Bacilli > Caryophanales > Paenibacillaceae > Paenibacillus > Paenibacillus sp. FSL H8-0548. Next base: position 213,461 of record NZ_CP152049.1, read on the forward strand.
AGCATCCGCTCGTTACCTCGGTATTCCAGGCGAGAAAGAAAATGTCGGACGCGGCGTAAGCACATGTGCTACGTGTGACGGGTTCTTCTTCCGCGGCAAAAGAATTATTGTGGTTGGAGGCGGTGACTCCGCGATGGAGGAAGCGAGCTTCCTTACTCGTTTTGCGACTAACGTTGAACTTGTCAACCGTCGTGATGAGCTTCGCGCTTCTAAGATCATGCAGGACCGTGCACGCGAGAATGAAAAAATCAGCTGGAGCCTAAACCGTACACCGGTTGAGGTAGTTGCAGGCGGCATGGGTGTTACGGGACTAAAGGTACGCGATAATGTGACGGGCAATGAAGAAGTTATTGAGACAGATGGCATTTTCATCGCAATCGGTCATACACCGAATACGAAGTTCCTTGCAGGCCAAATCGATACAGACGAGCATGGCTACATTGTTGTGAAGCCGGGCTCATCCGAGACGAATGTCCCAGGCGTATTCGCCTGCGGCGATGTTCAAGACAGCAAATATCGTCAAGCGATTACAGCAGCGGGAAGCGGATGTATGGCAGCACTTGATTGTGAGAGATATCTTGAGGGTTCTATTACTCATGATTGGAGCCAAACGCTTTAATCGTTAGCTAAAGGCAGGATAAGATACAGAAGGGGGCTATACCAGCAGAGCGTTATGCTTGACGGTATAGCCTTTTCATTAGCTGGGATCGCTTGATTTGTCAGCATTTCGTTATCTTGACCAGAGGGTTAAGGTGGCTTATAGTGTTACAGAGAAGATTAACATATTGATGAGGTGGACTAGTGATGTCTGAGAAGATTTACGTTGGAGTCGATGTCGGCGGAACTGCTGTTAAAGTAGGCATTTGCAATGCGGAAGGACAATTGCTCCAAACGTATGAAGGGCCGACGGAAACGAGTAAAGGAACGGACACTATCCTTCAAAATATTGCAAAGTATGCGAAGCAAATTGTAGACGAATCAGATTTTGACTGGGAGCAAGTTGAAGGAGTGGGCGTAGGCATTGCCGGCTTTTTGGACATTCCAAATGGTTTTGTCAAATTTGCGCCAAACCTAAAAATCGAAAATGTCGATTTGAAGGGTTATTTGGAACAAGCGCTTAACAAACCAGTTAAGGTTAACAATGATGCGAATGTTGCAGCACTAGGCGAGGCTTGGGGCGGAGCGGGCAAAGGCATTGATCACTGCGTATGCTACACGCTTGGTACAGGAGTCGGCGGCGGGATAATTATAGAAGGCAAAATTGTTGAGGGCTACAAGGGAATGGCAGGCGAGCTTGGCCATATGGCTATTGTGCCTGATCTTGAAGCTATTTGCTGCGGCTGTGGGAAAATGGGCTGTTTAGAGACCGTGTCCTCAGCAACGGGCATTATTCGTATGGCGAAGGACGCTGTTGAACGCGGCGATCGTACTTCTTTGTCGCAAGTGGAAGACATCATGGCGAAGGACGTTCTGGATGCAGCGAAAGCAGGCGACGAGGTCGCGATGCGCATCGTTAATCGCGCAGCTTATTATTTGGGAAAATCGATGGCGATGATCGCGATCATATTGAACCCGCAATACTTCATTATTGGCGGCGGCGTATCTAAAGCAGGAGATTTCCTATTCGATCAAATTCGGGAAGTATTCGAGAAGTATACACAGGATCAAGCAAAGGAAAATGTGAAAATCGTAGCAGCTACGCTTGGAAACAACGCTGGCGTTGTTGGCGCGGCTGGCCTTATTTTAAGAGGCTAGGTTAAGAGGCATATCCTTACGAAGAGACTTTGCTCCGCAAAGTCTAAGCATATCCTTACGAAGTGACTTTGCTACGCAAAGTCTTTAGGAGGTTTATTATGGAAACGCCGGCAACAGTAGCGAAGCTTGTCATTATTACCGGGATGTCTGGCGCAGGTAAGACGATTGCTGTCCAAAGCCTGGAGGATCTCGGTTTTTTCTGCGTAGATAATTTACCGCCTGTTCTTATACCTAAATTTGCAGAGCTAATTGAGCAATCGAATGGCAAGATCGGAAACGTTGCGCTCGTCATTGATTTGCGCGGACGGGAATTTTTCACGGCATTGTCCGAATCACTCGCCTATATTAAAGAGCATTATACGCTTAGCTGTGAAATATTGTTCTTGGATGCAACAGATGCAGTGCTCGTACAGCGATATAAAGAAAGTCGCCGCCGTCATCCGCTTGCACCTGACGGTATGCCGCTTGAAGGCATTCGTAATGAACGACGCCTGCTGGAGGATTTAAAGGGCTGGGCTTCACAGGTGATCGATACGAGTATTTTGAAGCCAGCGCACTTGAAGGAACGGATTATTTCCCATTTCACGAACCTGGAGCAAAACAATCTATCGATAAATGTAACTTCCTTCGGCTTTAAATATGGAATTCCGATTGATGCTGACCTCATTTATGATGTGCGTTTTTTGCCAAATCCGCATTATATCGAGCATCTTCGTCCCAATACGGGCCAAACTCCTGAAGTGTACGAATATGTCATGAAATGGCCTGAAACGCAGCAATTTTTAACTAAGCTGCTAGACATGCTGCAATTCCTTATTCCGCTTTATCGCAAGGAAGGGAAAAGTCAGGTTGTTATCGGAATTGGCTGTACTGGCGGGAAGCATCGTTCCGTTGCTATTGCTGAATATCTGGGACGCATGCTCGGCAGCAGTGATACGGAGCGAGTGCGTGTCAGCCATCGCGATGCCGAACGTGACAAGCATTGACGAGGTGAGAGAATGCAGAGTAGAACCAAAATACTGAGACGCCCGAAGATTGTCGTCATTGGCGGCGGTACAGGGCTCTCCGTAATGCTTCGAGGGCTCAAGGAGAAGCCGCTTGATATTACGGCTATCGTAACGGTTGCCGATGATGGCGGCAGCTCCGGCATTTTACGCAATGAGCTGCAAATTCCACCGCCAGGAGATATTCGCAATGTGCTCATGGCTTTAGCGGATGCGGAGCCCTTGCTCACTGAGGTGCTGCAATATCGTTTCAAAACCGTACCAGGCTTGGCAGGCCATAGTCTCGGAAATCTCATGCTTGCAGCGATGACCGACATTTCCGGAGATTTCGTTACGGGTGTTCGCGAGCTCAGCCGAGTTCTTGCGGTGCGGGGCCGAGTGCTGCCTGCAGCGGGCAAAGCTATCGTGCTGAAAGCAGAGATGGTAGACGGCTCGATCATCACGGGGGAATCGATGATTCCGAAGTCAGGAAAGGTCATCAAACGAGTATTTTTGGAGCCGACAGACGTCGAGCCGCTTCCAGAGGCAGTTGAGGCTATAGAGCAGGCGGATGCTATTCTAATCGGACCAGGCAGCTTATATACGAGTATTATTCCTAATCTACTTGTACCAAAGCTTGCTGCTGCGATATTGGAATCCGAAGCTGTGAAGCTGTTTGTGTGCAATGTGATGACGCAGCCAGGCGAAACGGATAATTTCTCCGTGGGTGATCATTTGGATGCGGTTCATGCTCACATTGGCCATCATTTATTCGACTACGTCATTGTGAATAACGGAGAAATTCCGCCACAGATCGAGAGCAGGTATGCGGAGCTAGGCGCGAAAGCGGTCCATTTGGATTTAGATGCGGTAACGGAGAAGGGTTATGAGGTTATCGCTGATCGTCTTGTTTTGTTCCGTACGTTTCTTCGGCATGATGCCGAACGTTTAAGCCATCATATTTATAAGCTAGTAGAGAACTGGATGTTACGAAAGAGGTGAAACATCATGTCATTTGCGGCACAAACAAAGAAAGAGCTGACCTTAATAGAAGCGGACAGCTGTTGTGAGAATGCGGAGCTGTCCGCGCTCATACGGATGAATGGTTCGGTTAGCGTATCTAGCCGCAAAGTCGTTTTGGACATCTCAACGGAAAATGCCGCGATAGCAAGAAGAATTTATTCCCTGCTCAAAAAGCATTATGAGATTCACGTTGAATTGCTTGTCCGCAAGAAAATGAGACTCAAAAAAAATAATGTGTATATCGTACGTATTCCTGGGGGAGTACAGGAATTACTGAGTGAGCTCAAGATTGTATCTGAAGGCTTCATGTTCAACCTTGGCATCGATAAGGAAATTATTCGCAAGCCCTGCTGTAAACGTTCCTATTTGCGCGGAGCTTTTCTTGCAGGGGGCTCGGTGAATAATCCGGAAGGCTCTTCTTATCATCTTGAAATATCTTCGATGTATGAGGAGCATTGTGAATCACTTGTTGGTCTTGCCAATAAATTTGATCTGAATGCGAGATGCATTGAACGTAAAAAGGGTTTTATTTTCTATATCAAAGAGGGCGAGAAAATTATCGAGCTCCTTAATATTATCGGTGCGCATCAAGCTTTATTCAAATTTGAGGATGTTCGAATCATGCGCGACATGCGCAATTCGGTCAATCGAATTGTCAATTGCGAAACGGCCAACCTGAATAAAACAATCGGAGCAGCTGTTCGTCAAATTGAAAATATTAAGCTTCTGCAGCGTGAAGTAGGACTCGACAGTCTGCCTGACAAGCTGAGGGAAGTTGCTGAGGTTAGAATGCAGCACCCCGATATGAATCTGACAGAGGTCGGCGAAATGCTTAAAGGAAAGGTCAGTAAATCAGGTGTAAATCATCGTTTGCGCAAAATCGATGAGCTCGCGGAAAAAATCCGTGGTGTCTGAACTTTTATCCTAGTGCATGAGCTGGTATAATGATATAATAATGCAAAATGACTTTAATAAAGAGGAGTAAGTATGCTAAGCATAATAGCTGATGCTGACTTATTCATGAACCGGAAAAGAGTTTTTTGCAGCCAGAAGACGGCAAGTAGAGTCGTTAATGCTTGTGCCGCATACAAATGATTGAGTAAAATATAGGGGGTATGGTTTCCATGACAAGGCTTCCGGTTGTTGTTCGTCTTAAGACGGGACTTCATGCAAGACCTGCAGCATTATTCGTACAAGAAGCGAACAAATTTTCCTCCGAAGTATTCGTAGAGAAAGACGAGAAAAAAGTAAACGCTAAATCCATTATGGGGATTATGAGCTTAGCGATCAGTTCGGGTACTGAAGTATCCATAAGTGCTGAGGGTTCGGACGCAGAGCAGGCTGTAAACGCTTTAGTCGCTTTGGTCAGCAAAGAAGAGCTGGAGAACCAGTAAAAAGAAGGGGGAGAAGTCACGCAGGTTCATTATGGACTTGCGGCGGCAGCTCTTTTTTTGATTGTTTAGGAAATGATACATTCTCCGAATTTGTTGATAACGATGCTGCGTCAGCAACCGGAGAGCGGATAACGAAAGCTAACGGAAACCAGAGACGTTAAAGCTCCATTTTTGGTTAGTATCATATTTTAACGGAAGTGGGAGACGCTATTCCGCAGAAATGAAGCGAGACCGGGCAGGTAGGGTGCAAATAGAGGCCCGTGTTTCCGTTACAATCTTGAAACGCACAATAAAGGTGATTTAGCGTCTTTGGTTTCCGTTAGAAGTGTGAGCTGACGCGTCTGCGATTGCAAATCACCCGTAAGGGTGATTTTTGTTCTTTTAAGATCTATAAGGGTTAGTCACCGAATCACGAAAAAAAGAGCAGCTCCGGTTATTACCGGTCTGCTCTTTTTTTGATTGTTTTGTATGATTCTAGGCAAGCTTCTCGATAACCTTATCGACTAAGCCGTATTCTTTGGCTTCAGCAGCACTCATGAAGTAATCGCGGTCGGTATCCTTCTCGAGGCGCTCAATCGGTTGTCCGCTGCGCTCAGCAAGAATGGCATTGAGCTTATCGCGCATGCCGATGATACGTTTTGCACGAATGGCGATATCGCTTGCTTGGCCTTCAGCACCGCCGAGCGGCTGATGAATCATAACCTCGCTATTAGGAAGCGCGTAACGTTTGCCAATCGCACCGGCTGTTAGCAGGAAAGCACCCATGGAAGCGGCCATTCCTACACAGATCGTAGAAACGTCCGGTTTAATGTATTGCATCGTATCATAGATAGCCATGCCTGCCGTGATCGAACCGCCGGGGCTGTTAATATAAAGAGAAATGTCCTTCTCAGGGTCGTCTGCTGCCAGGAATAGCAATTGAGCGATGATGGAGTTGGCCACCACGTCATTTACACCTGATCCAAGAAAAATAATGCGGTCTTTCAATAGGCGAGAGTAAATGTCATACGCACGCTCACCCCGATTGTTTTGCTCAATAACCATAGGAACGAAATTCATATCCAACGTAAGCCCCCTCCTCAAAAAAACAATGAATGGTTAAATCGTATTTTTATAATAACGGATGAAAAGTCAAAAGTCAAAGATAGTCAAACAAGTCTATTCCAACAAAAAAACCGCCCCCATGTATAGGAGCGGCTCATATGTATCATTATAGGAATTGCAAGCCGAAGCGGCTGAAAAGTTATGGTGGCGCGCCCGCAAGGAATCGAACCTAGATCTCAGCCTTCGGAGGGCTGCGTCATATCCATTGGACCACGGGCGCAGAAAATAGTCGCAAAAATGATTATATGATATTAAAACTTTTAAAGCAAGGGAAGTTCTAAAATTAATTTTGTGAAAATGTGACAGAAATCGTTTTCATTCGTAAATCGCTACTTGCTTCAATGGCATATTTCCGATAAACTAAAGGTGGGACTTGAAATGATACCGCGGGACATAATGAGTCCAACGAAATATTACCGAATACGCTGTAAGCCGATGGAGTGAAGGATGAGAGATGCGTCAGATCGTTGAACTGCAGCAGCAGCTTGTACCTGATCTGCTCGACGTCATGAAGAAACGATATTCCATATTACATCGAGTGATGTTGTCGGATTTAATTGGTCGTCGAACGTTGGCGTCGGCGTTATCGATGACAGAGCGTATGCTTCGGGCGGAGACTGATTTTCTGAAAGCGCAGGGACTGCTCGAGATTTATTCGTCAGGCATGCGAATTAGCGATTCAGGCAAGCAATTATTAGAACAGCTCGAGCCATTCTATAAGATCATGTTCGGTATATCCGAGCTTGAGGAAGCGATACGCAGCCATTATGGTTTGTCGCAGGTCGTTGTCGTCGCAGGGGATTCGGAAGTTTCTGCACAGACGAAGCGAGAGCTCGGCCGCGCTGGCAGCCAGGTGCTTAGTAAGGTTATGCAGCCTAATGATGTAGTGGCGGTCACTGGCGGAACAACTATTGCGCAGCTATCGAGTCAATTGATCAGCTCCTCGCAGCTGAAGACGAACCTGTTCGTACCGGCTAGGGGCGGTCTAGGAGAGAGTTTGGACTATCAAGCGAATACTATTGCCTCCATGATGGCAAAGGGCACAGGGGCGCAATACAGGCTTCTACACGTGCCAGATCATTTAGGTAAGGAAGCATTCGAATCCATTATGCAGGAGCCGAATATCAAGGAGATTGTGGATGTCATCCGCAGTGCTCGCATCGTCGTACATGGAATCGGGGATGCTATGGTTATGGCAAGACGCAGGCGGCTTGACCGAGCGATTATTGACGCAATGGAGTCTGAGGGTGCACTCGCTGAATCATTCGGGTTTTATTTTGACCGTAAAGGCGCTGTCGTGCACAAAATGCAGACGGTGGGGTTACGACTAGAGGATATTGTTAACACTGAAGTTGTTATAGGCGTAGCCGGCGGAAAGAGCAAGGCCGAGGCTATTGCAGCCATTATGCGCTTCGGTCACAATGATGTACTCATAACGGATGAAGCTGCGGCGCTAGAAATTGTAGCCTTGATCGAGCAAGAGAAGAGCAACACGGAATCATAATGCTTTGCAGGCAGCTTTCGGGGTGCACGCAAAACATTTTGAAATATATACAATAATCTTTTAAATCGCTTAGGAGGAAATTAAAATGGTAAAAGTTGGTATTAATGGTTTTGGTCGCATCGGCCGTAACGTATTCCGCGCAGCACTGAACAATTCTGATGTTCAAATCGTGGCAGTAAACGATCTTACGGATACTGCAACACTGGCACATCTTCTTAAATACGATACAACTCACGGTGTACTTGATGCTACAGTTGAAGCTAAAGAAGGCGCAATTCTTGTAAACGGCCGCGAAATCAAAGTATTTGCAGAACGCAACCCAGCTGATCTTCCTTGGGCTTCTGTAGGTGTTGAAATCGTAGTTGAATCAACTGGTATTTTCACAGCTAAAGAAAAAGCTGAGCTTCACTTGCAAGGCGGCGCTAAAAAAGTTATCATCTCTGCTCCTGCAACGAACGAAGATATTACAGTGGTTATCGGCGTTAACGAAGATAAATACGACGCTGCGGCACATACCATTATTTCCAACGCTTCTTGTACAACAAACTGCCTAGCTCCTTTCGCAAAAGTATTGAACGACAAATTCGGAATCGTTAAAGGTATGATGACTACAATTCACTCGTACACAAATGACCAATCCGTTCTTGATGTTCCTCACAAAGACTTGCGTCGTGCTCGTGCAGCTGCTGAGAACATTATTCCTTCTTCCACTGGCGCAGCAAAAGCTGTTTCACTGGTTCTTCCAGAACTTAAAGGCAAATTGAATGGTATGGCTATGCGTGTACCTACACCTAACGTTTCCGTAACTGACCTAGTTGCTGAGCTTAAAGTTAACGTTACTGTAGAAGAAGTTAACGCAGCGTTCAAAGAAGCTTCTGAAGGCCCGCTTAAAGGCATCTTGAACTACAATGAATTGCCGCTTGTATCAAGCGACTACAACAGCGACCCTGCTTCTTCCACAATCGATGGTCTTTCGACTATGGTTGTTGAAGGCAACATGGTTAAAGTTATTTCTTGGTACGACAACGAGTGGGGCTACTCAAACCGCGTAGTTGATCTTGCTGCTTACATTGCTAGCAAAGGTCTGTAAGCAAAGAAGGCGGACGGACCGCGGCATCTCGCGCATGCGGGAGCAGAGGTCTTTGATTTGCGGCTTCTAGAGTCGTAAATCATGGGGGCGTTTCTTCTTTGAAGGAGCGCCCTTCTTTTTTTTGTCCTATATCTATACCTTTCCATACCAATTACTCGGGAGGTTTCATTGATGAATAAGAAAAGTGTACGTGATGTAGCAGAACTAGCTGGTAAACGAGTGTTTGTACGCGTTGATTTCAACGTGCCGCTTGAAGATGGCAAAATTACGGATGACAAACGTATCCGTGAAACACTTCCAACGATTAATTTCTTGATCGAAAAAGGCGCAAAAGTTATTCTAGCAAGCCACCTTGGTCGTCCGAACGGTCAAGTGGTAGAAGAGCTTCGTCACAATGCTTCTGCAGAGCGTCTATCTGAGCTGCTTGCTAAACAAGTAGTTAAAGCTAACGACGTCATCGGCCCAGAGGTTGAAGCTCAAGTTGCGGCGCTGCAAAACGGCGATGTGTTGCTGCTTGAAAACGTGCGTTTCTATGAAGGCGAAGAGAAAAACGATCCAGAATTTGCGAAAGCTTTGGCTAATCTGGCTGACCTATTCGTAAACGATGCATTCGGTGCGGCTCACCGCGCTCACGCTTCTACAGAAGGCATTGCACATATTCTACCTGCAGTATCTGGCCTTCTTATGGAAAGAGAGCTTGAAGTGCTTGGCAAAGCGTTGAATACGCCTGAGCGTCCTTTCACAGCAATCGTTGGCGGCTCTAAAGTAAAAGACAAAATTGCTGTCATTGACAAAATGCTTGAAATTGCTGATAACGTGCTTATTGGCGGAGGCTTGTCCTATACATTCTTCAAAGCGCAAGGTCATGAAATCGGCAAATCACTTGTAGATAACAGCAAGCTTGATCTGGCTCTTGAGTTCATGGAAAAAGCGAAAAAGCTCGGCAAAAACTTCTTGATTCCGGTAGATATCGTAGTAACGGATGATTTCAGCGCTAATGCCAACACGCAAATCGTTGACATTGACAGCATTCCTGCTGATTGGGAAGGCATTGACATCGGACCAAAAACACGTGAGCTTTATGCAAATGTAATTAAAGACTCGAAACTAGTGGTATGGAACGGACCTATGGGCGTATTCGAAATCGAGCCTTTCTCCCACGGTACACTAGCAGTTGCTAATGCATGCGCAGAAACAGCAGGCTATACAGTTATTGGCGGCGGCGATTCCGCAGCAGCAGCAGAGAAATTCCATCTTGCTGATAAGATGGACTTCATCTCGACAGGCGGCGGTGCTTCCCTAGAGTTTATGGAAGGCAAAATTCTTCCTGGCGTAGTCGCACTTAACGATAAATAATAGCTTCAACCCTATAAAACTCACAATGAGGAGGAATTCGAATGAGCAACAGAAAACCGATTATTGCTGGTAACTGGAAAATGTTCAAAACGGTATCCGAGGCGGTATCTTTTTTCTCTGAAATTAAAGGCAAGGCTGAGGTTGACGGTGTAGAGAGCGTGATCTGCGCACCATACACAACGCTTCCTGCACTTGTTGAAGCAGCGAAAGGCACTTCGATCGCGATCGGAGCGCAAAACGTTCACTTTGAAGACAATGGTGCTTTTACAGGCGAAATCAGCGGCGTTATGCTGAAGGATCTTGGTGTGAAATACGTGATTATCGGTCACTCCGAGCGTCGCGCTTATTTTGCGGAATCCGATGAGATCGTAAACAAGAAGGTTCATGCTTCCTTCAAAAACGGCTTGCTTCCTATCGTTTGTGTAGGCGAGAAGCTGGAAGAGCGTGAAGCTGGCCAAACGAAAGAAGTTTGCAAAGTGCAAACAGAAGCGGCTTTTGCGGGCGTATCTGCAGCACAAGCGGCTGAAGTCGTTATCGCTTATGAGCCTATCTGGGCAATTGGAACAGGCAAATCCTCTACTTCTGAGGATGCACAAGACGTTATTGGATATATCCGCGGCGTTGTTGCAGGTCTGTATGACCAAGCGACTGCAGATGCTGTACGTATCCAATACGGCGGCAGCGTGAAACCAAATAACGTTGCTGAATACATGGGTCAAACTGACATTGACGGTGCACTTGTTGGCGGCGCAAGCCTAGAGCCAGCTTCATATATCGCACTGGTCGAGGGGGCCAAGTAAAATGGCTGCTCCAAAACCTGTAGCGCTTATTATTCTTGATGGCTTTGGTCTACGCGATGATGTTACAGGCAATGCCGTGGCACAAGCGAAAAAACCGAATTACGATCGTTATTGGGCGACATATCCGCATACTACACTCACAGCGTCTGGCGAAGCCGTTGGACTGCCGGAGGGTCAAATGGGCAACTCCGAGGTTGGCCACTTGAATATCGGCGCAGGCCGTATTGTGTATCAGGATTTGACTCGCATCAGCAAATCGATTCGTGACGGTGAGTTTTACGATAATGAAACGATTCTTGGCGCTGTTCGCCATGCCAAAGTCAACAGCAAGAAGCTGCATTTGTACGGCTTGCTTTCTGATGGCGGTGTGCACAGCCATATTGAGCACTTGTTCGCTCTGCTTGACCTAGCGAAGAAGGAACAGCTCGAGGACGTATTCATTCATGCCTTTCTAGATGGCCGCGACGTATCTCCAGACAGTGCCAAAGGCTATCTGGAACGTCTGCAAGCGAAAATCGAAGAGGTTGGCGTAGGCCGTATTGCTACGGTACAAGGCCGTTACTATGCGATGGACCGCGACAAACGCTGGGAACGTACGGAGAAGTCTTACCGTGCTATGGTTTACGGTGAAGGCCCTCAATACTACGATCCCATTCAGGCTGTAGTTGAATCCTACGAGAAATCAGTTTATGATGAATTCGTTATGCCAACGGTCATTGTAGATGGGGTTAACAAGCCAGTTGGTCTTGTGGAATCTGAGGATGCTGTTATTTTCTTCAACTTCCGTCCAGACCGTGCGATTCAGTTGTCTCAAGTTTTTACGAATGAGGATTTCCGCGGCTTTGACCGTGGGGAGAATCACCCTGTTAATCTGTATTTCGTCTGCTTGACGCTATTCAGTGAAACCGTGGGCGGATTCGTTGCGTATTCACCAAAGAACCTTGATAATACGCTTGGCGAGGTACTCGTTCAAAACAACAAGACACAGCTGCGTACGGCTGAAACAGAAAAATATCCACATGTCACGTTTTTCTTTAGCGGCGGCCGCGATCATGAGCTTCCAGGCGAAACTCGCGTGCTTATTAATTCCCCTAAAGTTGCAACGTACGATCTACAGCCGGAGATGAGCGCATATGAGCTTGCTGAATCTACGGTTCGCGAGATTGAGTCAGACAAGCATGACGCCATCATTCTTAACTTTGCCAATCCTGATATGGTAGGGCACTCCGGCATGCTGGAGCCTACGATCAGAGCGGTTGAAGCGACGGATGAGTGCCTAGGCAAAGTAGTGGAAGCGGTGCTGGCCAAAGGCGGCGTTTGCATCATTACGGCTGATCACGGTAATGCTGATATGGTATTTGACGAGAATGGCCGTCCGTTTACGGCGCATACGACAAATCCTGTTCCGCTTATCGTAACAAGAGCAGGAGAAACGCTTCGTGATGGCGGCATTCTTGCCGACATCTCGCCGACGATTCTTGAGTTGCTTGAGCTGGCTAAGCCTTCTGAAATGACTGGCGTTTCCTTGATTAATCCAAAATAAAACCATTAAAAGGAGTGTTTTCTCTCATGTCAATTATCGTTGATGTATACGCACGTGAAGTGCTTGATTCCCGCGGAAACCCAACTGTAGAAGTAGAAGTATCTCTTGAGTCCGGCGGCAAAGGCCGCGCAATCGTTCCATCCGGCGCTTCCACAGGCGCATACGAGGCTGTTGAGCTTCGTGATGGCGACAAATCCCGTTACCTTGGTAAAGGCGTACTTAAAGCTGTTGAAAATGTAAACACTGAAATCGCTCCTGAAATCATTGGTCTAGATGCTCTTGATCAAGTTGCTATCGACCGCAAAATGATCGAGCTTGACGGTACTCTTAACAAAGCTAAGCTAGGTGCTAACGCAATTCTAGCGGTTTCCATGGCAGTAGCTCGCGCAGCTGCTGACGCGCTTGATGTACCTCTTTACACTTACCTTGGCGGATTCAACGCTAAAGTATTGCCAGTTCCAATGATGAACATCATCAACGGCGGCGAGCATGCTGACAACAACATCGATGTTCAAGAATTTATGGTTCTTCCTGTTGGTGCTGAAAGCTTCAAAGAAGCGCTTCGCATTGGCGCTGAAATCTTCCACAACCTGAAAGCTGTATTGCATGATAAAGGTCTTAACACAGCTGTAGGCGACGAAGGCGGCTTCGCTCCTAACCTTGGTTCAAACGAAGAAGCAATTACTACAATTATCTCCGCTATCGAGCGCGCAGGCTACAAGCCAGGCGTTGATGTATTCCTTGGTATGGACGTTGCTTCTACTGAATTCTTCAAAGACGGCAAATACGTGCTTGCAGGCGAAGGCAGATCGTTTACACCTGCTGAGTTCGTTGACCTGCTTGCTTCATGGGCTGACAAATATCCGATTATTACAATCGAAGATGGCTGCTCCGAAGATGATTGGGATGGTTGGAAATTGCTTACTGAGAAACTTGGCGGTAAAGTACAACTCGTTGGCGACGATCTGTTCGTAACGAACACTGAGCGTCTATCTGATGGTATCGACAAAGGCGTGGGTAACTCCATTCTAGTTAAAGTTAACCAAATCGGTTCGCTTACTGAAACCTTCGATGCAATCGAAATGGCTAAGCGTGCAGGTTATACAGCAGTTATCTCTCACCGTTCAGGCGAGAGCGAAGACAGCACAATTGCTGACATCGCTGTAGCTACAAACGCTGGTCAAATTAAAACAGGCGCACCGTCCCGTACGGACCGCGTTGCAAAATACAACCAATTGCTTCGTATCGAAGATCAACTGGGCTCAACTGCACAATACGCTGGTAAATCAGCATTCTATAACTTGAAAAACTTTAAATAAGACGCAAATAGCGGCTTGTAAAGAAGGGTATGCCTAGTAGGCATACCCTTCTTTTTTGTAATATAGGCGAAGTATACGTTTCACATGTATACTTCGCCTATATTTTTGCGAGAAGCTTCTTGTCTTTAGACAAGAAATCATGCACTATGCACTAAAGTCCTCGCTAATGTAAGGAGAGTCAGCTTAGACTGCACTTCTTACATTAGAAACCTCATAAGAGGGCGGTTTCAGACGGTTACAATGTAATATTGCAGTAGAATTAGCTTCAAAACATCGGAAATGGGCCTATAATAGGAAGTCTATTGCAGAAACTGCAATGTACGTGTCCAGTTAGGCAATTAATGTCGATTACGTTGTAGAAAGTGCAGCGTAGCTTCGTCCTATAGTGCTATTTTATAAATAAACCCAGTAGGCGAGCACGCCTACTTAAGAACCGGAGAAAGAATGAACTAATCGCTTCGCTACCACCACGAAACAAGCTTTGCTTTTAAAGGACGGCGAGAGCCGTTTCACCTTGAAATATAGGAAAGTATATCATTTCGCCATACTTTCTCTATATTTCTCCGGAATGAAACGTGCCATCGCCAAAAGGACGGCGACAGCCGTTTCACCTTGGTTGGTTTTTTGAGAAATGAGGGAACAATGATTCTAATTGATAAAATATGAGCTATTTTATATAAGGTGGTGTTCAGATTGGCGAAGCCGGTGGTAGGCATTCAGTTGTATTCCCTTAGAGATCAGACGGAAATTGATTTTTTGGGTACGTTAGAGAAGATAGCGAAGATCGGATATAAAGCGGTCGAATTTACGGGATATTTTAAAACACCTGTTAGCGAGCTAAAGAGCAAGCTCGACGAGCTTGGGCTACTTGCGCCATCTGTACATGTTCCCATTAACTTTAGTGATACGAAGCATATGCAATCAGATTTTGCAGGACAAATTAAATATGCGAAGGAGCTTGGCTTGTCCTACGTCGTTACACCTTGGGGGCCGCTTCCAGAGCATCCAACGGTATCAAGTGTTGATTATCTGATTGAGAAGCTAACCCAGCTCGGCGAGCAGGTGAAGGATGCAGGCATGCAATATAGTTATCATAATCATGATTTTGAATTTAAGCTGGTCGATGACGAGCCTGTTATCGATCATATTTTAAAGAAGGTGCCGCCTGATCTGTTGGTTATGCAATTCGATTTAGGCTGGATATATATGGCGGGCCACAGCCCGGCGAAGTATTTGGAAAAATATAAAGGACGAGTGCCTACCGTACATTTGAAGGATTTTTCAAAGGGCAGGATCGATGCTGAAATTGGCAAAGGGGAGGTTGGATATTCACAACTGTTAAATGCAGTGGAGTCTGCTGACGTCTCGTTTATGTTTGTGGAGCAAGAGCAATTCGAATCCAGTTCACTAGAGAGTGCCGAAAATAGTTTTAAATATTTACAATCACAAGGTTTTGTATAAAAAGTGGGATTAAAAGCATGTCCTATTGTAATATGTGTCCAACTATGGTACACTAAATCTACGTGTTTTTACGGAGCTCCTATGCTGGAGGTGGAATAAATGGAAATCTTATTGAAGATCTTGCTCGTTATATTTTCTGTCGGCCTTATTGCTGTTGTATTATTGCAAAAAGGCAAGAGTGCAGGCTTGTCCGGAGCAATTACGGGCGGTGCTGAGCACCTGTTCGGCAAACAGAAAGCGCGCGGTTTGGATTTGTTCTTGCAGCGCTTGACAGTTGGTCTGGCAGTTGGTTTCTTTGTATTGGCGCTTGTTGTTTCTTACTTCGTAAAACAATAATGGATACACATGCAGAAAGCGAGGATATTCCTCGCTTTTTTTGTATTTTCAACATATTCGCGGATGTTAAGCATCTATTTCGTGTATACTACATGTTATATGATAATCTATCAACCTGTTGCAAAAGACAATAGAGTACTTCAACGGGTGTATGAGGAGAAAAAATAATAATGAACAACTACGAGCATGAACTGCTTGAATTTATGAAAGAAACGGCGTACAAGCCGATGACGTACCAGGAGCTTGAGAAGCATTTTGGTATCGAGGGCGCAGCGGAGTTTAAGGAGTTCCTTAAACTGCTGAATCAACTGGAGGATGCAGGGAAAATCATTCGAACGCCTAATGATCATTATGGTGTGCCAGAACGAATGAATTTGATCCGAGGCAAGCTGCAATCGCATGCCAAGGGCTTCGGATTTCTAATTCCGGATGACAAAAACCATGGCGATGTTTATTTACACGCAAATGATCTGAAGAGTGCGATGAATGGTGATATCATACTTGTTCGCATTACGTCCAGAAGCGAGCATGGCGGCCGTATGGAAGGAGAAGTCGTTCGAGTTGTCGAGCGTGCGGTCACGCAAATCGTTGGAACATTTGAAGACCATGATGTCTATGCCTTTG
Source organism: Paenibacillus sp. FSL H8-0548 (assembly GCF_038630985.1). NCBI lineage: Bacteria > Bacillati > Bacillota > Bacilli > Caryophanales > Paenibacillaceae > Paenibacillus > Paenibacillus sp. FSL H8-0548. Next base: position 229,753 of record NZ_CP152049.1, read on the forward strand.
TCGTGCCGGATGATAAACGAATTAATCGGGATATTTTTATACCTAAGGGCGGTTATCAAGGGGCTGTGTCGGGGCAAAAGGTTGTTGTTAATATTGTCTCTTATCCTGAGGGACGATCTGCTGCTGAAGGCGAAATTGTCGAAATTTTGGGACATAAGAATGATCCAGGGGTAGACATTTTGTCGATTATCCGTAAGCATCAGTTGCCGGAGGGCTTCCCTGAAGAAATTATGGCCGAAGCCGAGGCTGCGCCGGATGCCATTACTGAAGAGGAAATCGTTCAGCAAGGAAGACGAGATCTGCGTAATGAGGTCATCGTAACGATAGATGGCGAGGATGCCAAGGATCTTGATGACGCAGTGCATGTGAAGCGTTTGGAGAACGGAAATTATTTGCTCGGCGTACATATTGCTGACGTTGGCTATTATGTGAAAGAAAATTCCGAGCTCGATCAGGAAGCTTTCCGCAGAGGCTGCAGCGTTTATTTGGTTGATCGCGTAATTCCGATGCTGCCGCATCGTTTGTCGAATGGCATCTGCTCGCTTAATCCAAAGGTTGATCGTCTAACGCTTTCATGCGAGATGGAGTTTGATGCTGCAACGCTCAAGCGTGTTCGTCATGATGTGTTCACGAGCGTGATTCGGACGACAGAGCGAATGACCTATACGAATGTGAAAAAGATTTTGACAGCTACAGAGGAAGAACCGCAAACGGAGCTCAAGGAGCGCTATGCTGGTTTGCTCGATATGTTCAGCTTGATGGAAGATCTGGCGATGCGCCTCCGCTCGAAGCGGATGATGCGCGGGGCTATCGATTTCGATTTTCAGGAATCTAAAGTTATCGTAGATGAGACCGGCAAAGCTGTAGATATCATTAAGCGCGAGCGTTCTGTGGCAGAGCAAATCATTGAAGAATTTATGCTTATCGCGAATGAAACGGTAGCGGAGCATTTCCACTGGCTGCGTGTACCATTCCTATATCGTATTCATGAAGACCCGACACAAGAGAAGCTGCTTAATTTCGTGCAGTTCGCAGCGAACTTTGGTTATGTTGTGAAAGGAACGGGCAACTCCGTGCATCCAAAGGCGCTGCAATCGCTGCTTGAGGATATTCGCGGCACGAAGGAAGCAACCGTCATTTCTACAGTTATGCTTCGCTCCATGAAGCAGGCAAAATATGACGCGGAAAGCTTGGGGCATTTTGGACTGGCCTCTGAGTTTTACTCACATTTCACATCGCCTATTCGGCGCTATCCCGATCTAGTTATTCACCGGATCATTCGTGAGGTGCTGAATGGCGGCGGTCAATTGACAGAGGCTCGCCATGAGGCGTTAACGGCACGGATGCCGGAAATTGCGCAGCATTCATCAGAGCGTGAGCGTGTAGCAGTCGATGCCGAGCGAGATACGGAGCAGCTGAAGAAATGCGAGTTTATGCTCGATAAGGTTGGAGAAGAGTTCGAAGGTATTATTAGCAGTGTAACAAGCTTTGGTATGTTTATTGAGCTGGATAATTCAGTCGAGGGATTAATTCGATTAAGTGATATGTCGGACGACTATTATAACTTCCACGATAAGCATATGATTCTCGTTGGCGAGCGTACATCGAAGGTTTATCGGATCGGCGATGAAGTGAAAATACGCGTAACGCGTGTAAGCATGACCGAGCATACGATGGATTTTGAACTGGTGGACATGAAGCCACGGAGTGGTTTTAAAGGCATACCGGCTTCAGGCTTTGCCGGTGGTGGCAAAAACCGCGGCAATGGTCGTGGTGATCGAGGCCAGGGCGCGTCAGGCGAAGGCCGCGACGGCAAGGGCAAGCGTGGGGCAAGTGCGAATGGTGAGCGCGGCGGCCGGGGCCGCAGTGGAAAAGCCCAAGGCGCGCCAGGAGAAGTGCGCGCAGGTCAAGGCGGGCGTGGAGCAGGTGCGGTCGGCCGGGCTGGAAATAGCGAAGGCGTATCAGTCGAAGCGCGCGGAGCTCAAAGCGGACGCGAAGCAGGTGCAGGCGGCCGCGGCGGAAATAGCCAAGGCGCAGCAGGCGAAGCACGCGGAGGCAAAGGCGGTCGTGGTCGCGGTGGCAAGAGCGGCGGACGCGGAGGATTCGGCGGCGGCGTCGACCGCAGCGTAGTTGGCATTGTCGAGCAAGCCAATCCATGGCGGATCGATGCACCGGATAACGGACGCGGCGGAGGCAAGCGTCGGGGCCGGGCGAGCGCGAGCGACGGCGGAAATGCGCCGGCGGAGCGTGGGCTAGAGACGGCGGAATTGTCGCCGGGTCAAGGCAGTGAGCAGCCGCGCGCCCGTAATGGGCGCACGGATATGTGGGGCCTGCCCATCCGCAATGGCGGCGGGCATGGCGGTAATGGTCGCGGAGCCGCCGATAAGCGGCGGAGCGAGAGCAATGGCGGCGGTGGAGCGAAGCGGAACCATACGCCGGATGGCGGTGTTATTGGCGGAGAGCGGAGTGCGGCGCTCGAAGGCGGAGAAGGTACTATTTTAGGTCAAGAAAAGAGCAAAAAAAAGAACAAAAGTAAAAGCGGCGGAAACGAAACAGCTGCTTTTGTCCGTAAAAATCGCAAATAAAACAGCAGCGGCGATTCCCAATAAGCTACAAATTTGGGGTCGCCGCGAACTGGACAATTTGGGAAAATATATTTAAGCTCGTCACTTGCTTTTTAATTCTGGGTATAGTACACTCAAATCAATCGATAATATGAACCTGAATTCACATATTGAAAAGGGTGTCATTATAGTCATGAAACCCTTTCCAATGTGTGAATTTTTTGTTTAAAGACAAACCAGGCGCATATTAATATTATTTTTTTGGAGGTTTTTACACATGCAACAAGGTACAGTTAAATGGTTTAACGCAGAAAAAGGTTTTGGCTTTATCGAAGTTGAAGGCGGCAACGATGTATTCGTACATTTCTCCGCAATCACTGGCGAAGGTTTCAAAACTCTTGAAGAAGGACAACGCGTAGAATTTAACGTTGTTCAAGGCAACCGTGGACCACAAGCAGAAAACGTTGTAAAGCTGTAGTAGCTTACGAACGTTAATAAAGCCGCCTTTGACCTTTGGGTTGAGGGCGGTTTTTTTGAGCATAAAATCGGTATAAGTTACAAGGTTAAACTTAAGAGTACATGGCGGTCTTTACATTACCTTGATTTCCCTACCTAAAATTGTTACAATGACAGCAGAATACATACAGTATAATATTAGGTTATGAGTCGAGGTGACTAGCATGGGTAAGAAAAGTGACGGCAAGCAGCTCGCCCAGAACAAGAAGGCTTCCCATGACTATTTCATTGAGGAAACGTTCGAAGCAGGCATGGTGCTGATGGGCACAGAAATTAAATCTCTGCGCAACGGTAGAGCGAACATTGGTGATGCATTTGCAACTATTCGGAACGGTGAACTGTTTATACACAACATGCACATCAGCCCGTTTGAGCAAGGGAATATGCATAATCCGACTGATCCGACACGTGCCCGTAAGTTATTGATGCACAAAGCACAGATCCATAAGCTGTTTGGCTTATCTAAGCAAGAAGGTTACGCGATCGTACCGTTGAAGATTTATATACGCAATGGTTATGCAAAGCTGTTGATTGGACTGGGTAAGGGTAAGAAGCAGTTCGATAAGCGTGATACAGCAGCTAAACGTGATGCTCAGCGTGATATTCAGCGTGCTTTGCGCGAGAAACAAAAGGTCGTCCGCTAATACTATTTATTACCATGGGAGACAGCCTCCAACGCTGCCAATAACAATTGTGCACGAATGCTGCTCTTCGTGGTATACTAAGCAAGTAGCAATTAAACAAAGCAAGTGCATTTCGTGCAAGACAATCGGACAGCCTACCGGATGGTACATCTGACGGATGCTGCTCCTTAATCCTAAAGCTTCAATCGAGCTAAACGTTAGTGCCGAGTTTATGCGATTTAGTCGTGTAGGTCAGCAGCTAATTGTTTATGCAAAATTGGGGGCGTTTATGGATTCGACGGGGATTGGACGAGCGCGGGTTGCGGGTAGCAGGGAGTCGTCTGCTTCATCAACGCTAAAGCCTATTAAACGGCAAACAACAAACAAACTACGCTTTCGCAGCCTAAGAAACTGTGTGCGTGCTTCTACCCAGCATCGTCCATGTGACTGGAATAGGGGCTAACAAGTAGTGGAATACGCTGTCTCATCTCCGCCTGCGGTGAGCTGAAGAAGACAATCAGGCTGACCCAACGTATAGCCGGTTACGGGGCGATACTCGGGTGACATCAAAACTGTGACTACACCCGTAGAAGCCTGTGTGGCGTGATCTTCGGACAGGGGTTCAAATCCCCTCGCCTCCACCAATATGAGAAACCCGACCTCGTGAGGTCGGGTTTTTGCTATCTCTTCGCATTTAACTCTGACATATCTCAGTCATCGTAAGCATGTTTATCCTTTTTTATAATTCATTCCATTCCTGTGGCTTTATTTGAACTGAGAAGTATACTGAATGTATAAGCAGCTAGAATATAAAAAAAGTTTTTTTGATATTGATCATCATGCAATTATCTGATATATAATTTCAACATTCTGTAGTGATGTGAACATCAATTGTAAAATAATGAACGTTGTGGTCATCTTCGATGAAATAAAAGCTCAAGGTTACACTGGTAGCGGACTACCCTTCGCTACTTTGTGAGGCCTCTAAATCCCATCCTCGCATCTAAGGCAACAGAACGGCTTGAGACTGAACCTGGTGAACAAGTACAGGCCGATGGGGGGCATTTCCGAGCAGACCGAAATCAATCACAAAAGCGGCTGTATGCGTTTGTTATGGTGCTCGGGTATTCGTGGACGTTGTATGTGGAATTTACAGAAGATGAGAAAGTAGAAACGCTCATCGGCTGTCATGAGCGAATTATGGGCTACTTTCGGAGGAATCATCAGAACCTGTTTGTATGACAATATGAAGACCGTTTTCATCGGGCAAGATGAGCAAGGTGAAGTCTTATTGAACAAGCGATTTTCAAAGTTCTCCATCCATTATGGATTCATTCGTCGTCGTTGGGTATGTTTTATAGCCAGTGCTTTTTCACTTGAATTAATTGTTTCACCATTTCGATGAAATTATGTTTTGAGGTGGCGGAACGAATGATTATGTAGTATAATCGTTTCACCAGTACGGTGAAAAGAGGTTTTATAATGAAATATGGAAATTTCAAACTTCAGCATATAACGGCTAAACAAGTAGAGAACCAGGTCCAAGAACAATTATTAAGACTGCTTGATAATATTCCAATACTTAAAGATGTAGATGTATTTTCTAGTTCGAATAAAAATTATGACATAGAAGCAAAAGCAGTAACCGAGTCAGGAGATCGGATTATATTTCTTTGTGAAGTGAAAACTTCAGGGGAGCCTAAGTATATTCGGAGTGCTATTAAACAACTACTTGAATACAGTGTGATATTTAAAGATAAGGACCTAATCAATCCTTATTTTATGGTTGCCGCACCATATATTTCACAGCAATCGAGTAAGATTTGTGAAGAACACAATGTTGGATACATTGATTTATCGGGAAATTGCCTGATAATGTATAACGGCCTTTATATTCGAGTAGAAGGAAAGCCTAACATATATAAAGATGAAAGAAAGAGTAGATCGATATTTGAACGAAAAGCTGTAAAATCAAGTATTATACTTAGAACAATTTTAACGGATATTCATAAACAATGGCGAGTACAAGATTTAGCTGAAGCAACTTCATCAAGTCTAGGTCAGGTCTCAAACGTAAAAAAGTTTCTTGAAAACAAAGAATATATTATGAATGGTGAACAAGGCTTCTATGTATCTAAACCAAAAGATTTACTTTATGATTGGGCAAAAGTTTACCATATGAAACCTAACACAGTAATTGAATGTTATTCTATAGACCCCATTCCTCAAATTGAAGGGAAGCTAATGAGGATGAGAGAAGTGAAGGGAGTTGATTATGCCTTAACTGGATTTTCAGGGGGAGTAAGGTATTCGCCAATAGTAAGGTATAACAAGGTCCATGTATATATCCCATTACAAGATTTACAAGAATCTATTGATTATTTAGGACTAAAAGAGGTTGAAAGTGGTTCAAATGTTTCGATTATTGTGCCATATGATCCCTGTGTTCTGCTGGATACTAGGGAATTGCTAGCTGCAAGGATTGCGTCACCAGTTCAAATTTGCCTTGAGCTGCTGGGCTTAAAAGGACGTGGAGAAGAGGCGGCAATTGGTATTCTTGATGGGGAGATAATGAAATGAGAGATAGTGAATTGCGTTCACAAACAGACTATTCAGCTGGGCAAATAGAAGCAGCCCATAGAATTCTTCTAGAGATTGTAAATATACTGCATGAGTACGAAGAAGACATTTTGATTGTTGGCGGGTGGGTACCCGATCTTATATTTCCTGAACGAGACCATATAGGCAGTATTGATGTAGATTTACTAGTTAACCATCTCGCTTTAGAAGAAGCTTCATATGCGACGATCGAAAGAATTTTGCTAAACAACGGGTACAATAACCATCCTGAGAAATATTTTACGTTTATTAAGAAGGTTGTGGTAGATGAAGTTGAGTTTACTGTTGATTTAGATATTCTGGCAGGTATGTATGGTGGGACAGCTGAAAAGCGAAAAAGCCAACGTATTCAAGGTCTAACAGCATTAAAGGCAACAGGTGGTAATTTTGCATTTGAGGTACCGCCTACAAAAGTCGTGTTAAATGCGAAACGTCCAGATGGGGCGATGGATACAGGTGTCGTAAATGTAGTATCTATTGTACCTTATCTTATTATGAAATCAGCAGCTTTAGGGCGAGGAAAGGCGAAAGATGCTTATGATATTTATTTTTGTATAAAAAACTTTGAAGGAGGAGTGGACTCTCTAGCCTTACTCTTTCATCCTTTTCTTAACCACGGTCTTGTTAAAGATATGCTGCAAAAACTAAAAGTGAAATTTGACTCTCCTAACCACGCAGGTCCTGCGGATATTGTATCTTTTCTTGAAGTATATGATGATGAAGAAATAGATATGGTTAAGCGAGATGCTTTTGAACAGGTTAATCGTCTACTTGGTTTGTTGCTCGGGTGACATCAAAACTGTGACTACACCCGTAGAAGCCTGTGTGGCGTGATCTTCGGACAGGGGTTCGACTCCCCTCGCCTCCACCACGAAAGCCCCGTCCGGATTAGGACGGGGCTTTGTTATGTCCAAAAATGTAGCCCAAATGTAGCCGTCAAGTACTTTCTCTATATTTTCTGATGGTTTTTGTAGCCACAAAGGCTACAAAAATCACTGAGGATTGTAACAAAAAAATCCCCTGCTCAATTACTTCGAGCTGGAGATCAATGACTAACTTTTTTTCAATGCATCACTTAATGCATTAACCGTATTCTTATGTGTCTTATCAAAAGTGTGAGTATATATTTTGTTGGTTGTAGCAATATCTGAATGACCAAGCGATTCAGATATTGCTTTTAGATCAACACCAGTTTCGTATAAAATGCTGGCAAAAGTGTGCCTCAGACCATGGAGTCTGATTTTTGGCAGACCCTTTGTCTTCAGGAATTTCTGAAACTGCTCCGTGACAGTGTTTACCCGAAACGAATCTCCGTCATCGTGTGAATATACATAATCGGTACTCTTGTATGTCCGACCGAGTGTTTTTTTATAAGATTCCTGTTTCTCTTTGTGCTTCTGCAAAACTGCCAGCAATTCATTCGAAATGTGTAAAGTACGCTCACTTTTATCTGTTTTTGGTCTTTTGATTACATCTTTTTTTCCGGCACTTGTTCTTACCTCTGTGATATAGATCAATCGATTCTCAAAGTCGATATTTTTCCATTTTAACCCCATGATTTCCTCCCTTCTTAATCCAAGGTACACAGCTAAACTTATGGGTACTTCAATTGTTGATCCTTCAAGATTTTCAAGTAAATCCTGCAATTGATTTCTAGTATATGGCTGTATCTTGAATTCTACCTTGGTGGGTGGTTCCGCCGCTTCGGCGACATTTCTAAATATGAATTGTTGCTTGACAGCGTATTTTAACACGGTTTTTAGGAGAATGTGATGTTTAATTACGGTGTTGGGCGACAAAGCCTTATCATCGAGTAGATGTGTGTAATAACCTTGGATGTGAACGGGTTGTAACTTTTGTAATTCATGTTTACCTAAAAAGGGTTTTAAATGATTGTTGATGATGTTCTTATACCCATATGCGGTTGTTTCTTGACATTTCATTCTGACGTAGGTTTCTGTCCAGTAATCCAAAAAATCAGAAAAATAAGTGTCCTTAGGATTTGTGGATAGATTTCGTTGCTGTTGATACTCATGGTCTCGCAACAATCTTTTAGCTTCAGCATTCGAGTTTACTTGTTTGTATTTTCTCACTCTTTTGTTGTTTACATCTCTCTCATATTCCAAGCAAACTCTAAATGCGTTTCCAACTTTTTTGATATTTCCAGCCATGCGTGGTCCTCCCTTTAATAATTTGTTATAAGTGCAACACCTGATTCTTTAAAAGTCTTATATTCTACACGGATCACAAACAACTTATAATACAAGGCAATTAAGTATTTTTTGCTACATATCCCAAATGTACAGTGTTCAGCAACATTTGACCTGAGTTCCCGGAATGTGTAACGAGAAATCTCAAAACCTCGCGTAAATACTTGAAAGTTCCATTGTTATAAATATTTTAAGTATAACGATGGATTGATGATTAAATTTACGGAGAGGCCTTGATATTACAGCATTCTCAAGTTGATCTCGTTATAAATTCCGGGAACTTAGGATTTGAGACAACTTAATGTTTCGACTGCGTTTGAGGTTAAACAGATTTGCCGGAATAGATCCCTATACTACGTAAATAAAGCATTTCTTCTCTTTTCATGAGGCAATTGTCTGATTTTTTATCCATGCTGTTAATGCTTCTTGGGGTATTCTAATCTGTTTACCAACCTTAATATGAGGCATACCACTTTTTACGAGATCATACATTACGTTCCGTCCTACTCTGAGGATAGATCTTGCTTCATCAATCGTTAACAAATTGTTGTTATTTTCCATTATGTGACCCTCCTATTAATTGTTTTTTTCTTTGTTTGTTAATATTAAAATAAAAGATAGTCTTTTTGGGTGAAAATCGGTTCTATACCTGTCGTAGCTTTAAACCGCACCATAATACATAGTCAAAAGCTTTAGGTTAACCATCTTATCTCAATGGACAGTTCCTTGTTATGTGGAACTGTCTTTTTGTTATGCGTGATTGAACAAAAACCAAGTAGTAAGAAATATAAGCAACTACTACGATATGGATAAAGAGTCAATTCACCGGAAATAGGAAATTGATTAGGGGACAAAAAATGATGTTTGGATTAGTGAAAAAAACAAGAGGAAATAAGGCTCGTATCCCTTATAAACATTGAGTTATTGGGGGTTGAAAAACGAGTTCAGAAAAAGTGAAGGAGTGCAGAAATATGATTCATACGGCAAGATTATTTATACAATTATCAGAGGTCGATATTAGTAATCTGAAAAAGAAGTTCAAGGAGGACATGGTTTTAACATCAGTTAAGATAGATTCACAATACGATGGGATATTCGATACAGATATAATCAAGAAATTTAATTCATGGTGGTTATTCACCACAATCGATGTTGTGAAGTTATTTAATAGGGGTGAAATCCTTGAGAATGACATTGGTGCTATCCAGCGAAGGTTGGATGATTATCTGTTTTTTGTATTCAATTTGAATGATAAAGAATTTACTCTATGTCGTATTGATTATCGATTGGATGTAAGGATCTCAGATGAGGTCGAACGAATAGTTTTGATTGATATGTATAAACAATCTGTAGAAAGATTTGGTTTTAAGGTTAAAAATGTAAACTTTGCTACCACCGTTTACTACAATTCCAAATCAATCACATTAATTATTTATGATAAAGAGACAGAGCGAGAGGACAAGCATGAAGAAATCAAGGTTTACGAAAAAAACGTTTTGCGACTGGAGGTTCGAATCCTAAACCGACATTTGAACTATATGAAAAGGCAATATGGTTTAAGCAAGATATTGGAAAATTATTTCAAAAAAGATTTTTGGGAAAAATACATGAAGGAGAATGTTTCACCAATATTCCGTAAAGGGAATTTTTATACTCTTATACAGGCATCAAAAATAATTGGGAATTCCAGTTTAAAAGAACGAGAGAAAACCAACTTGAAAGAGTTTTTAAAGAACGTTTCGAAATATGGGATTAATGGAATTCATTTGTTGAAAATGAGATCAAAAAAATATAAGTTGAAACCAAAGTACAGTGAATATCTTATTCGACAAAATTTAAGGATGTTGGAAGCATTGATGATTAATCCGATATCAATATCAGAATATGACTCTGTGATTTTGGGAAGAAGTCAGGGAATTATTAATCCATTTAAATTCTAGTAAATGAAACTAGTGACCGCCACATAATTGGCGGTCTTTTGATGCCATATCATCAAAAGTATATATCAATAATAAGAAGTAACCTTTATACATAAGTGATGTGGCGGTTATAAATGCAAGCTTGATTGTGTATGATGCAAAGTTAAATAAAAAAAGGAGGCATTATATATGTTATTTATTACGTTGAATAGAGATAGGGAAGTAACACAATAGGCACACAACCGATGCTGGTTCCAGTGGTGAAGCACCACACTTGGCAATTCTTCGTGGAAAGAAATAGCCGTTAAAATGAGATCAAAGAACATAACACGCTACTAGAGGTAAGCGTCTAAACATCCTTGTAAATCTCTGTTGCGATGCAACACCCGTTTGGGAATGAGATTTGCCTCCGTACAGCGAAGCTGTACAACTGCATAGCAGTTGTGAGGCAGTAAATTACTGAACACGCAATATGCTAAGTACCATGACAATCACAAACCAATCAAGTCTGTCTCTGTTATCTTATATGAGCAACTTTTTTGCGAGTAAATAAGATACAGAGACAGACTGTGGGAACCCAAGGCAATCAAGGCGATATACAGCAAAAGCGGGAAATTTCTTGGAAGATGATGTATCTCCGGTAAAGTATATAGCACCAATCTGTTCAAAACTAAAGAGAGGAGGTATCAAATGAAACGGACTTATGATCTTACGGAGAAAGAGCAAAAAATCTTTGAAAATTTAGAGAGACAAGTTGAGAAGATTTATAAACATAATCGTCAAGGAAGCTACCACACAAGGAACAAATACGAAGCGGAAAGTAAGCTTTTCTGCAAATTTTTATCGAAAGAGTTTAAGCTACAAGCTTTCAAGAACATAGGAGATAAACACGTACTAGCATATATTAGATTCATGCAGACAAGTGATCTTTCACCATCTACAATCAAGGATCGTCTTTCTATTATTCGGTTCACCCATGATAAGGTGGATCAACCAAAGCATAGGATCAGCTCTAATTCTGCTTTTGATCTTGAAAAGAGAACATTTGGAGGTGTTGCAAGAGCATGGTCAAATAATGAATACGAACGCTTTTGTGCTCTTGCCATTGAACGTGGAAACGATAGAATCACCTCTATAGCGATACTGGCAAAGAATGAGGGATTACGCATCCATGAAACACTCAAAATCGATCGTAGTCAAGCGGAGAAGGCTCTACAAACAAATATTTTGACGATTAAAGGTAAAGGAGGGAAGATTCGTGATGTGCCACTTTCTAGTGAAAGTAGACGCTTATTAACAGACTGCATTAAGGAAGTGGATCGTGGTCAGAAGCTTTTTGTAGAGCGTGATGAAAAGACGCATTTGGTTATTAAGCAAATGCAAAATTGGATAAATAGAAACCGAGATCAATTTAAGGATCAAGATCTAGATAAAGTTAATATCACGTTTCACGGTTTACGACACGCCTACGCACAAGCAATGTACGAGGCACTTAAAGACCAAGGGAAGAGTGATATTAAAGCCAGGGAGGAGGTTTCTAAGCTCTTAGGACATGAGAGAGATGACGTTACGAGAATTTACTTAGCAAGATAAAGGAAGGGAGACATTTGAAATGAATTTGCGAGAAAGAACCATTGGAAAATTTGAAATCGAAGCGTTATTCCGTGACGTACTGAATCAGTCACAAATCGAAAGTGTTTCAAAACTACTTAAGCTTTTAGGATTGTATGTTTTTCTGGAAAAAAGCATGTTGGATACGTTGGCAGAACGACATTTCGGAGAAAAGATTGGTTTGTCTTTTATCAAAAAAGCAGTTCGATACAACCTCATTGCCGAATTACAAAGTGAAGATGATAATGACTGTTACTTTTTTCAGCTTAAGACAGGTGGATTTATATTTCTCGATGATATCGGGTTTAAGTATAGGAAATTACCCCTAGATGCATCACGGAAAGAGAGATCAAGGCTTCTGGCAATCAATGAGTTTTTAATTGACCGGAAGTATCTATTGTCATCAGACTACGGTTTGGCATTGTACGAACCACTTATTACAACCAAAGAAATTGTCCTTCATGAATTATTTTCTGAAGAAGAAACAAAACAGAATATAGATTCTGTCCTTGGGGGAAGTAAATCCAGAGAGTTCACATTTTATGAGCGAATGCAGTTAAAAGAAGTAGTCCTCAATAGTAAAGCTAAGGGCAATATAGATTCCTTGCTAGCTTAATACTCATAAGCTAGGGAAGTTGGCCCCTAGCTATGAATAGTGTATAGGCTTTATTGATATCTTTCAAGATTCTCAATATAATCGATTAGTTTATTCGCATTAACGTGTTCAATCAGATTCATACAACCCCTAACGAGCTTTGTGTCATGACCAATCTCACAATTAGGTTGTAATCGAATATATTTGGAGGGTAATAACACGAAATTTTTATTGTAGTATTCTATCTTTTTTTCGCCATTTGGTAGAGAGTTATACACATTAACTCTGTCTAAAAAATTACGGACAAATAATGCAATAGATTCAATTTCTGAATCATCCATAGTTTTCTTCTTTATATTATCCATACTTACGAATTCGTGTACGTTGATAAATAGCAAGGGAATTCTATTTCTCCAAAAAAAAGTAGTCTTAACAAAGGTGTCAACGGTCATATCAAAAACTCTCATCTGTTTCTGCTTAGTTGGAAAATGGGCAATTTCCATAATCTCCAAGGCGAATATAGGTAATTTATCTATGAGTTGAAGATTTATTTTTTTTCCAACGAAATCAACTTCTAGTAAACTTCCTGTTTTTGAACTTTTCATTTCAAGATTTTGATATTGAGATTGTAGCCAATACGGACTGACTGACCTAATAATTTTTTCAAAGTTACTCTCCCAATATTTCCAGTTTATACTACAAGAACATGATCTGTTTTTTTAGATAGATACCATCACATAAAAAGCAGTGGATATAGCCTTTAATTAATGGTAGCTTCTTAACGTTAGCTTGTATGGGAATAATTCGGCGTAACGTTTTCTTCAATTCATACATGTCTAAATTATTATTTGAAATGGACAATTTCCTCACCCTTTATGTTTTTTTTGACTTTTAACAACTGATGTATTGGATAAGTAACCATTGTAACGTTTATAGTAGCTTCTACAGTTGTAATGATAACACTATGAGAGTCTTAAAAAATAGCGGAAACTATTGGGTTAAAATAGTATTATAAGAAATATTTTGTAAAAAATACTTTACAAAATAGTGAAGTGAAATTTATTTTCACAACAATCACTTAAGCACTTCATTAAATCATAATAAGTTGTCTCATTAACCTTCGTATTTGATGCAATATTTGTAAGTCGCAATTTAATTCGTTTTTCCGCCTTTAAAAGCAATCAATTCGTTTCAAAAGCCATAACATTATCTACGTTTTATAAATGTACGTTTTGTGCACACAATAATGATAATAAACGGATGAGGGGGATTGGGAATGAAGATTGGTTATGCGAGGGTATCTACAGTTGATCAGTCACTTGATATACAGATGGATGCTTTAAACAATGCGGGTTGTGAGCGAATGTATATGGAGAAGGCGAGTGGAGCTAAGGATGACCGTAAAGAGTTACAGCGTGCGTTAGATTCTTTAAGGCATGGTGATGTATTTGTTGTTTATAAATTAGATCGGTTAGCACGTTCAACTAAGAAGCTAATTGAAGTTTATGAGCAATTGACGGAACTAGGTGTTGAGTTAGTGAGTATATGTGATGGTTTAGATACAACGACTCCAACCGGACGAGCCATGTTTAAAATGATTGGTGTTATAGCAGAGTTAGAGAGAGAAATGATTGTAGAACGAACTAAAGCAGGTTTACAAGCGGCCAGAGCAAGAGGAAGGAACGGAGGGCGACCTAAGACGGATAGCAAAAAGGTTGAGCGAGCAATGAAACTCTACGATGCAAAGGAACATTCTATAGCTGATATCGAAGACATGACTGGTATAAAGCGTGCTACTCTTTATAGAGCTTTGAGATTGCGGGTTGTATAAACCTTAAATAGGAACAAATTAAAGTTCGTGTGAAAAACCGGGCTTTTTTGTGATTAAAATAATGGCTTCGATAATGGAGGATGGTACAGACTCGAAAGTTGAATGGGTATATGGAACTTTCTTTATTGCACAAAAAGGTGATGATGCTTTCGATGTCGAATATTGGAAAATAAGGGGTGAGAACTATGTTTATTCGATATATTCGTGTTAAAAATTTCAGAGGAATAAGTGAAGTTACTGCATACATGAACAATAATTTAATGTGTATTGTAGGTCAGAACGATGTAGGAAAGTCATCATTACTGCAGGCTATCCGTGTACTTCTGGAGAATGAAAAGATTGGATTGGAGGATTTTCAAAAAGGAAGCGAAGATAGTCCTATCGAGATTGAAATTCATTTCGAAAGTATGGGACTGGATCACTTAAAACATAATGATCTTATTAAGTTGAAACATGTATATAAAAAAAATGACCAAAAAATAATAAGTAACAAATTGATATTTTCTGAGCTTGGAAATACGGATTTAGATAAATTGAGTAACTATGCCACATTGAAAAGTGTTGCAAAGAAGTTGGGAATTGAAGTCCCACCAACAAAACCAGGACTTGTAGAAATCTCGAAGATACGTCAGCAAGTTATTGAAGTAATTCAAACTGGACCTAAAGAAGATTGGGTAGAGGTCAATTGGGAAGACATCAATAATAACTTGCCGGAAGTGTTATACATACCTGCATCACAAGATCATGAAAATGAACAAAAAATGTCTAATGACTCATCGTTATTTGGGAAATTGTTTAGAGTGGGGGTTCGTAATTGGCTCAAAGCAGACCCAGAAAGTAAAAGTGCAATGGAAACAATTCATAGCAAAGTTGAAATGATTAATAACCATATTTTAAAAATTGTAGAGGGGAAGTTAAAAGAACAATTACCTCTAGCAGACAGTATAAGTCAAGATATTGATCCTCTTGACGTGAGTAAAGGTTTTTCATTTACAATGCAGGTGAAAGATGAGCATGGAGTGGAAACGCCGCTGAGTAAGCGTGGAAGTGGTTTGCAGAGAGCTGTACTTGTTGCAGTAATTCGTGCCCAAAATGAGGTTAATGGATTAATAGAAAAAATGAAACCACAACATGTGGTCACCGAAGCTATGGAGAAATCTGAGATAAGCGGTGAATATGTAAAACCAACTCTCTATATATTTGAGGAGCCAGAAGCATTCTTACATTTAACAGCACAAAAGGATCTCTATTATTCGCTTAAAGATCTCACTTCACACAACAGTCAAGTCGTTATTACAACACATTCAACACTTTTTATCGATGAGTCCGAAATGAATGATGTCGTTCTCCTGATAAGAGAACAAGGGAAGACGATCTCAAGACAACATATACCAGTGGAAGAAATTAAAGATTATCTTGGTGAACGAGTCAAATTGAGTGAATTGCTCGTTGGAAAGGTATGTTGTTTGGTCGAGGGCTTGTCAGATAAGTTTTCATTTGAGAAGTGGGCATATAAGTTGGGGTACGATATCAAACGGCAAGGAATACATTTCATTTCCATGGATGGGTGTCAAAACATGGACTACTTTGCCAACGTCTCTATACTACATGATTTTAATGTTCCGTTTAAGATAGTACTTGATAATGATAACCACGGAGAAACAAACAGTATAGCGAAGATCCGATTTTTAAAGGGGAAAATTCCAAGATTGAAGAACGATTGTTTTGTTCTGTTGGAAAAAGGTGAGCTTGAGAATTATTTCTGTGTTGATACCGTAGCAAAAGTGTTGAACATTCCAAGGGAGTTAATCGATGACGATCATTACTTGAGGGATCCGAAGGAAGAATTGAAAAGTGCCACGAAAAAAGCCATAGATGCGGGTAACAAAATTGCGAGAAGATATAAGGAGACAGAACATAGCCGAGTCATCGCAGAAAAAATGCCGATAACTACACTAGATGAAGAAATCGTTCAAATTATAAAAGGTTTAATTGAACAGACAGAGGCAAGTGAGAAAGCTGTTCAGGAAATTCAAAAGGGGTTAGCGGAGGTTGCGGCAGATCTTAGTAGTGAGGCGATTTATCATACCGTCTAACGGTTTGGGATAATTCAAACTGGATACTAAAATTGGTCATTATATTTAAAAGAAGCACCTTCAAAAAGAGAGGTGCTTCAAATGTTGTCATTGCAAATAATGGGAATTAAATTTATGATACCAATTCAATATTCTTTATGAGAAGGTTCTTAATCTTTTCTTTCCAGGTATCATGATGAATCAATCGGTATTCATGTAATGAATTTTGTATAATTTGGGACTTAGACATGTGTGACACAGATTCCCAATCACCTGACACAACATAAGTTGCATTTCCGATATGCATACTCTCAAATACATGAATGCCAAGTTTCTCGAAACTGAACACAACATACCCTTGAAATCCTCTTGTGCCACGAGCTTCTGCATCTGGTTTGTATTGGAGTATTGTTCCGAACCTATCCAGGAAAACAACTTTTTTGGTTTCCCGTGCTTTTTCAATCAACGGTCTATACATCTCCAAACGCCTATTCCAAGGCATATCCTCACCTTGAGGAAGAAAGACCCAATCGACAATGCGAATAGGGTGGGATGGCACCTGATATGTTGTCATATCTTCCGTAAAAAACTCGGCTCGACGAAAAAGTTCAAGAATCAAATTGGTAGCAAACAAGGCTTCTGTATTCTCTCCGTTCCCTTTAATAAATTCCTGGTTTACTACGAGCAAGAATTGCTCGTCTTTAGAAATAACAGAAATATTAAGGGAAGGTGCTGGAATATGCTCCGTTTGCCATTTCTTATATCGACGGTTATAGAACTCCGTCACTTCTCTACGCTCGTCTCTACCTGCAAATTGACTTCGGGTATAATATAATGTTGTGTACGCATCGACTTTTGGAAGGTGCTTGAGATTATTTTCTTCACCTTCGTGATTGATTCTTGTGTACCGCCCGAATGTCTGCGGAATGAGTTGCTCACCATTAGTCAAATTGGAGGTAAAACCAAGATGTTCGAGTCGGGAAGCATCCTCTGGGGTTAATAGAACCCCAACCTTGAAGGAACTTCCTTCTTCAATATGACCGATATGACCATTCAGTGACTTAATAAATTTTTTTCCAGTAATCACAACAATTCACTTCTCCTTTAGTATATAAATAAATGGTACGGAAGTTGAATTGCCCTAACCTATGTAACACTTTTCCTCCTTTTTGTAGGGATCTGATCGGTTTCACCTTGTATATTAAGGGCGAATGCGTGTTGACTTCATACACACCCTCTGCTATTATTGATTTAACAAGTTCAACAATAAGATGAGACAAGGGAACGATGACGGGAATCATCAACTACCTAACAAGATCAGAATAGGTCAAATTCAAACTATGCCGTATTTTTATAATAGCATAGTCTATTTCTATTAGTCAACATAAAAATGAAAATATTTTCATATAAATAAAGAATCTCTTAATTGAGGTTCTTTTCTTCATTAGATGTCAATAATGGCGATCCAAATCTTATGATTGATTGAATCAGTTAGTCATACTGGAAAGGTAAAAGGGAATGTTACCGTTGTAAATCTTGTCTGACGACATTAAAGTGAGGTAATCGCGAATGACAATTAACTTTATTGAACATCGAGAATCCATTACGAGAAATTTAATCATTTTTATGCGATCAAAAGGATACTCTAAATTGTCTTTATCGAAGCAAACAAATATTTCGAGATCAGAGATAGATCAGATATTAAAATCAGATAGATTTAATCAATCGAATTATAATAGTCATATCATGAAAATAAATGAAAGTTTTCATTTACCGTCTGATTATTTTTTGGAACCACAAGTAACAACTGTTTCACCACATGCAAATGCTGATGTATGTTCCCACGATGGAGTTGAAACTCAAAGAAGTCCTGAAGTTCAACTACTTTTTGATGGATTAGACAATATTTTTGATATATTCTCGATGTATGTAAAAAGGGTATGAATATTTTAAGACTAAGTTCATATACGTTTAATAATTCCAGCTCGTACAACTTAAAGATCGCCGCTTGCTGAACCCAAGTAGCAT
This sequence comes from Paenibacillus sp. FSL H8-0548, assembly GCF_038630985.1. Taxonomy (NCBI): domain Bacteria; kingdom Bacillati; phylum Bacillota; class Bacilli; order Caryophanales; family Paenibacillaceae; genus Paenibacillus; species Paenibacillus sp. FSL H8-0548. The sequence goes on from NZ_CP152049.1 coordinate 248,344, forward strand.
TCCTACTTTTCGTTGGCGGTGTATCCTGTGACCAGCATTTCACCACGAACTTACGTATATATTATCTACACTTTATGGACTGAATTTGTTTATATAGTGAACTTAATATTTATAGAACCAAAAAACTCATAAAACTAGAGGTGTATCATGGGGGCATGATATAACAAATTGAACCATTCTATCGTAATGAAGTTTATTTGGGGGCGGGAATTTGAAGTCATCGTTTCCGAGGAATGGACAACTAACAGAACCACACGTCACCTCAGAATCCCCTCGGTTTTTGTAGTCAAGGTATAGCCAAAATGGATAAAACTATATAAAATCATTCAAAATTGAATAACACAAATTAACAAAGTCAGCCTCTACAACCCGCATCAAATAAGGCTTAGTAACACTTGTGGGTACGTTCTAAAACCAATTGAAAAGTTAGGGACAGGGGTTCGACTCCCCACGGCTCCATATGGAGTATGAGAAAAGCGACCTCAATTGGTCGCTTTTTTGCGTAGAGTAAAAAGGAGAATTTGCGGTTGGTTACATTTTATATCTCTCATGTAATTGAAAAGCATACTAGAGCGGGTTAGCCTGTGTGACAATCCTTACAGCAGAAGTAGCAACCATCATAATTTAATTTGTTTGTATCTTTTTTGACTCGTTGAATAGCAGATTGACAATTATTTTCGTAACCAATTAAAATTCGGTTTGTTGAGTTGGGAATATAGGAACAGTCTTCTGTATGAACCTCATGATTACCCTTGTTATCAGTATTTTTGTTGTAGTAATAAAATTTGGACACTTGTAGTTCCCTCCCAATACGTATTAAACGTTACCTACTTCTGATGTTATCTTGATGTATACCTCTATTCGGTAAGTTCTATTAATATATTAGCAAAATTATTAACAAAAAACAAGAACATTTGTTCTGTTTTTTATGGAGGCTTCTATGTTGTTCCTGCTGTTTTAAATCTAGCAAATAGGAAACACTAGTATTGTAGATTTGAAAGGGGGAATAGGGAATGGGAGCCTTTCGTATATCAATGGTAAAGATGGACACAGTGGGAAAGTATTTTCCGAAGAAAAGAGAAACGATGTCTGAATATGAAGCGCTAGAAAATGCCTATCTTGATGGAATGAGAGAAATACTGAGCGAGGTAGCCGCTAGAAGACATCTTGAAACGTGGGGAATGCGTTCTAACAATCCTTATATCAGAAAAGCTAGCGAAGATTCATCTTATGCAATTGAACGCTTACACAGTAGTTTGAACGAGACTCAATGTGAATTATATGGACTTATGGAGGAGGCTATGAGCACAGAACAGGGTCTCGGAGAAGAGGAAGCTTTTGTGGTTGGATTTTTGGAAGGGTACCGCTTTATAAAAGAGCTCCAAAGATCGGGTGGAGGTCAGACTATGGTTTAGAAGATACCACCCGATATGCTATAATATATAGTAATTATTTATTCGGAGGTGTCCAGATGCGGTGGAATGAAGTTCAAGAGCGTTTTCCCAATGAATGGGTTGTGCTAGAGGCGACAAAGGCATTTTCCAAGGAAGGTCAACGTTTTATTGAAGAAATGACTGTGATCGATTCTTTCGACGACTCGGAGAAGGCTCTAAAGAGGTATGGTGAGTTGCATGGAAAAGAGCCTCATCGTGAATACTGTTTCTTCCATACCTCACGCCCTGAAGTGGTGGCAAGAGAACGCTATGTGGGAGTAAGAAGGTCGAGATGAGAATAACAGAATGGTATGGTCTTCCGTTTGTCACTATAGTCATTGAGTTTCGCGGAGAAAGATTATGTTTGGAAAATGTACTGATTGACACAGGATCAGGCAGTACTCTGTTTAATGCAGACATCGTTAGAGACATAGGGATAATCCCTGAAAAAGATGATGTAGTTGATGCAATCAGAGGTATAGGTGGAGTAGAGTACGTTTATACCAAGATTATTGATTCAATTGCAATCGGGGAATCTGTGGTTCAAGACTTTCAAGTTGAAATTGGAAGCATGGATTATGGGTTAGAGATGCAAGGGATAATAGGTTTTGATTTGTTGAAAAGAGTGGGTGCAAAAATTGATGTTGGCGAAATGGAAATAATGGTGAATTAGCCAGCGGGTAGCAGGGAGTCGTCTGCTTCATCAACGCTAAAGCTTATTAAACGTCAAACAAAAAACAAACTACGCTTTCACAGCCTAAGAAACTGTGTGCGTGCTTCTACCCAGCATCGTCCATGTGACTGGATTAGGGCCCAACTATAGTGGAATACGCTGTCACATCTCCGCTTTCGGTGAGCTGAAGAAGACAATCAAGCTGACCTATTGAGAACCGTTTTACGGAGCGATACTCAGGCGACATCAAAATTGTCACTAACCCGTAGAAGCCTGTGTGGCATGATTTTCGGACAGGGGTTTAAATCCCCAAGCCTCCACCATCATTAACCCCGACCGCATGAGGTTGGGGTTTTTGTTATTATGGCCAAAGTAATAACTTTCTCATTAACTAAAATTATGAAATGAACTATGCTAAGATCAGAAGAATACATGCATTGGAGGTTACAATGGAATTCATACAAGAACAGCTAACAAGATACGGAGTAAATCCCAAGCAAGTTGATGGTCTATCTACTGTCATTATGGTTGTTTTGATTGCAGTAATTAGCGTTGTAGCAAATTTAATCGCGAAAAAAGTAGTTCTCCGGATTATTGTTCATATGATTACGAGTAATAAGGCGAGTAATAAGGTAACGTGGGATAATGTTATTTTGGAAAAAAAGGTTTTTCATAATATCTCTCATATCGTTCCTGCAATCATTATTTACTTTGCGGGTTCTATGTTTCCTAGCTATCAAAATCTGATCGAGAAGACTGCATTAACGTATATTATTGTCGTTGCTTTAGTGGTGATAAATGCGTTACTGAATGCATTTGATATTATTTATCGAACGTTTCCCGTTTCCAAGGTTAGACCGATAAAAGGATATATTCAGGTTGTAAAAATAATTCTTTTTATCGTTGGTGGGATTACGATCATCTCGAATCTCATTGGTCAAAACCCGTTAATTATTCTAAGTGGTCTTGGTGCGTTGTCAGCGGTCTTGATGTTAATATTTAAAGACTCGATACTAGGTTTAGTCGCGGGAGTACAGTTGTCATCGAACGATATGGTACGCGTAGGTGATTGGATTGAGATGCCTAAATATAATGCTGATGGTGATGTTATTGATATTACATTGAATACGGTTAAGGTTATGAATTTTGATAAGACGATTACGATGATTCCTAGCTATGCTTTAATTTCAGATTCTTTCAAAAACTGGCGTGGCATGCAGACGTCGGGTGGTAGAAGAATTAAACGTAGTATTTTTATCGATACAGGTAGTATCCGCTTCTGCTCAGAGGCAATGATCGAAGAGTATCATAAAATTCAGTATCTAGGTGACTATCTAGCGACAAGATTAAGTGAAATTGAGCAACATAATGAAGAGCGTAACATTGATAAATCCAATAAAGTGAACGGCAGACAGCTAACGAATATCGGTGTATTCCGTGTGTATATTCAGCAATACCTAAAGCATCATCCGAAAATACATCAGAACATGACGCTTATTGTTAGACAGTTAGCTTCAGGAGAAAATGGATTGCCATTTGAAATTTACGCATTTACTAACGATACGAATTGGGTTGTATATGAATCAGTACAATCAGATATATTTGATCATATTTTTGCCGTTGCTCCTTCATTTGGACTTCGTGTGTTCCAAAATCCAACGGGATATGATATTGCTCATGGTATTGAACGCACTGCAATAGAGTCATTAGATGAATCTAATCAAAAACGGCAGACAGCTGATGAGGGTGAATATGAGTATTCTCATAAATAGACTCCATCTCTAGTGGTACCATGAAAAACCCGACCTCGTGAGGTCGGGTTTTTGCTATTTATTTTAAGCTTTATTTTAATCTACAAATGATTAGCTTTCTATAGTGAAAACGATCTGACCGTCTCAAAGTACAAATGCTAGTCTAAACGTGTGTACCGTTCCAGAGATGGTTGAACTAGAACAAGATTATTAACGGAATAATAGGATGTGAGAGTGAAATCTAGGGCAACGCCGACACCCATAACTAGCAGAACATTCAGTGTATTTTCAGTTAGCATTAAGCTTTAAATAAGTTATGTTTATGATCAGTAATATATACTAGTCATATATAAAACCTATTGAAAGGAAGTGATCTAGTATGCTGAAACGTACAATGGCTCTTATGCTTGTGTTAATCTTGACAATGACTAGTGTGATGGGTATTGCTTCTGCTAGTACAACTACGAAGGAAACGGTTATTAATCTTTCTGATACAGCAGTAACCGTTGATGGACAAAAGGCGTCAACGAGTTCATCGGCAGCGGTATATGTAGGAGCTAGCATTATATATTATGAGGACGGACATGACAGTAGCTATGGAGAAGGTACAGATTCAGATGCGCACAGTGCGGAGGAAGCAGCTGAGCATAGAGTTGTGACCATTACGAAGCCTGGAATTTATCGTGTATCAGGCAAGTTATCGAAAGGACAGCTTGCAATTGATTTGGGAGACGATGCAGCTTCTGACCCTACAGCGGTCGTGACACTTATTTTAGACGGAGTAAATATTACGAATACAGTTGCTCCCGCAGTTATTTTCTACAATGTGTATGAGCAATACTCAATAAAAGAAGATACAAAAGGAATTATTGATCTTAGTCAAGCAGGGGCACAGGTTCTATTAGCCGATGATTCTGTGAACATTGTGAATGGCTCTTATGTCGCACGAATTTATAAAGAGGGTTCAACGAAAAAGCTGCATAAATATGATGGAGCCTTCTATTCTAAAATGTCTATGAACATTTCTGGAGAAGCTAAGGGAACAGGAGAGCTGCATATTACTGCTGCTAATGAAGGGCTCGATTCTGAGCTGCACTTAGCTCTCAACGGCGGGAAGATCTATATTGAGGCTCAGGATGATGGAATCAATACGAATGAGGATGGAATTTCGGTTACAAGTATCAATGGTGGGTATCTTTATGTAAATGCAGGTCTAGGAGCCGAGGGTGATGGAATTGACTCCAATGGGTACTTAACGATTAATGGAGGAACTATTGTTACTATGGCTAACGAACGTAGTCCTGACGGTGGTATTGATGCCGATAGTGATATTATCATTAATGGTGGTACAGTCATTGCACTAGGAACACGTAATGATGCGTCGTCTTCTACTTCCAAGCAGCCGTTTATGGAGCTATCTTTTGCTACGACACAAGCGGCGGGAAGTATAATCAAATTAACAGACACGGAAGGTAATGAACTTCTAAACCATATAGCGGAAAAGAATTTTCAAAGCGTAACATTTTCATCTGCTGACCTTAAACTCAATACTGAATATCATCTGTACGTTAATGGTGTACAGCAACAGTATACAGGAAATTCTTTTGGCATGATGGGTGGCGGCTTTGGTGGAAATCGTCCTAGCGGTGATAACGGACAATTTGGTCAAGGTACTCCTCCAACAGGAGAGCGTCCAGAAATGCCAGATGGCATGCAGGGAATGCCAGAAGGTGGATTTAATCCAGATGGACAAGTTAACACGGAGGTAAGCAGTGAAGGCTCTACAGCATTCAAAATAACGGAATCTGTTCATAGCTTTTCAGGTGTTTCCGAGGCAACTGACAATAGCGGTAAAACGAAAGTTACTTTTACGGTTAATGACGGTGCTGGCATCCAAAGTGTAGCTTCTGGTAAAAGTATTGTATTTGAGGGAGTTAAAGCAAGTACAGCTGTTCCTGAAAGTGATATTCAGCTAACCGTAACAGATGTGCCTTCAGAGAACTATTCTGAAACGTATCTTCTTTCTGAGTTGAAAGGTGATTTATCCAAAATTATGCCCGAAGAGGATGGCCAATACCGTCTTACCATTGCGGTAGTGTCCTCTAATGAAACATACACTGGGGTATCACAATGGCAATTTGCAATTGGTGTGTTACCCTTCACGGATGTGAAATCAAACGACGCTTCTTATAATGCAATTAAGGCTTTGTATGAAAAGGGAATAATGATTGGAACGAGTTCGACTCAATTTTCACCAAATTTACCAGTAACACGCGCAAATGCGATTACAACTCTTGGTAGGCTTCTTAAAATAGAGCAAACTGAATCCAGCGCCTTCAATGATGTTGTGAAAAATAGCTGGTATAGTGGATATGTTGGCTGGGCAGTGGAGAATGGACTTGTTATTGGCGATGGAAAAGGGAACTTCATGCCAAATGCTAGTCTGACTGCAGAGCAGATGAAGCTTGTTATATCGAGATATGTAGAATTGAGCGGATTAAATATTTCGTTAGACGATCTCTTCCCAAATACTCTTACTGGTTCAATGACTCGCGCAGAGCTTGCAACTCTATTAAGTAAGCTACTATAATCCCCGCGTCTCATCAAAAACACCATTCGCATGAGGATGGTGTTTTTGTTATGTGTAATGATTTCTAGGAATTTGATTTATGTAGGAGTTCTGCTATTTCCATTTATCTGAAATGTTATTTAATATGTGTTTTATTAAGAGATCTCTTTTAGTGAGTTAATATAGTAGCGGTGAATATCAAAGCTTATATTTATAATACATTAATTTTAAAATACCCATAGAAGGTACATCAAAATAGAGAGAGATAGCATTTAGGGACTACACCAGTAGAAGCCTGTGTGGCGTGATCTTCGGACAGGGTTCAAATCCCCGCACCTCCACCAAACCATGAGAAAGAACTGTAGTGGTACTCTTTTTTCTTTTTTAATAGGAGTGATATAATGTTGTTGAATAATGAATAACGTCGTATCGCAGTCCCGTAAGGGTCTTTACCTCATTTCAAAATTTGGCTATTGCCTGGACTCCTGTGCGACTAGCTAATATAGTGGTAGATAATTAAAGAAAGCAGGGTGATTGGCATGAAACTGAACCAGATTGAGATTAGGATAGAACCATTTATTCTTGAGCGTGGAGAAGTATATCGAGAAAACGGTCATATCCTTTCTATTAATGAAATCAAGCCACGGGTTTATCATGCTGAAGTTGTGGGGAGTGAGCTCTACGATGTGGAGATTCAGCTTGATTCACATGGCGAAGTGACTTCTACATTGTGTGAATGTCCTTACGATAAAGGTCCAATATGTAAGCATGCAGCAGCTGTTCTTTTGGAAATCAGAGACGAATTTTCCAGTAAAGAGAAGGTCCAGTCTTCCCCTGAAAACAAGCCTGCTCCTAAAAAGAATATCGCTTACCAATTGTCTAAGCTCAGTAAGGATGAGTTAATTACGCTGCTAATCAATTTTTCTAATGAAATCGAGGAAGTAGAGCAGGCACTTTCCTTGAAATTTATAGATATCGATAATAAAGAGGGTTTAAATCAATATAAAAAAATAATTCGTTCTTCTATTAAGCAAAATTCCGATCGTCATGGCTTTGTTGCTTATCGTAATGTTTCCTCTGCTATAGCTGGTGCTAACAAAATAATGGAGAAAGCAGAGGAAGTATTGGAAAGTGGACATTATCTTCGTGCCGTTGAAATTAGTTTTTGTATTATGCATGAGATGGGAGATTTATTGCAGTCGTGTGATGATTCTGACGGATATGTAGGCGGTTTAATTGAGGAATGCTTGAACGTTGTACATAGTACAGCTAGCCAATTTGAATATTGCTCCGTGAAGGATAGACCAGTTCTATTTCAGATGCTTCTAAAAGAAGTGCTTCACCCAAGTTTAGAGGGGTGGAATGAGTGGCAGTTGTCCCTCATGGAAAGTGCTATTTATTTCATAACGAACGTTTCGGAAAAAGATTTGTGGAGTGAATTGATCGAAAGATTGGAAATTCATGAAAGGAATAATTCATCATACAGTTCCTATTTTACTGAAGAAGCAGCTAAGCTTCGGTTTCAAGTCATTGAAAGGCTTGAAGGCGACAGCCAAGCACTGATGTTTTTACAAGATCGTCTCGACATTACAGCCTTTCGCGAAATGGCAATTGAAAACGCGATAAAGAATCTTCAATTCGACAAAGCGCTGGAGCTGGTCGAGCAAGGAGAACAAAAAGATGCTAGTAAGGGTTATCCTGGTCTCGTTGATAAATGGAAAAAGTGCCGTTATGAAATTTATGAGCGCACTCATCAAGTGAAGCATCAATTAGATCTCGCAAAGGAATTTGCATTATCCGGTGATTATAGTTATTACTTGAAATTAAAAGAATTGTATAGCAAGGATGAATGGGAAGCAGCGTACGAGGGTTTTTTAGACGAGATTGAAATTAATAGCGATAGGAATTGGAATACAGCATCCTTGTACACCCGAGTACTTGTTGAGGAAAAGGAGACGCTGAGAATTCTGAAATATGTTCATGAGCACAAACATACCTTAATGAACTACTACCCTCATCTCATAAGTGAGCATGCAGAGGAAGTTTTTCTGTTGTTTACGCAGGTCATATCAGAGGAAACTGCCCAGTCTTCGAATCGAAGTCAGTATCGGAGAGTATGTGAAATTATTCGTCATCTCATCAAGGCAGGCGGGGGAGTCCATGCGAAAAGAATTATTGAGCAGTTGTGCCTCACTTATCCGAATAGACCTGCTCTCATGGACGAGTTAAAAAAATTAAACTAAGCTGAAGCTTTGGGTAATATTAAAACTTTGACTACACCCGTAGAAGCCTGTGCGGCGTGTTCTTAGGACAGGGGATCAAATCCGCGCACCTTCTCCAATATCATGAGAAAAGACACCATATCAGGTGTCTTTTTTGTTGTAAAGGAAACTATGCATTCTCCGGGCATGTAGGGTACAAATAGAGGCCCGTGTTTCTGTAAGGGTGATTTTGTTCCTTCTCTTCTTATACTTCAGATATATTTACGCAGTGTATTTGAATAACGGAAGCTAATTTTTGAAATTCGTATTCATGATTAACCATATCCACCGTAAAATCTTCTGCTTTCTTGGTATTCATTTTAAAGTGTAAACCATTGTAGCGTAGAAATATGAGAAGTGCTGTAAAAGCTGTGCGCTTATTTGCATTGTGAAAAGGATGGTTTTGACCTAGTGACTCAAACAAAGCGGCTGCTTTTTCGAAAACGCTTGGGTAAGCGTCATCACCAAATGCTGAAGATTGCGGTCGAAGCACTGCGGATTCGAGCAGCCCTGAGTCCTTTACCCCAAGTTGTTCACCTGGGCTATAACGTTGAATCATTGCAAGATTGATGGCTATAACTTCTTGAACGGATAAATAACGTATAAGTATCATCTGTCTTTGAGACCCTGTAATGTTTGATCGTATTCATCGATTACATCTGCCAAAGCATCCATGAAATCCTCACTTAGTCCATTAGGTAATGACACTTTTTTTGATTTTCTAATAATGATTTCTCCAGTGGACTGGTTTACATCAATACTTACAGAATCTCCTAGATCCAATCCAATCTGTTTAAGTGCATCAGTCATTGTCAAACCTAAACTGTTGCCGAACTTCGTTACTTTTCGTTCCATTTCAATCACCCTATTCATTGAATTCCCTCCCAATATTATATTCAATTGTTATAACAATTATACACTTATAAGTGCGATATTCAATGTTAATGTTTTTGTATCTATCATCTATGATAGCAGTAAATTTCGTGGTTAATTTGAATAGTGAGCAGCAATATGAGTAATTGAATTATTATGTTTAACAACACTAGTGATTTAAATTATAAAGCGTACTCAGAATTCTTTTCTGGATAGTACCAATTACAGCCGTTATAGCCTTGAGCAAAGTAAGGTTGGACATTATCAGTATCAATTCTATGAAATGCTTTAATTTCTTCAATTCTACAGCGTGACTCTACCTTAGTAGTTTTGTGAACATCCTTTGTATTCGTATTGACTATATAGTCGCCATAGTACACCTTCCTTCAAATAAATATAAAAAATAAGAACATTCGTTCTTGGTTTTTATTGTTACCATGCTATATATAATAATTAGCTACCTGTCACTGTTCGTTGTTTTAAATCTAGCAAATAGGAAATACTATTATTGTAGATTTAAAAGGGGGGATAGGGAATGGGAGTTTGTCGTATATCAATGGTAAAGATGGATACAGTGGGAAAGCATTTTCCGAAGAAAAGAGAAACGATGTCCGAATATGAAGCACTGGAAAATGCCTATCTTGATGGAATGAGAGAAATACTGAGTGAGATTGCTGCTAGAAGATATCTTGAAATAGGAGGAATGCGTTCTAACAATCCTCATATCAGGAAGGCTAGCGAAGAGTCATCTTATGCAATTCAACGCCTACACAGTAGTTTGAACGAGACTCAACATAAATTGTATGGACGTATGGAGGAGGCTATGAACACAGAACAGGGACTTGAAGAAGAGGAGGCTTTTGTGGTTGGATTTTTAGAAGGATACCGCTTTATAAAAGAACTCCAGAGATCGGGCGGAGGTCTGACTTTGGTTTAGAAGAGCTATAATAACAGTAATTATTTAACCGGAAGTGTCCAAGATGCGATGGGATGAAGTTTAGAATGGGTCGTTCTTGAGGGGAGCGAGGCCTATTCTAAACAACTTTAAATGAGGAGGGCATCGTGTATAACTAAGTTAAAAGCTGAATGAGGTGGTAAGGCTATGAGTTCAAACCCCTTTGATATCTTAATTAAAAATGGTAATGGTAATATAGCCATCATTGAAGTGGAAAATTGCAAAATTTAAATACAGAGGATGCTAAGAAGATAAGAAGAAATATTATGGTACACCACAGCTTACAATCAAAATACAATGAAGGTTATAGTTTTACAACAGAAACAGAAAAAAAACTATTAGAAGGCGGCTTTATTGAAACTATCCATGGTGCTACTGTTCTTTCAGAGGTGCGTACATGATTATATACGTAGAATCTAACTTTATTCTTGAGTGTTCTTGCACAAGAAGAGTCAAACTCCGCAGAGCAGATCCTTTATCTTGCTGAACAAAATCGAATAAATTTAGTGTTTCCATCTTTCTCTATAATGGAACCATTTCTGCTGATTTTGCCTGCTTGTCTCCTGCACAATGACCTCTGTCCAAATTACGGGCAGAAACTGAGCAAGTAGAACATATAGCATGTACCATGGCTATATACTGCTATTCGAATTGAGTCAGGAGGCTTTGAAGTAGTCGATAAACCCAGGATGCCAAAAGTTAAATGATCGACGTAGTTGAGCATCTCCTTTGTTATATTTCTGAAACAGAAATGATCACCTCCAATTTACAGCTTGGGAGGTGATCATTTTCTAATTTACTTATGTTTAGGAGCCAATTCAATAGCTGAACGGATCGCAGCCAGCATGCTCTTATCTTCAGCAATATTTTTGCCAGCGATATCAAATGCAGTTCCATGGTCAACTGATGTTCGAATGATTCCGCCTTTTAGACCGACCGTAATATTAACGCCTTCTTCGATACCCATTACTTTTACAGGAGCGTGGCCTTGGTCATGATAACAAGCAACAACGATGTCAAAGTCTCCTCTGCCTGCTCTAAAAAATAGTGTATCTGCAGGTAATGGGCCGACTACATTAATGCCTTCTGCTTGTGCGCGTTCAATACCCGGCATTAATTTTTCTTCTTCCTCGCCGTTTCCGAATAGACCATTTTCACCTGCATGAGGGTTAATCCCACAAACAGCCACTCTTGGTTTTTCAAATCCGGCCTTTTTCAAAGTATCATGGGCCAGCTTTACAACTGTGTATGTTCTTTCAGGATTGATGCTTGCAATCGCATCGATAAGCCCCATATGAGTCGTTAAATGAATGACACGCAAATTAGGTGTCGTTAGCATCATAGAGAAATCTTCTGTTTCTGTTAGATCAGCGAGAATTTCAGTATGACCTGGATAAAGATGTCCACCTAAATGCAGCGCTTCTTTATTTAGAGGGGCTGTACAGATGGAATCGATTTGTTGTTTTTTAGCTAAATCGATCGCTTTGGCTAAAAATTGAAATGCTGCATCGCCTGCGACTGCAGAAACTTGACCAAATGGCAGATCAGCTGGAACCAAATCAAGATGAATGACATCAATCGTACCATGCTGGTATACAGCCTCAGATGGTTCTTGAATCGCATGGATTTGTAAAGAAGATCCTACAATAGGTAAAATTCTTTCCAAAATTTTCGCATCACCAATAACTAAAGGTCTGCAGCTCAGGTAAAGTTCCTCATGCTCTAATGCTTTGACGATAATTTCTGGTCCGATGCCAGCAGCATCTCCCATTGTAATCCCAATAATTGGTTTCATGATGTATGAACCCCTTTTAGTTTATTTATGGCATTAATAAATACTTCTGGAGAGCCAAATCCACCTGCTTTGGTAATCACATGTAGATTTTCCATTCCTATAAACGTTGAGATAGGAACGCCAATTTCTAATTCATCCCGTAATTCAAAGCCTTTGATGTCCCACAGCATACAGATTTGCTTCGCAGTATCCCCACCTGTCATGGAAACTCCCTTGAAATAGCCATTTTCCAAAAGTTTGGAACAAACGGTACCTATGGCTTTTACAATTTCATTGCTTATAACGGTATGACTGAGGCCCCTAGCTTCTCCCGTTGCCCATGCTTGTTCGATATCCTGTTGTTCGGCGGTAGAATAAATGACAACGTCTGTGCCTTCCAATGCTTTTGCTTCTGCTTCTTCAAATACCCGGTCGATCTCATCATTGCGTACAGAATCTTCAGAAACAGCCTTGTAGGAATGAAAGGCAATGCCATGAACATTCGTTTGTTCCAGCAACAGCTTTAATTGAGCTCTAGAGTTTATGTTAACACTGCCTACAACGGTAAGAATAGGACCCTGATTAGGGGCGATACTTAATTGTGTCGCTCTTTCGGGTAATTCATAGTAAGTAGGCAGATAGTTGGCAATTCCAGCAGAACCAACCCAAGTAAACTTATAGTCTATTCCTTTTGTTAAATTAAGAATTTGTTCCAGGTGAATTTCTTCAGTAGAATCTATAATAATATAAGGAATATGGTTTTTCTTGTATTCTTTAAATTTGGTTTCTATATGCTGTTTTCCTTGCGCGAGATCAACCAACGTAATGGTTCCAATCGCGTTATCTGTTTGTTCCTTAAGAAGATCAGGAAGATACGAGATCGAAACGGGTGTCTTAGGGTCTTTAGCGATTTCTGTTTCTGCGAGTGGAACACCATTTAAGAAATGTGTAGATTGCAAAATGGTACGGTTATTTTTAGGATAGCCAGGTGCAATCATTATAAAATCTGGCTTTACTACATCGTAAAGTGCATCGATTTCAGCACCGATATTGCCTCGCATTGTAGAATCGATTTTTTTAAAGATATTTGTAAATCCAGCATTCAGCAAGAAATGAGCCGCACGGCTTACTTGATGATAAGCATCTTGCCGAGTTATTGAGCGGCTATCGGTGTCAAAGACTACAGCTTCATATTTATTTATATTTGCTTCATCCATATCAAACAAAACGGTTGTTTTTAAACCATGACGAGCTAATTGAACGCCACTATCATTGGCTCCTGTTAAATCATCAGCAATAATTGCTATTTTCATTCCTGTTTCCTCCAAACTCTCCAGTGAAACCTTGGAAAGAAGAGAGTAGCTACTCTCTTCTTTCTTTAGGTTGGTTGTATTTAGCTACTCCACCCGACTTTTCTAATCGCTTTGATAAGAAGCCGATAAAGACAGGAAGGAGAATAGCGGTTGTAACGACACTGGCGGCAACTTGAACAGTTGCTAGCTCAGCGATAGGGGCGAATGAGGCGTTGGCAGCTACAATTGCAACAGGTGTACCAACGGCATTACCAGCAGTAGACCCCTCTGAAGCACCAACAATAGGATTCCAGCCTATCGCTTTAAAAATGATATATCCAATACCGCCGGTTAGAAGAACAGTCAGTACTCCAAGTAAAATTCCGCTTAATCCACCTTTAATAATCGCACTAAAGTTAATTCCCATGCCTAAAGCGAAAGCAAAGAATGGTACTAGCTTGTCACTGCCTTTATTCAACCAGGCACCCATGTCATGATCCAAGTTGCCGATAATGACCCCAACAATAAGTGGAAGCAGAACAGCGACGAAGGACATAGGGGAGAACATTCCGTTTGCAAAACCCATAGCACCGAAGATAGAAAGAGCGACCATGGTTAGGAAAGGCCCATCGCTTAGTGCTAAGAAGGGATAAGCAGCTTTGTCATCTTCTTTACCGTATTGACCCGCTAATGCGATATAAAGTCCGCCATTTGAGTTTGTCATTGCGGCAATAATAGCTAGCGGTGCCAAGCCTAGAAATAATCCATTAGAGTCAGCGAGTAAGATGGCGATTAAGCCCAACCCTGCACCTAGTACCCATTTGAAAACGAGTAACGTTACACCTTTGCCTACAGATGATCCTGCAGTTTTGAAATTAATTTGTGTGCCGGCAATCAATAAGAATAGTGCAATCAGGGCACTAGCGCTATTCACGAATAAGGCTTCAGTGAATCCGCCAATTCTTAGTGCATTTGGAAAGAAGGTGTTTATACATGCTCCTAATAGTAAAGGAACGACCATCATTCCACCAGGAATACGATCTAATGTCGCTTTAATTTTCATAATATTGGCTCCTTTGTTGAAAAGTGAATTAAGATATAAAGCGTTTGCATGAGTTATACTAAAGTAAAATGTTTATAAAAGCAACAGTTATTTTTTGAGAAATTCAAAAACAATTTTAAGTGTTTAAAAATGCAACAATTATAGGGAGAGAAAAGCGTAAACCTAAAGACTAATCTTTAAGTTTACGCCATAAAGTAGCTCTATTGATTCCCAGACGCTCAGCTGCTCTTGATTGGTTATTATTCTCCTCCTTAAGCACTAAATTTATAACTTCTTTTTCAATTTCCTTTAAGGTACCATTTAAGGATATAGTATCCATGGGTTTTTGCTGTTCATTCAGCATAGTGCTTAAGGTTTCGAGGGATATGACATATTCTCTTTCGTTCAGCGCGGCTTGCTTCATTAGTGCTTTCAAATGACTAACAGTCATAGATGGAGCTTGATTCTCAATCAGCTTTAATGCATCGTCTTTGATTTTGACAGCGGTAGTTCCGTATTTATGGTAATAATCGGTTAGAAAATATTGAATGAAGATCGGAATATCTTCAATTCGTTCGGATAGCGGAGGGACAATAATGGTATTCAGCTTTAGACTTTGCAAATTCTGCTTATCAAGTGCTTGCTCACTAAGAACAAATACAGCTATTTGCAGTGAAAGGCATGTCTCGATGAATAGCTGCAACATGTGACGATCTGCTGCTTGCTCAGCATACGTGATTTCAATAGTACTTACTTTAACCAGTGGAATTTCGCTTAATTGCTCAGGGTTGAATTGTGCCAAATCCACCTTTAACAATAGGCCTCGAGCTGCAAAATGCTGATGAATGTAGCTGACAATAAAGGATTTTCCACTACCTAAAGCTCCCTGTAAATGAATAGCTTCGTTATGCTTATAGAGTGCTTCAATATGATTTAAGGCAATTCGCATTGAATGTGACGCAGCAGCAATCGGCTCAGAAACAATGTCAGAACACGCTGTCATTCCCCGTTGAGAAAACAGGTACGGCTCCCCTTTTTCTAGCAGATATACTCTGAATTTTTTATTTCCAAAATCCGTCTCATAGGCGGTAACGGAAAGCTGGTATTCATCCACGATGAAACTGTTAGTGATTACCGTTTTATTAAACGACAGGTTTGTGTTCATAAGATGGATGTGCTCTTCAGATAATGGGCTGTGATGGAAATGGGTTAAGTGTTCGAAAATAACTGCGTTTTGTTCATTTAAAACAACAATATTAGGGTGCTCCGTCAAGGCAAGGTGGTTGAAAATACTAGATATAATCTCTTTTTTTGTTAGATAACCGTGTACTAGCTGAGCGTCCTCAAGAGATTTAATGATCGATTCCTTGCCCGATTGAATTAAAAATCCATTCAAGCCATAAGTGTTGGCTGTGTTGAAGGTGATGACATCACCAACGATATGTCGATATCCCGCAGCTTTAAGCTCTAACAGCAGCGGGGCGACCGCATCTGAATGATCTATCGTATAAACCTTTAAAGGCAAATCCATTAAATCAATAATGGACTGTGCACCAGATGTAATATTCGAAAAACCGACAATCGCAGTTTTTTCATTGGAGTGGCTAGCTAAAGTTAGAGAACGTATCATATCATAGCCTGAAAGCTGCATATCAATGACTGGAATCGTGACTGCTTTTTTAATTAATCGAGCTGTACCGCCTCGACTAATGATGACGTCTGCTCCATCCCTTTCAGCCGTATGGGCAATTTCGGCTCCTTTGACTAAATCCCCTACAGAATAATGGATATCTGAGTTGGGGAATAGTGGAATGCATTCTTGAATAATGGGAACCATTGCTTCATAAGGAGCAATGATATGCACTTGTATACGCATAACTTTCCTGCTTTCAACGATAAAATGGGTCAGTAAACGTATATTACTGAGTGATGAGATTAAGTCCATTATAACTCAACTTAGAGCGGAATCGTATCTCTGGCTTCGAGCAATCGACCTGGCGTTCAGGTGCCTAATATTGATATCGCACAAGTACTTGACTTGGAGTTAACTCTAAGAGGTAAAGTAAAATGGAAGGAAACCATATCGATTCGAAAGTGGGGAACTATGAAATGGAATATGTGAAACTCGGAAATACAGGTTTGGATGTATCTCGGCTTTGTCTTGGCTGTATGAGCTTTGGTGTAGCGGAGCGTTGGACTCATCCTTGGGTACTTGATGAAGAGCATAGTCTCCCAATTATAAAAAAAGCTCTGGAGCTTGGTATCAATTTTTTTGATACGGCGAATATCTATTCAGACGGAACAAGCGAAGAAATTGTTGGTCGAGCTTTAAAGGAATATGCCAATCGAGATGAAATTGTCCTCGCGACTAAGGTTCATTTCCGTATGCATGAAGGTCCCAATGGTGCTGGGCTTTCCCGCAAGGCAATCATGAGTGAAATTGATAAGAGTCTAAAGAGGCTGGGAACCGATTATGTAGACCTTTATCAAATCCATCGCTGGGATTACAATACCCCCATTGAAGAAACGATGGAAGCTCTGCATGATGTTGTGAAGGCTGGGAAGGCAAGATACATTGGTGCTTCTGCCATGTTCGCATGGCAGTTCCAAAAGGCATTGCATGTAGCAGAGAGAAATGGATGGACAAAGTTTGTATCTATGCAGAATCATTTAAACCTCATATACCGTGAAGAGGAAAGGGAGATGCTACCGCTCTGTAAGGAAGAAAAAATCGGCGTGATTCCATATAGCCCGCTGGCTTCAGGAAGATTGGCGCGTGATTGGTCGGAAACAACACATCGTTCGGAAACCGACCAAGCTCAAAAATCCAAATACGATGCGACTGCAAATACGGACCGATTGATTGTGGAGCGGGTTGCAGCAATCGCAGAAAAACATGGCGTTCCCCGCGCTCAAATTGCACTTGCGTGGTTGTTGCAGAAAGAACCAGTAACAGCCCCGATTTTTGGTGCTACCCAAATATCTCATCTGGAAGATGCTGTAGCGGCTCTATCAATTACATTAACACCAGAAGAAATTGCATCGCTGGAAGAGACGTATGTTCCTCATCCGGTAGTTGGTGCTATTGCAATGCGATGATCGTATGTTGGGTTGTTTCAACAGGGTGATGAAACGATTGAGGCTAGAAAAGAAATCCTAATCGAGCAGCGTAAGCAACTGGAGAGCAGAACGGAAGAGATGAAGAAAGTGTTTGAACGCATGAAATGATAAAATTACAAGATATGAACAAACGATACTTAAAAAGAAAACAACTCTAAATAGGCCTGAAATCGTGTAGAACATTTCATCAACAAAAAACCAACTATAACGCGGATCAAACGCGTTTGTTGGTTTTTTTGTTGAAAAAGCCGTTACTCAGAATTTTTTTTACTAATCTTCATACACTAAAATTATTAATGCTATACTGAAAGATAGACTTGTTGCTTTAATAGCCCGCAAAAATTACATTTACATAAATAGCAAGCAATGTTGTAATGATTGTAATTTCATTGATACTGGAGGAGCTCTGAAGATGAACCCACAGGTATTACGAGATTTTCCGTTCTTTGAGCATCTTGACGAGGAACATTTAGCTGAAATTTCCAAGTTATGTACCAAGCGTTTATATAAAAAAGGCGAGTCTATCTTTTTTGAAGGGGAAGAAGGAGATGAGCTCTATCTGGTTATATCTGGAGTAATTCAAATCTACCAAGATAACCAATCGAGGGATGTGGTCTTTTCTATTTTTAGAGAAGGTGATTTCTTTGGAGAGATGGCTTTATTGCAAAATGAAAGAGTACGTTCGGCCTCTGCAAGGACAATTGAGAAGTCTGTCTTATGTATTTTGAAAAAACGCGATTTTCTACCCTTGATAAAAAGCAAGCCTGAAATACTGATCGGCATTTTCGAAACAACCTTGGATCGTCTACGTGATGCCAATAAATTAATAACGGATTTAACCATACTCGACGTGCGCACACGTATTGCTCGCATGCTGCTGCGCTTGACAGAACAGCATGGAGTGCCCACTGCTGAAGGTGTTCTAATCGATTTGAAACTAACGCATCAGCACTTGGCAGATATGACGGGAACGGCGCGCGAGACCGTGACAAAATCATTAATTGAATTACAAAATGAACAATTGATACGGATTGATCAGAAAAAAATACTCGTGTGTAACGTTGATACACTTAGAAGCATACTCGATTCAGTTAGAGCATAATGTCATTAGCTTGGTTATAGCTAGCTGAGTCTTTAAAGGCCTCATGATAGTAGGGCTGATGTCAGCAAGAGGCTTGAAGTATTGGTCTGATGACTAATGCTTCAAGCCTCTTGTAATGTGTCAGACGGAAAGCGTTTCAATATTGTGACCACACTGTAGAAGCTTAATAACATTTTTTAGCACATTGACCGTATTAGCTTAAAGTGCTGTTTACTTGAGCATTATGGTATAATGAGGATCTTATACTTATGATTAGAAGTGAGGCTGGGGTGAAGAAGATGTTTGAACAAATGGATAAGAAGAAAAGTTTGCTCGATCAAAAAAGGCCTCTGCCGGTCCATACGCTCAGAAGTATAAGAGAGCACTTAATCGTCAATTGGACATATCATTCCAACGCTATTGAAGGAAATACACTGACTTTATCAGAAACAAAAGTAGCTCTTGAAGGTATCACAGTGGGTGGTAAAACGATAAAAGAGCATTTGGAAGTTATTAACCATAAAGATGCAATATTATACGTCGAAGAAATTGTTAAGAATCAAGAGAGTTTATCGGAATGGCAAATCAAGAGTATTCATCGACTCATATTAAAAGGAATTGAAGATGAACATGCTGGAGTGTATCGTAAAGAAAATGTTATCATTAGCGGTGCACAACATATCCCTCCTGATACTGTACAGGTTCAGTCTTTGATGGAACGATTCATTAACTGGTATCAGCATGAAGGTCAGCGATTGCATCCTATTGAAAGGGCAGCGATCATTCATATTGATTTTGTTGGTATCCATCCTTTTATTGATGGTAATGGTAGAACGGCACGATTGTTGTTGAATTTTGAGTTAATGAAAAATGGTTACCCTCCCATTGTCATTCAAAAAGAAAACCGAAGTGAATACTATACGGCGTTGGATCATGCTCATACGAGTGGAGATAATACGATGTTCGTCTCATTGGTTACTGAAATGCTGGATCAAACGTTCGATTTTTATTTGAAACTAATATAGATAATAGGCTGAGGGGTTCTCCTAACTCACGCTGCATACATTACAGGGATTTATACGGGTGGCAGCAAAAGGGCGACTACAAAAAGAGAGCTTGGTTTCAAACACAAACATGTAAGATTTTGAGAATTTCTTTGAGAATTGTAGGTGGAGTAAACTCCTTGTATGCTACTGACAAGGGCATTATTTGTAGCCAATTCATAATAACAGTCAAGCAACCTTATGTAATGAGCTGATGCTCGCCGCATAAGGTTGTTTTTCTTATAATTCTATAATGATGATAAAATAACTAATTTTAATAAAATAAGAATAAATTCCCACTTATCGCCTGAAAACGAAATCGAAATAATGAGAGTAATATATATAATTACTTTTCAATAAGAACAGAAGGTAGAAGGAACTATTGAATATGAATCTCTCTATACTGCTATCCAGCAGCTTGATGAACATAATCGCATACCAGTTATTTTGAAATATATGCATGATATGAAGGATCTGGAAATTGCAGCTGTATTACAGGAAAATGTGAATACGATTAAATCACGGTTATATAAGGCTCGCATGAAGCTGAAAAACTTGTTACAGCATGAATCTGGAGGTGCAGTGCTTAGTAAGGAGACAAACATGAAAAAGACAAAAAAAAGGGTAATAAATGGATTCGAGTGACGACACTTGTTGCAGCAGCGAGTATCGTCGGTGTGATGGTGACGACGAATACGGGTCAAGCTTTTGTTAATCAATTAAAGCAATATTTTGAACCTGAGAAAAAGGTTATTGAGGAATACGAGGGTATGCCAGAAGAGAAGGATATTGTATTGCAGGATACAGAATCGGGTTATGTGATTTATATCGACGAAGAAAGATATAAGCTAGTTCAAGAAGAGAATCAAGATGTGATCGTCCCGAAGGTGCCATTGGAAGATCCGATATCCTGAGGTTTCAATGAGCATTAAGCAGCTGAAAGGGATTTTGCCTGAGCAGGCTTTTACGGAGCAACAGCAGCTTTTGGCAGAGAAATATGCGAAAGTTGAAGCTCCGGTAAAGGTTGCGGAGCCTCTAGAAGCAATGCTCATATCTGCGAAGGACGGGCAAAGCTGGGATAGCCCGGTTGTGAAAGTATACGTGCTTTCTAATGGTCACGGGGGAAGCTTTGTCATTACGGGAAAATGCTTTCTTGAGGCAGCAGAAGATCATGGAGCAAGATTTTACTACATGCTAGAGCAATTTACGCTTGTAGATATGTTTCTGTAGATGAGTCATGTGGAAGCTGTAGTATCCTTGGTGTATAAAGGCTCAGAGTGAGAGGCTAGGGAGTTTGGGACGTAATTCATTTTTTGAAATTCCATAGTCAGCCCTTTTCAACTTCTATATTTTGGGGGAACAATCCGAAAAAATGTGCATTTTGCACATATTTTTTGTTATACTGTATTATGTGCAATATGCACATAATCTTAAGTGATAGAGGGTGCTCTAACTATGAAGGCAGCAATTGTGAAGGAGAAGGGGGCAATTCCCGTAATGGGTCATTTTGATTCTCCCGTTGCGACAGAGGGCCAAGTTTTAATTAACGTAAAGGCTGCAGCTTTAAGTCGAGTTAGTAAGTTTCGTTCAATGGGTATGCACTACTCATCTGAGGTAAGCTTTCCAATTATAGCCGGTATTGACGGTGTTGGGACTTTAGTGGATGGGTCCCGTGTTTACTTTGCACTACCAACTGCGCCGTATGGCAGTTTGGCTGAGCAAACCATTGTCGACGAAAAGCTAACAGTCCCTTTACCGGATGGTGTTGATGATTTCACTGCTGCCGCGATCGCCAACCCAGCTATGTCGTCATGGGCTGCATTGGTATTTCGAGCTGGCTTCAAATCCGGCCAAACGGTGTTGATTAATGGCGCTACTGGTGGATCCGGCAGTTTGGCCGTACAGATTGCCAAGGGCCTGGGGGCCAAGAAGATCATTGTAACGGGGCGTAACGAATTGAAGTTACAAGCACTTGGAGCCGATGAGGCCGTTGCATTTGATATGACAGTCGACAACGGACAACAAAGGTTTGAAAAAGCTCTAATGCCAGTTATTGCTGAAGGTGTTGATGTGATATTGGATTACCTATGGGGCGATAGCGCATTCGCCATCATGTCAGCTCTTGCTAAGACAAATACGGATCGCGCAACCCGCTACGTTAGCATTGGAACTTCATCTGGACAAGAAAACATTCATTTACCTTCGACAATATTACGTTCATCAACTATTGAACTGGTAGGTAGCGGAGATAAGAGTGTCTCTAAAGCTGATATGCTATCCTCTGTTAAGGGCGTTTTTGAGATGGCCGCCGAGAGAAAGATAAAAATTGCCACAAAAGAGTATGCGCTAGAAGAGATAGAAGAAGCATGGCACGCGCCATTGACGCCCCGCCCTGTCGTTAAGGTATAATAAAAACATGGAAAAAGAAATTTTTAAAGCGCTGATTGAATTAGTCTCCATTATGAATAGGCCAGACCGCGATAAAAAAATGATTACGAATGCTGGCGTTAATTTAGAGGCGGCAACCTTTCGCGTCTTAGTTGGGATCGCGCATCTCCAATCAACTAGTGTTGGTGATTTGGCTGCCATGATGGGAAAAAACTATTCGAGTGTTAGTCGACAAATCGATAAGCTAGAGATCGCCGGGTTGGTAAATACTTATCCATCAAGTTCAGATTCTCGGATTCGTGTGTCTGAATTGACGAAATACGGGGAGGAAATTAATGCAATGATTAGTCTCGCCCGTGAGCGTGTTATGCGTGAAGCTTTGGCTGATTGGACTTTAGAGGAAAAAAACGGATTATTGAATAATTTAAGACGTTTATTCGAATCACTGCAAAGGTTCGACTAGTACCCAATTACAAGGTGTCTGAATAAAGCATCCAAAGACGATCTTTACCTAGTAGGAAAGCGCAGATTTTCTGCGCTTTCCTCTCCCTTTGTATAGGTTGACTCTGCCTGCTCGACACATGTGGAGTGCCAAATATGGATGGTTCGTAATGAATAAATGAGATATGACAGTATTCGCTCGAAAATAGCAAGGATACGATGTTTTTGGGTGCTTTTAGTGCGAGTCTTAACTCAACTGGGAGAGCGCATCGATGGCAGCGAAGAACTATATATGAAAAATCCGCAACCAATAAGGTTTACGGATTTTTTTTGTTATGACCTTGCGCTTAGAGTATCCTTACGTATTAGTCTGAAAGAGCAATTTCAATCCGTGGTGGGATCTGCAGCGCTTTTCGTGCTTCCCGTAACGGTTTTACGGCTTTCAATTCGGCGACCATTTCCTTTACTACGTTCCTATACTTCATGGTGTCATACATGACCTCGTCTATCGATTTATCGCCATATTTCTTGCGATCGACATAAAGGGTGATTTTTTCAGTTAGCCAGTCGCCCCGGTATCCATAATCCGCGCGCCAATAATAAGGTTGGGAGAAATATCCGAATGATTGCAAAAAATATTGCCTTACATGCGTTGGATCTTCGTAAGCATCGTCACTTGATCCGTACGGAAGTCGGAAAACTGCGGTTGCTCCGGGTTTAGCGATCCGGTGAAGCTCCTGCATCAGGGGAAGCGGATAGCTGATGTGCTCAAGCAGATGACTGGCAAGGAAATAATCAAAACTGTCTTCATCGAACGGCAACGGTGTAGTCGCACACTCATCCAGATTGGCAATGACGTCCACCCCGGGCATGGCAACTAGATCCAGATTGACCCAGCCGGGTAAAATCGTTCTGCCGCAGCCTAAATGAAGTTTTTTATCCAATTCTCAAATCTCCCTTCGTAACCATCATGTCCACAATGATACCCTGTCGACCTTCATGAATATTTTCCAAGCATCATATGCGTCAGAGAAAGCAAGGGTGAGTGATGCTGATAAATAGATTACAGAAGAGCTTGATACAGAGTTTCATTAATTAATAATGAAGGGCTCTTCGCACTACTGGATGGGTAACGTTGCATAAATTAGGTTCATAGTCACACTGTTTTCAGGAGATTCTTAAAGAAATGGTAGAAAGGGAAAAGAGGAAGGCGTTAAATTTGATCATACGATTGTGGATTGTTTGAAATTCAGACATATGGAAATATAGGGGGGTGCAAAGTGTGCGGTGAGGAGGTTAAAAATGGAAGCTAAAGCTGAAGTTAAACCTCTAAAGCTTCCTTTGTAATCTTTTGGATGTCAACGGGGCAATTGGAGCTTTCCTTAACGATGTCAGGTAAAATATGCTTTAAGAAATAATCTACGCAATGCAGCTTGATTTTTTTGATTTTGATGAGCGCTTCGCGGTACATAACCACAAATTCTTTCTCCGTATTGCCTCTTTGCAATTCAGTAAGCGCCTCATAAACTTGATCAAGCTTATCGGCCACTTCAAGAATAAGACCCTCGACGGAATCGTCCTTGCCTTCGCGCAGCTGTCTGCGGAAAATAGGCTTAAACTCCTCTGGGATATTGTCCTCTATAAAAAGAGCAATCATTCCCTCCTCTACCTGCTGCAGCATGCCGCGCAGTTCTAGGGAGTAATGCTTAACGGGTGTTTTAATGTCTCCAATAAATATTTCACCATAATCATGGCTGCTAGTAATCTCGTAAAGCTTCTTCCAATCGATCGTGACGCCATTGCTTTCCTCAATATCTGCCAACGTTTTTGCGTATTGTACAACCTTCCATGAATGAGCGGATACGCTGTGCTCTTCAAATTTGAATTTGCCAGGACAACGAATAATACGTTCGAGATCGTTAAGTGATTGAAAGTACGTATGAATTCCCATAGCATACAATTCCTTTCTCTAATTTAATGTAAAATGTGAAGCGTTACAATTAGTATAAAGCTTATTTGTTAATGGATGATTAAATAAAATAGGTAATATATGGTGACAAACAGCTAATTCACAGAAACTTACTGTCGGTGTGTGGAAAGGGTATAATTAAAAGGAAGAGGCAAACAATAAAGCCAAAAGGAGATACAATGACAGATAACATTAGCAATTCGATGATAGAAACAGGCTGGAACTTTGACAACAGTTATGCACGACTTCCGGACTCTCTTTTTGCAAAACAGAACCCAACCCCAGTGCGCTCACCGAAGCTGATTATATTCAATGATTCGCTGGCGAAAGCTTTGGGATTGAGCTCTCAAGCGCTGCAAAGCAATGATGGCGCGGAGGTGATGGCAGGCAACCGAATTCCTGAAGGTGCGCTGCCGCTAGCACAAGCTTATGCAGGACATCAATTTGGGCATTTAAATAAGTTGGGGGATGGACGCGCCGTTCTGCTTGGCGAACAGATTACACCTACTGGGGAGCGAGTTGACATTCAGCTCAAAGGTGCAGGCAGAACCCCATACTCCCGCAGTGGCGATGGGCGAGCAGCACTTGGACCGATGATGCGCGAATACATTATCAGCGAGGCGATGCATGCGCTTGGCATTGCTACGACCCGCAGCTTAGCAGTCGTGGAGACTGGTGAGTCATTAATTCGTGAAACAAAGCTGCCTGGCGCAATTTTGACCCGAGTAGCTGCTAGCCATCTGCGCGTTGGTACGTATCAATATGCTTCAAACGTGGACAAGGGGCAGGGTCTGCGGGCTCTTGCTGATTATACCTTGCAAAGACATTTTCCAGAGGTTGACACAGATGAGAACCGCTATATTACGCTGCTTAAGGAAGTCATTAAACGTCAGGCTGATCTCATTGCCAAATGGCAGCTCGTGGGCTTTATTCACGGGGTAATGAATACCGACAATATGGCCATTAGCGGGGAGACCATTGATTATGGTCCTTGCGCCTTCATGGATGCTTATGACCCAGCAACAGTATTCAGCTCGATTGATACTCATGGTCGTTATGCCTATGGCAATCAGCCGCATATTGCTGTGTGGAATCTCGCGAGATTTGCTGAATCTCTGCTTTCGCTGCTGCATACCGACGAGGCCGAGGCTATTCAAATGGCTGAAGACGCGCTTTCGGAATTTTCTGAGCTGTATCACCGTAATTTCCTAGCTGGAATGAGGGCAAAGCTGGGACTCTTTAATGAAGAACAGCAGGATGAATCGCTTATCGAAGGTCTTCTGAGCATAATGCAGAAACATGGTGCGGACTATACGAATACATTTCGGGCGTTAACCTTTGATAAAACGGAGGAAATGGTCCTGTTTGAGACTGAGGAATTTACTCAGTGGCAGGATCTGTGGCAGGCGAGATTAGGAAGGCAGAAGGAGTCCCACGCCTCCGTGCAACAGCTGATGCGAAGCAGCAATCCAGCAATAATCCCGCGCAACCATCGGGTAGAGGAAGCGATTCAAGCAGCAGTGAAAGAAGGAGACTACAGCGTGATGGAGCGATTGCTTGATGTACTTTCAAGCCCCTACGCGCACTCTCCCGAACAGGCTGCGTATGCTGCACTGCCTGCGGAATCCGCGTATCCATACCAAACCTTTTGCGGAACCTGATGTGGCTAAGCCATTATGAATAAAAAAACGTCTACAGAAAAGGGCATTTAATGGCCCTTTTTCTATTTTTACAAGTGATCCTGCTGCTGATTGTCTAGCTTCATAATTATTAGTTAAATCAGATTTTGCGTATGTTCAGCTTCAGTGTAAACGGTTATCAGTACAGTTGCTGGCTCCTCTCCAATGTTTTTTACCATATGGGGTGTGCAAGCGTTCCAGCTAAAGGAATCACCCTCTTCAAATTCTGCGGCATCCTCCCCCTGCTCGGCATAGATTTTCCCTTTGATGACAACATGTACTTCTTCTCCCTCATGCGCATGTGGGGCTTTACCTGTAGAAGCGCCAGGCGGCAGCTCGACGATCATCATCCGTACTTTTTTTGTTGAGCTCAGATGCTCTACCTTTAAATTTTCACTGCCGCTTTTTGTGATCATGCGGTTTTCTTTACGCACGATATTCATGCGGTCCTCATTTTTTAGAAGCAAATAAGCTAATGGCACCTTCAACGTATTGGCTATACTTTCTAAGGTTGATATGGAGGGTGATGTTTTATTTGTTTCAACCTGGCTCATAAAGCCTTGAGATAAGCCTGTTTCTTCACAGATTTGAGCGATGGTCATATTTTTCCGTTTCCGAATTGCTCGTATGGTAGACCCGATGTCCATTCGTGTTCACTCCTCAAAATATTTGTAATACAGATTATAAATTAATAATAACAATTATTTTATTGACAAGCTACTTTGATGTGCGTTAAATTTACTATACAAATTTTATATTTCTATTGGTTATATTAATAGGCGGAGAGAGGCCGAATTATAAATATTTCCATGACTGAAATGTAAAAAATAAAATGAAAAAAGGGCTCCAAACCGAAATCAGTGCTTGACCTGGGGAAGCTGAACTACCGCTGCGAGCAAGAGGGGGCTTCCGATCGCTGTTGTTCCCAGATATTCTGTATTCACCCACCTAAGGGGTGATATCTGGGAACAAAGGCAAACGCTCCGCTTCTTCAGCCCCCTCTTACTCTCCTCTCAATCTACTTTAGGCTGTCAAGCACTGATTATTAGGTTGACCCGAAAAAAGGTGGAGAAAGAAAAGATGACGAAAATAGCAGCAGTATCGACATTAATGCGCGTAGTCTTGGGAATATTATTTTTAGCTCATGGAATTAGTAAATTGCAAATGGGACTAGGGAATGTTGAAGCTTGGTTTAGCTCGATGGGAGTTGCAGGATTTTTAGCTTATGTCGTAGCACTGCTTGAGCTGCTCGGTGGTTTCCTGCTTATTATTGGTCTATTTACACGTATTGTTTCAGCTATCTTCACGATTATGCTCGCTGGCGCGATTGTTACCATGAAGCTTTCTGTGGGATTGCTTGGAAGTGCAGAAATGGCGGGGTACGAGCTGGATTTAGCTTTCATGTTGGTGTCTATTTATTTAATTGTTTCAGAAACAACCCCATTATCGGTCGATCAAATACTTTTCAAAAAACGCAGCGCATAAGTGGATTCATTGGATTCTACTGTGAATAGCCCCATTGTGTTATTGCCTGGTGATTTTACATTATGGCTCGCTAGCAGTCACTATATAGACAATATCTAATAGAGAATATAAAATAAGATCTAGAAAATATTGTTTGTTTACAAGGGGGTCGACTTAGTGGGAGATACCTATACAAATCATGGACAAGTTGGTGCTATGGGAAAAAAGGCTCGTGCCTCTAAAATTATTTTTAATCAAGGAAATACCGAGGCATTGAATAATATGAATGAGCAGCAGTTATTGCTGCTGAAAGATTTTATGAACAAGATTATTTCGGCAAATGCGACGGAGATAAAGACGGCTGAAGCCCTTACAGGTGCAGCGCATTTAGAAGAATTTATTGAAGCGTCCGAGTCAAAGGAAACCGAGAAGCAGGAAAACGCTTTGAGCAAATGGCATTCCTGGCTAGCCAGCCTGAAAGAGCCCTCTTTGAAGTTTTTAGCGATTACTGCTGATGTGGTTACGCTGAGTCTACCGTTATTAAAACTGCTAGGCCTATCTACGTTATAAGCTTGAAAGTAATATCCAATACTAGATATAATAGAAGTGACTATTCGTCGTTGACCGCTTACACCGTTGATAGGTGAAAGGAGGATAAGGTTTGTCCTGTCCTGATCAAGATGAATAGTTTTTTCTATTTGTAGAGGGGTAGATAAAAAGTGGCGCGTTCCGTCTATATCGTTCAATCGCAAATGATTTCGTTGGGTGAAGAACCCTTTAATAGCAGTGGTCGTCTCAGGAAGGCGTTTCAGCCCATGTATACAAGCCAGACTTGTTATAAAGATATGCGACTAGCGATATACGATTACTATCGTGTAAATGGCAGTCCATATACACAGGTGAAAAGGGAACGATACCCAGTTACCAACGCTCCTTTTATACGTCATATGGGTCAGGTATGCTTTAATACAAAAAGAGCCTTTTACATTGATTCAGCCTATGATCGTGAAGATTTAGCATTATTAGTATCGAATAAAACAGATTACTGGAATCCATATGATCATTCTGACAATGTAGATGCCGCATCCTTACGTGATATTCCGTTTTTTGGCTACAATCCAGAGCTTGAAGATCAACGAATGAATTATTTATATTTTGAGCTGAGACCGTCTATGCCGATAGAGATGTTCCATAATGATAACTCTGTAGCCAAGGGTAAGCTATTCATTCATTTTTATCCAAGCGGATACATTGGACTTCATCTGGCTACTGCTTTGAAAGGAACAGAGGCAAGGAGTGCGCGTGACATTCATGATTTAGTTAAAGAGACCCGCCCTGGACGGAAAGGAAATACTTGGGTATGGAAAAGTAAGCTTGGCGAATTAAAGTTAAATGAACTAATGAAACAAATCACAGCTAACATTGCGGTTTCTCTGTTTGAGGATGGTACACAACTTAAAACGAATGATAAAGAGTGGAGCAGCTCTGTTTCTGTTGTTAGTGATGATAACATGGATGAGCTGACAGCCAGCATGTTTCATAGCTCCCCAACTATTCTAAATATGAATAGTAGGATTGGGGAAACGATCGTCAAAGAACAGCTGCTCGCTTCCCCACAAGGAAATTTATATTTATATAGCCCGCAGCGTAAACGGCAATCTGTGCTCCATTCTTTTTGGAGAATTTTGCATATTCATGAATTGGTGTTGCTAAAAAAACGGATTTATGAAGATTATTATGTCGTAACGAAAAGGCATAAGGAGCATTTAGCAGATATGAGCTTGGTTAAGCCTGAGGCAGGGGCACCTAAGGGTACCGCCTATAACCCTTTAGTCAAACGTTTTTTATCAGAGATGGATCACGTTGTTCAAACGGCCGAACCTTTTTATAAAGCTGCATACTCGGTTATTTGTAAAGGAATTGGATTTGATAGCCGCCGAGAACGACTTATGAATAGCATCAAAGAGTGGGAGCAGGAGCTCCATAAAATAAATGACAGAGAGCGTTATGAAGAGCTTGCTCAATTGAGGAGTACTATCATACAAGGGGATAGTTATACTAATTTCGGACAGGTAGGCGCTATGGGGAAAGAGGCTGTGGCAAGCGGCAATGTATTTAAGGTTTATCCTGATGATCATACGGTAGTCGAATGGCAATCGGAATATGTTGAGCTGCTTGAAGAAGTGATCAAAGTAATTGGCAATAGGCCTGAAGAGCGGTATACAGATTGGCCGCAGGTTGTCATGAATATTCAAAATATCGTTGATGCCGCGAAAAAAGGGGATGAAGCTGCTCGGACGCTTGCAATTGATCATTGGAAAAAATGGCTTCAGTCCGAATGGAAGGATCAGAGGAAGGAATATGCCAAAGGTATTAGTCCAATTGTGGGTTCATCGGCCCTGCAAAAACTATTACATATTCATAAGAAAATTAAGTTTTGAGAACATGATTAATTGGGATTATGATGTGCCTATATGTAGTGTTTCGAAGCGCAATAAATCCACGGCCGCATAGGGTTGTGGATTTTTTGGTGTGGATATACTTATACAGCATGGATAGATGCTAGCTTGAAGCTGACTAGCGCTTTTTTTTCATTTTGTTCAATTTCATGAAAGTAAGGATAACAGCAACCATCATGACCAGAAAATAGGCAACAGCAAATATGAGCAATGGTCTGGCATATGTGGAGAAGGAAAAGAACAGCTCACTTGACTAAAAGCTAGAATGGGAATAAACTAATATTAGTTAAGAGATCTTAACTATTAATATAACAACTAAATCTAATGCACTTAATTGCTAGCGATCGAGGTGTGAAATGCTGGACAAGCAAAACCAATTGTCCAATTTGGTTAGCCATCATATGCTGGCGATAGTGGGCAATTTCTCCAAAATTCGTGATAGTGACTTACCGGCACCTCAATTTTATATTCTTCAGACGTTAGCTAAGCAAGACATGTTAACCAGCTCGTATTTTGCAAACATCATGGACGTGACGCTCTCTGCCATTACCAATTTAAGCAATAAGCTGGTACGGAAGGGCTACATTGAACGTGTGGTTTCGGAGACGGACAGACGGCAGACTTATTTGAAAATAACGGAGCAGGGACGCGAGGTTGAGCAGCGCATGCTGGAGAGATATCGGTATCTGACGGATGATTTATGGTCTGATTTTACGGATGAGGAGCTGGACCTGCTTATTGTTTCTTATGAAAAAATGATTGCGAAGATGGAGAGCAAGAGCAACGAGCAAAAATCAGAGTGAAATTCATAGGAGGTTTTTCGCGTGGGAAGATTAGATAATAAAGTAGCTATTGTAACTGGCGCAGCAGGCGGTATGGGAAAAGCTGATGCGCTCCTATTTGCCAAAGAAGGCGCGAAGGTCGTCATTACGGATCTGCAGGAAGAAAAATTGCAGGAGGTTGTGCGTGAGATCGAGGATATGGGCGGCGAGGCTCTCGGCATTAAGCATAATGTAGAGTCCGAAGAGGACTGGGTTCAAGTCGTAGAGCAAACGATCAGCAAATTTGGCCAAATTAATATCCTTGTGAACAATGCCGGCATTTCTGATCCAACGCCATTCATGGACCAGACGGTTGAGCGCTGGGAAAAAACGATGTCGATTAACGTAACAAGCATTTTTCTTGGGCAAAAATACGTTATACCTCATATGATTACAGCTGGCGGCGGTTCTATTATAAACATCTCCTCTATTGCCGGTTTGACTGGAGGCAGCGGCGCAGGCCCGTACACGGCGAGCAAAGGTGCTGTTCGAATGCTTACTAAGGCGACGGCTGTTGATTTTGCAAAGCATAACATTCGGGCTAATTCTATACACCCAGGCTATATCGAGACCCCAATGACTGTAGATCTTATGAAAGACGAGAAAATGAAGCAGTGGTTTCTTGCTCAAACACCGCTTCCGCGCCTTGGCAAAGCCGAGGACATCGCTAACGGTGTCTTGTTCCTAGCCTCGGATGAATCGTCTTATATTACAGGTATTGAACTGCCGATTGATGGCGGATATTACGCTAAATAATGCTGTTAAAATTAAAGCTAGGGACGCCGGCCATAGGCCGGAATCCTTAGCTTTTTATTATGGGCATGACCACCATTTTAATCCACAATCGTCCGCGGTTGTGGATTTTTGCATTTTATTGACTACAAGTGTCCCAAAAGACCAAATTGATATTCATTTTATTGATTCAACTGCCGATGAACCCTTTGTTACAACTATGCTATACGATTTCCAATACCGATAATTAGAGCGTATAGATCTATTAGCACTATGAACCAAAAAACAGCTATGACTAGGAGTATGATAACTGACATGAGAGATTTAACATCTACGATATCATCGATTGAAAAGTCATCTATTATTTTATTAGCCGATGAAAAAGGAACGATTACATATGCGAATAATCAGTTTTTAGCATTGTCTCGGTATGAAAAAAATGAATTAATCGGATATAACTATAAAAAAATCAGTTCAGAAAGCTATTCTCATTCATACTTTGACCAATTGCTTCAAATTGTGGGTCAAGGGAACGTTTGGGAAGGTAAAATCATGAGCCAGTCGAAGGACGGAAACGATTATTGGCTGGACATCACTATTATTCCTTTAAAGGATGAACAAAACCGTATTTTTCAATATATCATAATTGGAACGGAAATGACGAGTGGCCAGGTGTCCGACGATTCGTTCACAAAAACAATAAAGGATTTGCATGATATTACAAATGCACTCGATGAATCCTCCATTGTGGCAATTACGGACGAGAAGGGGACCATTTCTTACGTTAACGACAAGTTTTGCAAAATTTCTAAGTATTCTCGTGAGGAGCTAGTTGGAAGGACGCATCGAGTTATTAACTCCGGTTATCATTCGAAATCCTTCTTCAAGTCGATGTGGGAGACGATCAAGCAGGGAGAGGTTTGGAAGGGCGAGGTGAAAAACCGCGCAAAGGATGGCAGCGAATATTGGATGAATACAACGATTGTACCGTATCTCGATGATCGTGGTATTCCTTATCAATATGTATCCATTCGCACGGATATTACGGATCGGATCAAGGCAGAGACTGCTCTTGCAGAAGCACTGCAGAGTGATTTTCGCAGAACCGTTCAAAATCTGCAAAATTGTATTTTTAAAATGGAAACGGATGATAACAATAGATTCACGTATACATTAAGTGAAGGCAAGCTGGCTGAAGAGCTGGGCTTGACGATGGACAAGGTTTTGAATAAAACACCGCATGAGATTTTCAACGATCATGTTGCAGAGCTAATGGAGCTTAATCTGGGCAATGCATTGGCTGGAATGGTTGTAAATTTTGAGATGGAGTATTTGGATAGGCATTTTTATATGACCTTGTCTCCTATTCAGGAAAATGAAAAAATAGTTGAAGTTGTAGGGTCTATGATTGATATTACCGAAAGAAAAAAAGCGGAGGATACCATTCATTATATGGCTCACTATGACGCGTTGACGCATTTACCTAATCGTACGTTGTTCAATCATGAATTAATGAATGCGCTCGCTCATGCGAGAGAAAAATCAGAACAAATTGGCATCATATTTATTGACTTGGATCGATTTAAAACGATTAATGATACACTCGGACACTCTATGGGCGATCATTTGTTAAAGGCCGTTTCGAAACGGATATCGGAATGCTTGCGAAGCTGCGATTTTCTCTCTCGGCAAGGAGGGGATGAGTTTACCTTGTTCCTTCCTAATATTACTCGGACAGAAATTGAAGTGATTGCAAAACGGATCATTGATCGGATGTCTGAGGCATTTTATATCGAGCACCTGGAAATATACAGCACGCCGAGCATTGGAATTAGTATGTTTCCAGACGATGGAGATGATATTGAAATTTTACTTAAAAATGCAGATGCAGCGATGTATTTAGCTAAGGAAAAACGAAGGAATAACTATCAATTTTTCACTAAGGAATTGCATAAAGCGATAGCTAACAAGCTAAAGCTGGAGAGTGATCTGCGCAGAGCTCTTGATCAGAACCAGTTTATTTTGTATTACCAACCGAAGGTTGAAATTAATACTGGTGAAATTATAGGTATGGAAGCTTTAATCCGTTGGATGCATCCTGAGCTGGGCCTTGTACCACCTATGGAATTTATCTCGATTGCAGAGGAGACAGGCTTGATCATTCCAATCGGAGAATGGGTAATGCGAACGGCGTGTCGACGAGTGAAGCAATGGCATCAAGCGGGGTATGAGCAGCTGACGGTTGCAGTCAATATTTCATTGCGTCAGTTTATGCAAAATGATTTTCATGAGATCATTAAAGAGATTTTAGAAGAGAACGATTTATTGCCGGAATTTCTGGAGCTTGAGATTACCGAAAGTATTGCGCATGATGCCAAACAAACCATTCGGGTATTAAATCGCATTAAAAGCTTGGGAGTGAAAATTAGCATTGATGATTTTGGCACAGGATATAGTTCGTTAAGCTATTTAAGTCAGTTTCCGATCGATCGGCTAAAAATAGATCAGTCGTTCGTTCGTCATTTGAGTGTGAGCAATCAAGCGATTATTAAAACCATTATTGATATGGCACACAATATGGGGATAGCCGTTATTGCTGAGGGTGTGGAGACGAAGGAGCATGTTGATTTCCTGAAGCAACAACAGTGCAAGGAAGTACAGGGGTATTATTATAGCAAGCCTCTTGCGGATACCGAAGCTAATACATTTCTACGGGATCACAGAAAAGGGATGCGCTTTCACTAGGAAGAGTGATAGTATAGTAGAAAAATAAAGACAAGAGGGTGTAGTAGCGATGTCAACAATGAAAGCAGCTGTGTTGGAAAGCCAAGGGAGCATCGAAGTAAAACAAGTACCGATTCCTTCAGTAAAAGCAGATGAAGCGTTAGTTGAAGTGAAATGCATCGGCATATGCGGCTCAGATGTTCATTATTATGAGCATGGAAAGATTGGTCGCTATGAAGTGAAGCAGCCCCTCATACTTGGACATGAGCTTGCTGGTGTAGTCGTCGAGGTAGGTGAGAATGTACAGCATATTAAAGTAGGAGATCGTGTCGCTGTTGAACCGGGAGTGACCTGTGGCCGCTGTGAAAATTGTAAAAGCGGCCGCTACAATTTATGCCCGGATGTTGTTTTTATGGCTACGCCCCCAGTTGATGGAGCTTGGGCAGAATACGTAGCCGTCCGTGCAGATTTTTTATTTCCTATGCCGGACGAAATGAGTTTTGAAGAAGGAGCTCTCCTTGAACCGCTATCCGTTGGTTTCCATGCGATGAAACGTGCTCAGGTTCAGCCTGAAGATCGAGTGCTGGTCACTGGTTTAGGCCCGATTGGACAACTCGCAGTCGCTGCAGCACGCTTATTCGGTGTATCAGAGATCTATGGAAGCGATGTAGTCGAGTATCGCAGAGAGCTTGCCAAAACGATGGGTGTTACCGATGTCTGTGATCCGATGACAGAGTCGCTTCAAGACAAAGTAAACGAGTGGTCGCATGGCAAGGGTGTAGATGTCATTATTGAAACATCAGGAAATGCTGGAGCGATCGCAGCTTCAACGGCTCATGTAAAGCGGGGAGGAAAGATTGTACTAGTAGGACTTCCCGCTGCCGCTAGCATTGGTATAAATGTTAATGAACTTATAGATGGAGAGATTGATGTACTGGGTGTGTTCCGGTATGCGAATACTTACCCTGCGGCGATACGAGCGCTGCAGTCGGGCAAGATACAGCTTGAAAAAACAATTACACACAAGTTTAAACTTGATGATATTCAAGAGGCGCTAGATATGGCCATACATCAGAAGAATAGCAGCATGAAAATTATGATTTACCCAAAATAATAAAGAAATGCCCTCGCATTCACCAGCATGAAAGCCGACCTCATAAGGTCGGTTTTTCTGTGTTGCGATACGGGCGGATAGTGTCAGCCGTACCTGAGGATAATAGTAGTTGAATCTAAGCAGCAAGTCCAAAGGCTCTTTAAATATTAAAATATTATCGGATGATTTTATAATAATTCGTGCATTACTCTTATATAATCTTTCATTTTCAATTGGTACTATAATAACAGAGCAAAACAATAGCAGTATAAATAGGAGGGGTACAAATGTTAAAATGGAAGCGTTCTCTAACGGTTTTACTAGCAGCTGCTTTGGTTGGTACACTGGCTGCATGCGGCGGGGGAGAGAAAAATAAAGCAACAGAACCCGGAAACTCAGCATCGACATCAGAGAACCAATCGGTAAAATTACGGATTATGTGGTGGGGTGCGCAGGAACGTCATGAAGCAACATTGGCGGCGCTTGATTTGTATACAAAAAATAATCCGAATGTTACATTCGAACCGGAGTACTCCGGTATGGATGGTTATTTGGACAAGCTGTCTACCCAAGCTGCAGCAAGCAACGCACCTGATATTATTCAATTGGATCCGGGCTGGACACCGGATTGGGCGGCTCGCAAGCAATTGTCGGTTCTGACGCCAGAGCTTGATGTAAGCCAAATTGATCCTAAATTACTTGCTGGAGGACAATCCGGAGGCGAGCAATATGCTGTCCCGCTAGGCTCCGTCGCTTACGGCATGATTTATGACAAAGCTGCGCTGGAGAAGCTCGGCATTGCAGCGCCATCGAACGGTTGGACATGGGATGATTTCTTCGCTTTAGCGAAGGAAGCTAAGTCCAAGCTGCCAAGTGGTCAATACTTCTCTAAAGATTACGCAGGTGATTATTTTGCATATTCAGCATTCCAGTACAGTAAAGGTAAAGGAACGATCATATCAGAGGATGGCAAATTCAACGTGGATCAGGCATCTTTCCTAGAATGGACAACAAAATTTGAAGAGCTGCGCAAGGAAGGAATCATTCCGCCTGCGGATGTCAATTCATCGGATAAAGAGTTTGATCCACAAATGGATTTGATGGTTTCTGGCAAGGTATTGCTGCGCTTGAGCTTCTCTAATAACTATGGTTCTTGGGATAGCTTGAAGAAAGGGGCATACGCACTTGTGACTATGCCGCGCTCAACAGAAGCAGGCGGCTGGCTTAAACCATCTATGTATCTAGCCGTTTCCGCAAATTCTAAAAAAACAGACGAGGCAAAAAAATTCGTCAACTGGTTCGTGAACGATCCTGAAGCAGCTAAAATATTGAAGACTGCACGCGGATTGCCAGTCAATAAGGACAATGCAACGGCTTTGCAGGAAACAATGAGCGATACAGATAAAGTAGGCTTGGAGCTTCTTCGTGCAACAGAAACCGACGGTCAAACCTGGACTGCTGGACCAGGAGGCTGGACGAACTATATTGATAAGGATTGGCCGCTTGTGCGAGATCAGCTTAGCTTTAATAAAATAACACCTGAGCAAGCTTACGAACAACTGGCAGACGCAGCTAAGGCTTACGAAAAATAAAGTATAGCTCGACGCCCGGAACGTTTTTTGTTCCGGGCATTGCGTGTTTTATTCAAAGGAGTGGGGATATGGCAATTTTCATTCAGGATGTGATAGACAAATTAGAATCGCCGGTTGCTCGGCTGGAGCATACGGTAGACAAGCTGGAATCAGGGGATGCCTCTTCAGAAGTAACGGGAATTGTGGTTACGTTTATGGCGACACAATATGTTATTGAACAAGCCATTGCACGGGGAGCAAATTTAATAATTGCTCATGAGGGCTCTTTTTACAGTCACACAGGCAATAAGGAATGGTTGCAATACGATCCAGTCTATCAACAGAAGCAGAGGCTTATTGAAGAGAATGGCATAGCCATCTACAGGTTTCATGATTATTACCATCGTTACGAGCCTGACGGCATTATGACAGGGCTGCTCCAGGAGCTGGGCTGGGAATCAGCCGTAAGCGAATATGAACCGGCAGCAGCAATTGTGACTATCCCCGCTATGACCGTGTATGACGTAGCTGAGTATGTGAAACAGAAGCTGGGGATTTCATTTGTCCGGGCAATTGGAGATTTGACGGCGCCCTGTACACGTATTGGACTGCTGGTAGGGTATAGGGGCGGCGGTGCCAATGCTATTCCTTTTTTTGAGAAAGCAGGTATGGATTTAATCATTGCGGGAGAAGGACCCGAATGGGAAACCCCAGAATATGTTAGGGATGCCGCGCAGCAGGGGAGACAGAAAGCTTTAATCATGCTTGGTCATGCGCATAGTGAAGAGCCTGGGATGAGATATTTGGCAAAATGGATGGAAGCGCGTTTTTCCCTCATTCCGGTTCAATTTGTATCTGGGGAGCATTCCTTTCAATTGATCTAGCGGGCAAGGCACAACAAACAATAAGAGGCGAAAATGGGAGGTTTATTCATGAGTCAATCTACATTATTCCAATCTGGCGATGGGAGTCAGGCCTGGCTAGGCTATCAACCAATGGCTAAAGGTGAGCGTTGTGATCAGTATGCGTTATATAGCAACATTGCAGTGACGAAGTCAGATGACATTATTCAGACAGCTATAAATGAGCTGTCT
This sequence comes from Paenibacillus sp. FSL H8-0548, assembly GCF_038630985.1. Lineage (NCBI taxonomy): Bacteria > Bacillati > Bacillota > Bacilli > Caryophanales > Paenibacillaceae > Paenibacillus > Paenibacillus sp. FSL H8-0548. The sequence continues at coordinate 286,646 of NZ_CP152049.1, forward strand.
CAAGGGATTGAGGGTTTACTTGGTCAGCCGGCTATCGTATCGGAATACGCTGAGGGCACTTCTGGCATTTTACTTGGCATTTTTGATCAAAACGGCATCATTGATGAATGCTTCGCTCCAGAAGTCCGTTCAGCCGTAGGTGGAGAAGGCTATGCCATTAAAACGGACAGCTCAAATGGCCGAATAACGATCGGCGCGTCTTCCTCCGTCGGTATTTTATATGGAGCATTCCATCTGCTGCGCCTTTTCAGCACAGGCTGTGCCGTAGATGCTTTAAATATTGTAGAGAATCCGATTAATCAGCTTCGCATGATTAATCAATGGGATAATATAGACGGCAGCGTAGAGCGGGGCTATGCTGGGAAATCTATTTTTTATTCAGACAACAAAGTGACCGACAATGTAGAGCGTATTCGTCATTATGCGAGACTGCTCGCTTCAGCGGGTATAAATGCCATTTCCATCAATAATGTTAATGTCCATCGAGTCGAGAGCATGCTGGTTACACAGCCGTATCTATCTGACGTAGCGAGGCTCGCTGCCATTTTTCGAGTGTACGGCATCAAGCTGTTTCTGAGCGCCAATTACGCCAGCCCGCTTGAAATAGGCGGACTCTCTACAGCAGATCCGCTTGATCCGGGCGTCCGGCAATGGTGGCATGACAAGGCAGCCGAGGTGTTCACCGCCATTCCTGATTTTGGCGGCTTCCTCGTTAAGGCCGATTCGGAGAACCGGCCAGGGCCGTTTACCTATGGAAGGGACCACGCAGAAGGAGCCAATATGCTGGCAGAGGCGCTAGAGCCTTTTGGAGGGATCGTGATTTGGCGCTGCTTTGTGTATAACTGCAAGCAGGATTGGCGGGATCGATCGACGGACCGGGCACGGGCGGCCTTCGATCATTTTAAGCCGCTGGATGGAAAGTTTATGGATAATGTAATTTTGCAGGTGAAAAATGGGCCGATCGACTTTCAAGTGAGGGAGCCGGTATCACCGCTTCTAGGAGCAATGCCTTCAACGAACCAAGTGCTTGAGCTTCAGATTACGCAGGAGTATACCGGCCAGCAGCGCCATCTATGCTATTTGGTTCCGCAGTGGAAAGAGATTCTTGAATTCGATACCCTTATTAAGGGGGAAGGCTCTACCGTGAAACGCATTGCGGATGGCTCGCTTCACGGCAACCGATACAGCGGCTTTGCCGCCGTCTCCAATATCGGCGACGATACGAATTGGACGGGACATTTGCTGGCTCAGGCGAATCTCTATGGCTATGGTCGGCTAGCTTGGAACCCAGAGCTTTCCTCTGAACAAATTGCTGAGGAATGGGTAAGGCTGACCTTTGGAGGAGAGGAGCAGCTGGTGCATACGATTCAAAAGATGCTGATGGATTCTTGGGAGATCTACGAGTCGTATACCGCTCCGCTTGGCGTAGGCTTTATGGTTAATCCTGACCATCATTACGGCCCGAACGTTGAGGGCTATGAATATTCGATGTGGGGGACTTATCATTTTGCGGATTGTTATGGCATAGGCGTGGATCGAACAATAGCATCAGGCACCGGCTATGTTAATCAATATGTTGGCGCTAACGTCAATAAGTATGAGTCGCTTGAAAGCTGTCCGGACGAGCTGCTGCTGTTCTTCCATCATGTGCCGTATAAGCATGTGCTGCATTCTGGAAAAACGGTTATACAGCACATCTACGATACTCACTTCGAAGGAGTGGAGCGGGCGATTGCATTGTCAGACAAGTGGCAGCTTCTTAGCGGGAGTATGGATGAGCGGATGCATAAGCAAGCAGCGGAGCGTCTGGCGGAGCAGGCGGAGCATGCCAAGGAATGGCGCGACAGAATAAACACCTATTTTTATCGTAAGAGCGGCATTGCTGATGAGCAGGGAAGAGAAATTTATTAAAGCGTACTTGTTAAGGGAAGAGGCGGCGAACGATCCGCCTCTTCTTTTTTTTCGTTAAATAGTGAAAGAATTCGATGATTCCCCTCCTTTAGCGAAGGGAAGCGCTTCATTATACTTAAGATATAAAATTGACTACAAGAGGTGACTACACATGAAACGTTCCACAGCCGTTACTGCAAATCCCGCTGTGAAGCTAAAGAAGCCCAATTCCTTTCTAAGCAGATGGAACGCACCTATTGCAGGTTACCTGTTTATTTCGCCGTGGCTGATTGGCTTCCTTGGCCTTACCGCTTATCCGCTGCTGTTATCGTTATACTATTCTTTTACGGATTATACGTTGATGGAGCCTATTAGCTGGGTCGGTACACGCAATTATGAGCAGATACTTACAGCAGATCCCAAATTTCTACAATCCGTGAAAGTAACCTTTATGTATGTCATTGCTTCTGTACCGCTGAAGCTGGCAGCTGCTTTGCTTGTGGCTATATTGCTCAACAAGGCTGTAAAAGGGATTTCTCTTTATCGTACGGCGATTTATTTTCCTTCATTAATAGGGGGAAGCATTGCGGTGTCATTGCTTTGGAGAAACCTGTTCGGAGTGGATGGCATTTTCAACAAAATTATTGCGGTATTCGGCATTGAAGGAAAGGGTTGGATCACGAATCCAGATACAGCGCTTGGTACGCTTGTATTGCTGACGGTATGGCAATTCGGATCATCCATGGTTATTTTCCTTGCTGGACTCAAGCAAATTCCGAGCGATCTGTACGAAGCATCGTCGGTGGATGGAGCCAATCGCTTTATTCAGTTTTTCAAAATTACGCTGCCGATGCTCTCGCCGATATTATATTTTAATCTCATCATGGGCGTCATCAATGCCTTTCAAATGTTCACCTCCGCTTTTGTTATTACGAATGGCGGACCGATGAATTCCACTTATGTGTATGCTCTTTATTTGTACGAGCGTGCATTCAGCAGATATCAACTAGGTTATTCTTCATCTTTGGCTTGGATTATGCTCATTATGATCGTGCTCGCGACAGTTATCATTGCTGGTACCTCGAAATATTGGGTATTCTATGAAACAGACACAGGAGGGAAAAAACGCAAATGACAAAACAGTGGAAGCTGGCGATAAGGCATATTTTCCTCCTCGGCTTTAGTTTTTTAATGGTTTATCCTGTTCTCTGGTGGATTGGCGCATCGTTAAAGCAAAATCATGAATTAAGCTCACCTAATATTTTTCCAGCTGTACCGCAGTGGAGCAACTTTGTGAAAGGCTGGAATTCGGTTCCGGGCCATTCCTTTACGGACTTTTATCTCAATACCTTTGGGCTCGAGATTGCCGTTCTGATCGCTACACTTATCTCGAGCACATTAGTCGCATTTGGCTTCGGAAGACTGGACTTTCCGCTTAAAAACTTTTGGTTTGCTCTGCTTATGCTGACATTGATGATGCCTGGGCAGGTGCTCATCATTCCACAGTATGCCTTGTTTCATCAGCTTGGCTGGGTAAATACGTATCTTCCGTTTATTGTCCCTCACCTGCTTGCAAGCGGGGCAGGCGGTACGTTTTTTGTTTTCCTGCTCATTCAGTTTGTAAGGGGGATTCCGAAGGAGCTCGATGAATCTGCAAAAATAGATGGCTGCTCCTGGTTCGGTATTTTTTGGAGAGTGGTTATGCCGCTTACGAAGCCAGCTATTGTTACCGTCATGATCTTTTGCTTCTTATGGAACTGGGATGATTTTCTAGGCCATCTGCTATATATCAATTCGGTAGACAAGTATACCGTTGGTCTAGGGCTGCGAATGATTAATGATTCACAATCTGCTCAGGAATGGGGACAATTGCTCGCGATGTCGCTGTTATCGATCGTTCCGGCCACGCTCGTCTTTATGTTCTTACAGAAGTATTTTGTCGACGGGATTGCAACAACTGGAATAAAAGGATAACATGAAAAAAATGATAGCTCCCGGAACGGTAAAGCCACGATTTTCTTTCGCAGCTTTACCGTTTCTTTCGCATAAACCGGGATGAAGGAAGTGCAGCTGCATGATCAACCCTTTTAAAAGGTTTAGAATCGATCGCTTGTTTTTCTTGAGCTTTTCCGTGCTTATTGTCGTTTTGATCTCTTTTATCGCTTGGATGAGCTACAGCATCTCGTCGAAGGCACTCGTGCAGACGACGTCCCACTATCAGCAGCAGCTGCTGGATGAGCTGAATAATGAAATTACGACAAGGCTCGTCACGATTGAGCAAATTTCATTATCGACCTCACGGGACAATGAGCTGATTACTTTTTTAATAAACAGACAGGATGCCTTTGATCGTTATCGGAGATACGTGGGTGTGGAACGAGCGCTAGCTAATTTAACCTATGCTATTCCGCTTATCCAAGGGATTGATTTGTATATGGAGGCTCCTTTTCAAGGTGATGCCAAAAGCTATATCCAATTTCGGGATATCAAGGATCTGAACAAGCAGAACTGGTCTCATTATCTCGCTCAGAATGATTTTGCTTGGTCTAGCGAGCATGATATTCCCAGCTTTCAAGGAGACGTACCCGTACTTAGCTTGGCAAGAAAGATTATGTATGAAGATACGTATTTGGGCGTTCTTGTTGTTCATGTGAAGGCTGAGGAAATTCGGAAGCTGCTAAAGGGCAAATCGTCCGAATCAAATCGTATGATGACTAATGCCGAGGGAGAGCAATTTCTAAAGACGGGACAGTCCTTGAGTCAAAATGAGCTTTCCTTGTGGGTTGACGTTAAAACCGAGAAGTCGGGGTATGTGCATATACGCGGAGATAAGAAGATAGATGATTCCCTTCTTGTTTATTCGAAGCTGGATACTTCAAATTGGACACTGGTTGAAATCACCTCATGGAATCAGATTACGATGAGCAGCTTCAAGCTAGCCGAGGTTATTATCATTATTGGAGTTGCGGTTATGCTGCTCCTGCTGCTTCTCACGCACTTTTTAAGCAAACAATTCACTAAGCCGATTAAGAAGCTGGTAGCTGCGATGGGGATGTATTCAGTGGGCGGTGACAATGCAGAGCTTCCAGCCGATTATGAAAATGAGTTTGGGTATTTATTTGCCGGCTATCGCAAGCAAAATGAACGCATTGAGGAATTATATTATTCGCTTCAACGCCGATATGAACAGCAGCGCAAGGCTGAAATAGAAGCGCTGCAAGCCAATATCAACCCGCATTTTTTATATAATATGCTGGATCAGCTCAATTGGATGGCTATCGAAGCCGGGCAGGACGAGCTTAGCCGAATTTTGGAGCTAATGGGACGCATGTTCCGTATCGGCTTGTCGAACGGTGACAGCTTCATCACCATCAAAGAGGAGCTTGAGCATACTATATGTTATCTTGAAATTCAGCAGCTGCGCTGGGGAAGCGGGCTGGACTATACGATTGAGGTATCGCCGGAAATCGAGCAACGATACATTCCGAAGCTTACGCTTCAGCCATTTGTAGAAAATTCAATCGTTCATGGCTTTAATACTAGGACAGCAGGCCATATTAGCATTCAGTTAGTTAATAAATGCAATGCTTTGCAAATTATTATTGATGATGATGGCAGTGGTCTTAGGAAAGGGAAGGACGTTAGGCAAAAACGTCATACGGGAGGATATGGAATCCGGAACGTGAGAGAGCGAATCTCGGGTTATTTTGGGGAGCTCTATGGCGTGACCCTCTCTGAACGGGAAGAGGGTGGAACTAGAATCGATATTCGGTTGCCGCTGCTTGCGGAGCCGCCTGTAAAGGAATTATAGGGGGGAGCAGACAATAGTCTATTTTAACACTTGTAAGGTTGTCGTTTGTTAAGGTTTGAGGAGGTAGGTAAGGTGCGGAAAATTGCGATTGTTGATGATGAACGCCAGGTGCTTCAAGGCATGAAACGCGTCATTCCATGGGATGAATTGGATGCAGTATGGATTGGTGAAGCGATGAATGGCGCCGATGGACTGGACATGATTCGTGCCACCAAACCAGATATCGTCATTACGGATATTTATATGCCAGCAATGAACGGCTTGGATATGATTGAGCAATTAAGAAAAGAAGGATTTAACGGTAAAATTATTATTTTGAGCGGGTATTCTGATTTTGAACATGCTAGACAGGCGTTAAGGTACAATGTAAGTGATTATGTTTCCAAGCCCATATCTGTGCCCACGTTAAAGTCTATTTTATGTAAGGTTATTCGGGAAATAGATGAGGATGAAGAGAAGAAAATAAAGCAGGATGAAATTGAGCAAAAGCTGATGATATACGAGCCCTTCATTGAGAAGGAATGGGTAAGATCAGCTGCTGTTGGTACATTGGATAGCTCTTATCAGGATGGCGAGCATTTGCCGTATCCGTATCGTTACTGGTCGGAGAGCAGCCATGTCGTTATCGGTCTTGATCTTGTTCATGATGCAAGGGCAAGCGGGCTTTCCTTGTCGGATTGGAACTTGTACCGTTTTGCGATTAGTAATATTGTATGTGAAATTGCCCGCAAAATTTTCCCGGAAATAGAATATGCAGAGCTTCACAGTACAAGAGCGGTGTTGATTGTTCATCCGGAATCGAATGATCATGAGCAGGTGGAGCAAAAGCTGCAGGATTTGGGCATAAAAATGATTGATAGCATCAAGAGCTATCTCAAGCTGGGGATGCGTGTTGGAATCGGCAGTCTGAAAGAAAGCTGGACGAAAATTCCGGAATCAACCGAGGAAGGGTTTCGAGCGATTGATTTGAGGGAGCATCGGCTGATTTCGACCTATGATTTGTATGCGTACAGCAAGAATATGAGCAATGAGCAAAAATCGGTTGTTTTATTTCCTGTTAAATTTTCATTTAAACTAGCTAGCGCCATCAAATCTGCACAGGAAGCTGAGGCGCAGCAGCTCGTTGCTGAGTATATCGGAGAACTAGAAACACAAAAGGGAATTACGAAGAATTATGTCCAGATGCTGGGGAGCGAGCTATGGGGAATTATCACGTATTGTCTTTATGAAGCGGGCTTGGTGCTTGACGATCTGTTTACGAATGATCAAATAGCCAAGGAGCTGGTTGAGCTTACGGAGCCGGAGCAATTAGCGAAGTGGCTGTCTGCGAAGATCTCGATTATTTGCTGCAGTCGTCAGTGTAAGGGAAGCAGCAAGCACAGGCAGGTGGTCGATTTTATAACTCAATACATTCATGAGCATTATGCAGATGAGGTGACGCTGGCGGATTTGTCCGATAAGGTGTTTATTTCTCGCAATCATTTGTCCATTATTTTCAAAAACATGACGGGTGAAACGTTCAATACGTATTTAACCCGGGTACGGATTGAGAAGGCGAGAGAATTGCTGCTTGAGCGGAATATGCTCGTTTATGAAGTAGCGGAGCAGGTAGGCTACAAAAATGTCCCTTATTTCAGCACTTTGTTTAAAAAAATGACTGGCATGAATCCAACAGAGCTAATTAAATAATGATGACCATAAGGGAGTAAGAAAAATCGCAAATGGGGGGATTTCAAGATGAAAGTGAAATTCAGCATAATTGGTGGATCCGGCTTTCGTGCGCAATATTATTTAAGAATAGCTCAGGCGATGCCCGATCGTTTTCATATAAGCGGTATGGTTGTAAGGGATATAGAAAAGGGCAAAGCGATGGAGGAGCAGTGGGGTGTTACAACTTATCGGACCCTGGAACAACTGCTTAAGAGCGAAGCTCCTGATTTCATTGTTGTTTCTGTCAGTGGAGCAGCCGGAATGAATTATTTACTTCAGCTGGCGGAGATCGGCATCCCTGCACTCGCCGAGACACCGCCAGCACCTAATATGGAGGGGCTTGAGCTTCTATATGACAAATTAATCGTTCCAGGCGCACGGATACAGGTGGCGGAGCAATATCAATATCATCCGATTCAGGAGGCACGCTTGGCAGCTATTGCATCAGGGATGCTCGGAAAAGTTACCGAAACTACTGTTTCCATCTCTCATTTGTATCATGGAGTCAGCTTAATTCGCAAAATGCTGGGCGTTGCCTTTGAAGAGGTCAAAATAAGGGCTATGCGCTTCGAATCCAATTGGGTTAGCGGGCCTACACGCAGCGGTCCCCCGACAGAAGACAAATTAATTGCCTCTCAAAGGGATTTAGCATGGCTTGATTTCGGCGACCGTTTAGGAATTTATGATTTTACGAAGGATCAGCATCGCTCATGGATTCGTTCGAACCACCTGTCAGTACGGGGGGAGCGGGGAGAAATATTTGATAGTCGCGTCATTATTCAGCAGGAAACGACGATTCCCCTTCAGCTAGAGCTAAAGAGAATAAATAAAGGCGAATTGGAAAATCAGGAAGGATATTTTCTTCAAGGTATTCTTTGCGGTGAACGTTGGCTTTATGAGAATCCATTCGCTCCGGCGCGGCTGTACGATGATGAAATTGCCATTGCGAGCTGCTTGCAGAAGATGGCCGATTATGTGAATGGCGGTCCTGAGCTGTATAGCCTTGCGGATGCCTCGCAGGATCATTATCTCGGGATGATGATTGAAAAAGCGATTCAGACGGGAGAAACGATTACAGCTCCGCGGCAGCGCTGGGCACGGGATAAGTAAATCGTATAAACAGGATACCTTACCTCCATTTCGAGGCAGGGGATCCTGTTTTTCTGTGTCCCAGTATGTATTTGATCAACATAAACTCCCCCCATTCAAAGTCCGTGTTATATTCCCCTAAATCGTGTTATTTTCAGGTACAAATGTTGAACCTCAAATTATATAATGTGAACACTAGGAAATGAAAAGGCTTACAGAACAGGTCGAATAATTACTTATCCTAAGCATGTAGTTCAGCTGATATGACTTAGTATGAAAGGGAGGCACTGGATTAATGAAAGCAAACGCATCCATAGCAGAACCAATAAAAACTAAAAAAACGAGCAAGGCATGGAAAGAACTTTTAATGGATTATCAATTGTATCTGATGCTCCTGCCTGGCTTGGCGGTATTAATTATTTTTAAGTATTTCCCCATTTACGGGGCGCTCATTGCGTTTAAGGATTATAACTTGCTTGATGGAGTTATGGGGAGCAAGTGGGTAGGATTAAAGCATTTTCAGAGTTTATTTAGTTCAGATAAATTTTATAGCGTGTTTATAAATACACTGCTCATTAACCTATATAAGCTTGTATTTCAATTACCCATACCCATTATTTTAGCGTTAATGATCAATGAGGTTAGAAACACGGTATTTAAGCGTTTTAGCCAAAGTATTACGTACATGCCGCATTTTCTATCATGGGTTGTTGTAAGCGCTATCTTCGCTAATTTATTGTCACCGACAAACGGGATTGTGAACGTTTTTATTGGTTATTTGGGGATAGACTCTATTATGTTTATGACGGATGAGCGCTTTTTTCGAGCGGTGCTTGTCGCATCGTCTGCCTTCAGAGAAAGCGGATGGAGCTCCATTATTTATCTAGCGGCTATTATGGCTGTCGATTCGCAGTTATATGAAGCAGCACGGATGGATGGAGCGAGTAAGCTTAGGCAGATCTGGCATATTACTTTGCCGGGAATTCGAAGTGTTATCGTCTTCATCATCATGCTTCGACTTGGCGCTGCCTTAGCGAATGATCTGGAGCAGGTATTAATGTTTTATAGCCCTATGGTATACAACGTGGGTGACGTGCTTGGAACGTATGTGTACCGAATCGGCTTGGGACAAATGAAATATAGCTTCAGTACAGCGGTGAATTTATTCCAGTCACTCATCGGCTTGGCGTTAGTCGTTATAGCCAACACGGTAAGCAAAAAGTTCGGAGAGCGTGGGCTATGGTAATGCTCGCGGGTGCAACCAGACAATAGGACAAAGGAGCAAGAGCATAATGAAGTTAAAATCGAGAGGCGAAATGGTTTTCGAAATCAGCAATTATATCCTGCTCAGTGTGATTATGGCGGCGTGTTTATTGCCACTGCTCAATATTGCTGCAAAGTCTTTCAGTAGTGAGGCCTATGTTTTAGCTGGAGAAATCTTTATATGGCCGAAGGGCTTTACTGCTGCTGCTTATGAGATCGTTCTCGGCAGCAGGAGGTTTTGGGACTCCTTCGGAAATACGGTGTTCATTACGGTAGTCGGTACAGCGCTGAATACCATGCTGACGATTTTTGCCGGATATGCATTATCCCGCAAGCGGCTAAGAGGTCAGAATTTGATTATGTTTATGTTTATCTTCGCGATGCTGTTCAGTGGGGGGATCATTCCAACTTATCTAATCGTCAAGGAGATTGGACTTTTGAACTCTTTGTGGGCGCTCATCATTCCTGGTATGGTAGCACCTTTCAATATGATTATTATGAGACTGTATTTCTATAATATCCCCGATAGTATGGAGGAGTCAGCGAAGATCGATGGAGCCTCAAATTTCAAAATCTTGTTTTCAATTATGATTCCGCTTGCGATGCCGTCCATTGCTACCATTTCATTATTCTATGCCGTGGAATATTGGAACAATTATTTTGATGCGCTGATCTATATTAACAAGCATAGTTTGTTTCCTCTGCAGGTCTATCTACGAGAAATTATTATTAATGCTTCAAGTGCCGATATAAACAATCTTGATTTGATGATGAACACCGCGCAAGAATCGGTACGAGGAGCAACGGTCGTGGCGGCTACATTGCCTATCTTGCTTGTGTATCCTTTTCTCCAGAAGCACTTTGTTAAAGGTGTTATGCTGGGGGCTGTCAAGCAATAAGGGGGTTTAACCGATACTGTTCAGCCATCTTATCGGAATTCAGAGTGGGGGCTAAAGCTTAACCATTCTTTATTCATAGATTAACAAAACAAAAAGGGAGGAATTACTTTTGAGAACTAGATGGGATAGAAGGCTTCAAGCGGTGTTAATCGCGATGCTTGTGATGATCATGATTGCGGGATGCGGGAACGGAGGCAATAATGCTTCATCGGAGGGCAAGAACAGCAACACGGGGTCAACGGAAAAGGATAAGAGCCCAACCGCCGATGGAGATAAAAAGACGAAGCTAAAGGTGTATGTTCCATCCAATGTTGAGGAATTTCCTTCTGGGACAGATTTGAATAAAAACGAAATTGTAAGCTACATTGAAGAGCAAACAAATTTTTACATTGAATGGGAAATGCAGCCGAAGGAGAGTGTTGATCAGAAGATCAATATTATGATGGCTTCCGGAGATGCACCGGATTTAATTATTACAGGCAGCAAAGAAATTTATGCTAATTTGGCACAGCAAGGATTGCTCGCGCCGCTTGATGAAGCATTGAAAGAGGTCGGACCAAGAATTATGGAAACCGTACCTGCAGATACGTGGAAAGCGGTTACCTATAATGACAGCATCTATGCGATCGCGGTTCCTCAGAATCAGGTATCAACGATGGGAATGCTCGTAAGAACAGATATTTTGGATGAGCTCGGAATTGCAATTCCTAAGACCTTGGATGAATATACGGCTGCTTTGAAGACAATTAAAGAGAAAAAGTCTGATAGTGGGCTTATACCGCTGCTAGGCGGGGCTGCTGATGGAAATGGGAATACTTTTGGTTATATTCAGAGCTTTTCTGGCGCCTTTGGCCTGGGCTCCCAGTATGTCGTAGAGGGTGATCATGTCGTTCATACGTATACACAACCGGCTGCCAAAGAATTCCTGGCGTATATGAACAATCTATATAAAGAAGGAATTTTGGATCGTGAGTATCCCGTCAATAAAAATCCTAATATACAAGAGAAAATGGTTAGCGGGCAAGCGGCGATGGCTACAATCGGTTGGGCGGATGCCAAGGGCATAACAGAGGCTCTTTTGGAGAAAAACCCAAATGCGAAGCTAGAGTTCATTCACCCGCCAGTAGGTGCAGACGGTAAATTCGGTTATCAGCAGAATACGCCAGTACGTGTTTATATGCTAGTGCCGAAATCAAGCAAAAAAGTGAAGGAGGCTGTTGAATTTATCAATAGCTATATGGCAGAAGATGTACTGAACGTCGTCTCCTACGGATGGGAAGGAAATCATTATAATACAACAGATGGTGTCATAGTCGCTACTGAAGCCGCAGAACAGATCCGTTACAGAATTTACTATCAGCTGTGGGATACTGAAAAGAACTTCTTGAATCGGGTAGCGCTGAAGGGCTTCTCACCTTATTATGAACCGCTTAAAGAATACGTGAAGTACACAGAGATCACGAACTTTGCACCTCCGATTCCTGAGGTTGAAGAAAATTCGCAATCACTGTTGGATTTAACGAATGAATATTTTATAAAAATAGTTACGGGAGCTTTGCCGATTGATGCCTTTGATGAGTATGTGAACAAATGGAACAGCCTTGGGGGTGAGGCATCACTAACAGCAATCAATGAATGGTACCAAACATTCAAGTGAAACCTAGCAATCTTGCAAAATAGTCTCGATTGAGAGTGGTACAATAGGACACGAGAAGTTGATTTTATCTGCGTTGTTTTTCAAAGGCAGGTTAGGAGGAACGATTCGTGTTATCCATGATCATAGTAGACGATGAAGATATTATTCGTGAGGGACTGCGCGATTATATCGCTTGGTCTGAGATGGGTATTCAGATCAGTGGTGAAGCAGAAAATGGCAAGGAAGCACTTCAAAAGGTCAGGGATCTCAAGCCGGATATTTTGCTTACCGATGTGGTGATGCCGGGCATGAATGGGCTGGAGCTCATTCAAGCCATTCGGGAAGAGGGTCATCCGGTAGAGATTGTTGTTCTTAGTGCATTCGAGAATTTCCAATATATTAAATCAGCGCTCAAGTTTAATGCCGTCGACTATCTAGTTAAGCCATTCAACCAGATTGAGCTGGAGCAGGTGATGGGCAAAGTCATCTTGCAGGTAAAGCGGGATCGAATGATCGCGGATTATATCCCGAGTCAAGTATTGACCATCGGCAGCGGTACTCGAGATCAGCGGTTGTCCCAAGAGATTATTAAGCTAATTGAACAACGATATATGGAACGGCTTACGATTCAGGACATTGCTACTGAGGTTTGTCTATCCATCAACCATATGGCAAGTGTCTTTAAGAAGGAGACCGGTGAGACGGTTGTCGATCATCTGACGAAGGTTCGGATGAAACACGCAAAGCGGATGCTGCGTGATCCATCCTTCAGGATCTATGAAATTGCTGGGGGTACGGGATATTCAGACGCCAACTATTTCGCTAAGGTCTTTAAGAAATATACAGGTTTTAGTCCGAAGGACTATAGAGAACAGTGGTTATGAGGATTAGTGCAGCTGCTGTGAGGGTGCTGTCCATGCTGGGTCGAACCGTTCGAATACTCTTACCACGACGGATCACCCTGCGGGGGAAGCTCATGCTTTCTTATTTGACATTGATTGTTTTGGCGACATTTCTGATTGGCTATTTCTCGTATATGAAGGCAACACAGATTGTGGAGGAGCAAGTCGGTGCGACATTTAAGCAAGCGCTGCATCAAGCTGCCATCAATATCACGTATAGGCTGGAGGAAGTAGAGAATGTATCAGAGCTTATTCTGACTCATTCACGGCTGCAGCCTATTCTGAAGAGGGCGCAATCAGGATACGGCGATACGACAACGGTACAACTGCTGAATGATTTTCAAGACTTGATCGGCATTATATCTAATCTAGAGAATAATCGGAATATTTACCGAATTCGGCTATTCGTTCCTGGTGATTCACTATATTCACGCGAGAACAATAACATCTTTAGAATGCAGGATCTAGACAGTGAATTAATACAGCAAATAATGGATACGAATGGGCACATCTTGTGGAAGAGTACTTACGAGCAGGAATATTTGCCTTCGAACAAGCAAGAGGTCATTTCTTTGTTTCGTACCATTAATGACTTGCGCAATCTTAAAACGGTACTGGGCGTAGTTGCTATCGATATTCAGGAGGATGTGCTGAACGGCGTTTTCAAGGATGTGAATTTTTCTGAAAACGGTGCCATCTTCGTCTATAACAATGGAGAGAGGATTACCTCCTTTACCTCCGCGGCGATTTCCGATTACGCGGAAAGCGATGTAATGGATAAGATACTAAACGCGAGTCCCTCAGAGGAACTGCCTATTATTCAGCTAGGCGAGACGGACTACTTCACTATTTTCCAAGAGGTGGAGTACAGCGGCTGGGAGATCGCGGCCTTGGTTCCCGTTCAAGAAATTAGGGCCAAGAGCCAAATCATTGGAAAATTTACAGGTTTAATTGGTCTTCTTGTCATCTCCTTGGCAACGTTGTCAGCGGCTCTATTGGCTAATCAGTTGACTCGTGGTTTACGTACTCTAGTTGTGCATATGCAGGATGTTAGGCATGGGAGCTACGGTCAATTGATCCGAGTTACCGGAAACGATGAAATATCGGGATTGCAATCGCAATACAATAGTATGGTCTTAAGGATAAGAGAGCTGATTGAGACCGTCTATCTCATGGGCGTACGAAAACAGGCAGCAGAGCTTACGGCATTGGAATCACAGATTAAGCCTCATTTTCTCTACAATACACTGGATACCTTGAAGTGGATGGGGATGAAAATCAAGGCAGATCATATGGTTTCTCTCGTAGATTCATTGTCGAAATTTTTTCGGCTTGGCTTGAATCGTGGTCAGGAGCTGACAACTGTGGTGAATGAGCTAGGTCATGTCCAAGCCTTCATGAATATTCAGGATATTCGGTTTTCAGAAAAGCTTAGCTACTGGTATGAGGTAGACAGTGAATTGCTTAGTTGTCGAATTACGAAGTTAATTTTACAACCCATAGTGGAAAATGCGGTCTTGCATGGGATTCAGCAAAAGGAAGACCATTCTGGCACAGTCATCGTGCGAGTATATGCGGACAATGCCCATTACGTATTCGATGTTATTGATGATGGAGTGGGCATGACCCGTAAGCAGCAAGCTATACTGCTGCAAGAGGATCGGGGCGGCGGATACGGTGCGAAAAATGTGCATCAACGGATTCGTCTGTATTACGGGGACAATTACGGAGTAGAATGCTTTAGCCGCTTGGGTATTGGTACATGCATCCGTATTCGGCTGCCAATGGTTAAGAGTGAGCTTCATGGGAGTGGAAGGCTGCATCTTTAGTGCAAATGTAAATAATTGGCGGTATACATTCAGAGGAGGGAATATTCAAATGAATTTAAATCTAACGTATGAGCAACTGGAAAGCTACAAGCAAACGGGATATTTGGTACTGCGAAATGTGTTTAGCGAGCAAGAAGTACGCTTATGGCAAGCGGAATGCGACCGTCTTCAAAGCCTCGAAGAGTATGTGAACCCACTGAATCTTCGTGTTGCTTTTCGTCAGATAGCTAATGGAGAGAAAATGATTGAGAAGTTTGATCCTCTCCTGGACGTATCGCCGGTTTTTGCTAATCTCTTTCAGGATGAGCGGATTTTGGCACCGCTTCGAGATATTTATATGGATGAACCGCTTCTCTTCAAAGATAAATTAATCTTCAAACTACCTGGGAATGCTGGCTATACGATGCATCAGGATGCTGCTTTCTGGGATACGTTCCCGTATGAAGGACTGATCTCTGTCATGGTTGCCATTGATGGTGCCACTAAAATTAACGGCGGTTTGGAATTGTTTCCTGGGTATCATGATAAGCTGCGTCAGAAAGAGCCGCTTCGTAATTTTGATGCGGAGGAAATTGCCGCCATTGATGCTTCTAAAGGGGTAATCTATGAGACGAATCCAGGGGATATGATTCTATTCTCGTCCTTAACACCACATCAAAGTGGCTCAAATACATCGGATTCAAGCAGGAGACAGCTGTTTTTGACTTATTCTCCTACAAAAAATGGGCAGTTATATAAAGCGCATTATCAGCATTATATCCGCTATGCTACTCGCGGGGTTGACGCGACGACTCTAAACAAAAGCTACTTTAAGTAAGAGGAAGCAGAGAGCGAAGAGGCTGTATAAGCAAACTGACGAGGCAAGGAGAAATATCAAATGAAGAGTGCTGCACATTCAGGTGTTAATTGGATAACAGGAGTAGATGGACTCGTTAGCTTCTGGGATTTTCAGGAGGCTTGTGGCGATGAATACGTGGCAAAGGGACCTTATCCGTACCGATTGAAGAAAATGAACGAGACAGTAGAACAGGCGGAAAAAGGTGTTTTTGGAGCGAACTCAGTCAATTTAACGAATGGCAGCTGGCTCAGTATTCCTCGCAATGATTGCCCTGAACTAAATATTCATGGACCGCAGGCGACTCTGACTGTCGCAGCCTGGATAAACCGTGCTGAGATCACGAGCAGCGGATGTGAGTTTATTGCCGGAATATGGAATGAAACAGCTAAAAAGCGCCAGTACGGTATGTTCATTAATCTGGAAATATGGGACAGTTCGGAACAAGTATGCGGCCATGTGTCTGCTGTTGGGGGTCCAACTCCGGGGTATAAATACTGCATGACAAGCGCAATCGGGGCTACACCCGTCTCCAAAGGAGATTGGCATTTCATTGCCTTTACTTATGATGGTATGGAAGCAAGGGCATATCTGGATGGACGGCTTGATCGTAGAGATAGGTATAATCCTTACGCTTACCCGGATGGACTATTTAATGGGGGAGAAGGCGGTGCAGACTTTACCGTAGGGGCGGTCAACCGTTCCGGTGAAATCGGCAACTTCTATAATGGCTTGCTCGGAGGTTTGGCTGTGTTCAATCGTGCTTTGTCAGAGAAAGAGATACTCATGATCCATCAGCAATGGGTGTAGGAGTAAACCGATATAAGTCATCTCATTTATGGATCTGGATAATGGAGTTGAAATAAAAGGGACTTCTGCGGCATATGGCCGTAGAAGTCCCTTTTCTCAAATATAGGAAAGTATATAAGAAAGGTCATATTCGATACGCTTTCCGAAACGCGGAAGGGCTCATGTTACAGCTATTTGTAAATACCCGGCTCAAATAAAAGCCGTTCTGGTAACCGCAAAGCGGGGCAATTTCTTCTAAAGTAAGTTCGCTGCTCATTAATAGACTTTGGGCCTTACGCATTCTAATCATCGTCAAATAGGTAATGGGGGATACTCTCATGGCACTTTGAAACCGTCTAGAAAATTGTGACTGGCTTAAGGATGCCTGATCTGCTAATAGCTTCAAGGACAACGGCTCATATGCATGCTTTTGGATATGAAGAACGGCCATTCGAACGATAGGATCTCTCACGGGTAAGTGAGCGGTGTGTTCTTGTTGCTCTAGCACATATAAATACAATAAATCCATTAACAGATGTTGTTTATAGAAAAATTGCTCGTTCATACTCGAGTGGGAGAGCTCTCGGATGCACGAATAGGTTGAAGAATAACGCTCCATGCGTTGAAGAGATATTTTGCCGTAAGGAAGATCTGGCCCAGGCACCAGTGGAGTCCCTTCTTCGTCACACCAGTCAAACTCAATAAAGAGGAAGGAGAGACTGTCAACCTCCTTACGGTACAGCGTTATTCCAGGAGGGCACAAGATGATATCACCAAATTTCGCCCGGCCTTCTTCCTCGCCTATACGATAATCGAAGCTGCCCTCATCAGCTGCTAATATGACCCAGCCATCATAGGTATCCTCCGTCAGCATAAAGACTTGTTTTATTGAAGTGTTGTGCCATCGCATCAGTTTTGCTTGAAATGAATGTTTCAGCATCGCCTGGCGCCTCCTCTCAGGTTCGCACAAAAAAGGATATGAAAGTTGATAAGTTCATGCATGTTCTGCTTGGTTTGCAAGTAGTATCATGATATCAGGAAATGACAAAAAACGATATGGATCTTAAAAAAAGAAGAGGATGTGTTAAGATGAAAATCACAAAATTTCTTACTTCTGGTCAATTAAAAGATTTTAACGATAATGGCTATCTCGTACTGCGTAATGTCTTTACTGCCGCAGAGGCAGCCGTATGGCAGCAGGAATGTATGCGCCTGCTCACTCTGGATGAGTATCTTGATCCGAATAATCTGCGCGTAAATTACCGTAATATCAATAATCGTTCGATTATTGAGAAGATTGATCCTGTACAGGATCTTTCAGATGTATTTCATGCTCTAGAAAAGGATGAGCGCATACTGGCCCCGCTGCGTGATATCTATATGGATGAGCCTACGTTGTTTAAAGACAAACTCATCTACAAGCTTCCAGGTGTTACTGGGTATACCATGCATCAGGATGCCTCGTGGTGGCAGGGCTTCCCGTTAGAAGGATTAATTTCAGTTATGGTAGCCATCGATGGTGCGACAGAAGAAAATGGGGGTTTGGAGCTTTTTCCAGGCTATCATGATCGCTTTCGTTCAGCGAGAGGAGAATTTCGCAATATGAATGCGGAAGAAATTGCTGAGATTGATGCGTCCAAGGGCGAAATCGTCGAGACGGAGCCAGGCGATATTATTATCTTCCATTCCTTTACACCGCATCAAAGCGGCTCCAACACAGCTAGCACGAGCCGTCGTCAATTATACTTGACCTATTCTCCGGGGAAAAATGGTCAACTATATCATGCCCACTATCAACATTATTGCCGATATGTAAGTAACCTTAGAGAAGAAAAAGGAAATACAGAGATGTATTTCAAATAACAAAATAAGCCACACATATGAAGAAACGGCTATCTGCTAAATGAGATTTAACTTATGGAGAATTAGGAGCAATGGGAAATGAAATATATTCCAGTTTAAAGCGTGTTAAGCTGGAAGAGCAAGAGAAAGAAATTGCTCAGCTCTCTATTCAAGGATAAAATAATCGTTAGATAGCAGAAGCACTTTAAATTGCAGAGTGCACCGCAAGGAATTAGGTTAGCGATCTTTAAGGGAAATGGGAGGTTGGCGATCATGCGCAGGCAATCTTTCGTCTTCAGAAGCCGATGTAAATCATATGGATGGAAGATTTGAAATGACCGAGCTAAGCGATGGAGGAGTCTCGAATGAATTTATTTTATATGGGGCTTAAGTCTAATCACTTTAATCCCATGCCGTACTTTCTGAAAGATAATTATGTAGGCTTTGATTGGCCGGGTATAGCTGATTTGGAGCATGTCGACAAGGATGAATGGCAGGCGAAGGCTATTGAAGCATGTTTGGATGATGGACAGGCCTTACTTGATCGCTTGGCGGAGATCAGTCTATTCGTATATACGATGCAGGATGGTGATTATGTTCTCATGACGGATGGAGACCATGCTCATCTTGGCGATCTCGGT
Organism: Paenibacillus sp. FSL H8-0548; assembly: GCF_038630985.1. Taxonomy (NCBI): domain Bacteria; kingdom Bacillati; phylum Bacillota; class Bacilli; order Caryophanales; family Paenibacillaceae; genus Paenibacillus; species Paenibacillus sp. FSL H8-0548. Next base: position 305,782 of record NZ_CP152049.1, read on the forward strand.
GACTATTATTACGTGGAGCGCACCAGCGAATCGGAGGATAATATCAGTCATCGGCGCGGCGTCACATGGCTAAAGAGCCTTCCACGGGAGGAATTACATGCAGAGCTGCAGCAGTTAGTCGGGAAGCAGGCGACACTAGCAGAATTTGAGCGCGAGGTTACTCATGAGCAGATGGAGCAGTGGATGGCGAAGACCGCCGAAGTGCCGCATGAAGAAGCGGGCAAGATGAGTCTTGTAGATGAGGCTACAGTCAAGGAGGCACTGGATATATTAAAGAGTGCGATGGGAAGTGAGGATGCAGAGCGGAGGGAACGGGCAGCGATAGCGATTTTGCGGTTTGCAAAATAACGGGAGCTGGGTATTCGGCTATAAGTGGATACGCTGCTGTATAGTTGTGGAACAAAGAAGTACCCCAAACGAGGTGCTTCTTTGTTCCATGAGGCTGCATACGCGCTGTTGCTAAACATTTAACGACTCAGGACCGTCCAGCAAATATCGCTCGGTAAGGATCGATAGCAGCTGGATGCCGACGGCATTGTGACCACCTTCTGGAATGATCAGGTCAGCATATTTTTTGGAGGGCTCAATAAAGGCTTCGTGCATTGGTTTCACTGTATTAAGATATTGGTCATGAACAGATTGAATCGTTCTTCCGCGCTCCTCAATATCACGAAGCACCCGGCGGAGGATGCGAACATCGGGATCCGTATCAACGAACACTTTAATATCAAGTACGTTTCTGATGCTTTCCTCAGAGAGGACATGAAGTCCTTCAAGAATGACAATATGGTTAGGCTTAAGCTCGACTGACTCATTCGAGGAGCGAGCGTGAATGGTGAAGTCATAGACCGGGGCATAGGCAGCCTTGCCTTCTCTGAGTAGAAGGAGATCGCGTGTCAGAAGCTCAATATCGAAAGCAAACGGATGATCGTAATTAATCCGCTCACGCTCGGCGAGGCTGAGATGTATGGGGTTTTTATAATAGTTATCCTGGGATACGAAGGTTACTTTGTCTGATCCAAGTCGGTCAATGACAGATCGGGCAACGGTAGTTTTGCCCGAGCCGGTGCCGCCAGCGATTCCAATAATGAGCATGGTGTTTCAATAAGCCTCCCTATGGTGTTTACCTTTGCAATTTTAGTATTGTAGCATAACCAGCGCCTCTTTTCATTATGGCTGCGCATTTACAGTACTGCTGATGTGAGTTCGATGATCGATCATGAATAGAATTTCATATTTTTGAGCTGAAGGAGTAAAATGAAACAGAAGGCATGAGATGATCTGAGAGGAGTGTCGGCTGTGAAATATAGGAAGCTTGGAAGTACAGATCTGAATGTATCCGTGATCGGGATTGGAACCTGGCAGTTCGGAGGAGAATGGGGAAGGGAATATTCGCAGACGGAAGCGGATATGATTTTGGACAAGGGGCGGGAGCTCGGCATTAATTTAATTGATACAGCAGAATGTTACGGTGATCATCTTTCAGAGTCTCTCATCGGGGATTATATTAGCCGCCGCAATCGTGAGGATTGGATCATCGCCACAAAGTTCGGACATCATTTTCATGAGCGTTTCACTCGCACCGACGTATTTGGCGCCGAGGGAGTTGTTGCTCAACTGGATGCTTCGCTCAAAGCACTGCAAACGGATTACATTGACTTATATCAATTCCATTCGGGTCCGGATCAAGCCTTCGACAACGACGAGCTTTGGACGGTACTGGACAAGCAAATAGCTGTTGGGAAGATTCGTTTTCTCGGAACATCGATCGGCAGCAATGATAATCTGCATCAGACGGAGGCTTCATCGAAAGTGAACTCTCGCGTTATTCAGGTCGTTTATAATCGTCTGGATCGTGCACCAGAGGAGCGGGTATTTCCTTCTTGCGAGGAGCAGGGTCTTGGCGTGCTTGCGCGTGTGCCTCTAGCAAGCGGCTACCTGAGCGGCAAATATAGGCCAGGCGCGGTCTTTGGCGATAACGATGTACGCCACAGACATGATAAAGAGAGCACTCGGCTTAAGCTGCTCGAAGTGGAGCATATTCAGCGCGAGGAGGTTCCGCAGGGTGTAACGATGGCAAGCTGGGCACTTGCTTGGTGCTTAAAGCATCCTGCGGTTACCGCGGTTATTCCGGGCTGCAAGGACGCTGAGCAGGTTGAAGCTAATGCCAAAGCGGTGGAGCTCGTCTCTGAGCCGCATCCGCAGGATATAAATATTAAATAATATCGCAGAATGTAGGCGACACACGAGGCAGAAAGCGTCGTTTGCTGCTATGTTGTTCTTAGGAGTAGCAAATCCAGGTTACTTTGACGCAATAAGAACATATGCGTGCTTAAGATGATGTTTCGAGGTAGCTCACCCGCCGAATGGGCTCATTAAGCACCTATGTGTTCTTAAGAGTAGCAAATCAAGGTTACTTTGTCGCAATAAGCACGCATGCGTGCTTAAGGTGCTGTTTCGAGGTCGCTCACATGCAGAAGGGTTCTCGCAAGGGATGTAACCCTCGCGAGAACCCTAATCCTTCGATCAACTCACCCTGACGAGTTTCCACCTTTGAGCGCCATTGCCCAGATCATCCCAAATTTGCACGTTGGTGCCGTCCACCGTGCCTGAGCCTGCTACGTCTAATGCCTTATTGCTGTTTGAGTCGATAAGTTTCATATATCCGCTACCTGTATCGACGAGCTTCCAAAGCTGATTAATGTTGCCGGTATAGTCCCAAATTTGCACGTTCGCTCCATTCGCAGTGCCCCAGCCGTTAACCTCAAGCGCTTTTCCGCTATTCGTATTAATAAGCCTGTACGCTCCACCTCCCGCATTCGTAATTTGCCATAGCTGATTCGCTTGGCTCGCGCCTTCCGTCCAAATTTGCACATTGGCTCCGTTTGCCGTCCCCCAGCCGTCAACCTCGAGTGCTTTCCCGCTGTGCGAATTTATGATCTTATACACAGCACCGGATACCACACCGTTATAAACGTCATTCCGATAAAATTCAACCCGGTCTATATCGACCCATTGGCTTACTAGCGTGTTCGAGGCAAAAAATCCAACCGCTGCTTGTCCGTTAGTAACCGTAATATTAGTAAGGGTAACTGGCGTCCATGCCGTCGTTACCGGACAAGTTATTTGCCGCATCGTACCGCCAAAGTCTTTGGCTTCCATGACGCATGCGCTTTGCCCGCCGCTGCTTCGCATATACGCGCGCATCGTATAATTGCCGTTATCTAGACCGCTGATGGTTTGACCGACATAAGCCGTTGCAGGACCACTTGTTCCGGTTAATCCGATAAAATGATTGCCATGCGCTGATGGAACGCCAACGCCGTCATTTGTCCCGTGAATCTTAATTCGTACGGGATAATCATCGCCGAACGTTGTCCAGCCGCTTACATTGGCGGTTTCGAAGCTCCAATTCGTAAGCAGATTCGTGTTGGAGGGTGTGACGGCATGGCCGAAGCGAACATAAACGCCGCTGGCAGGATAGTCCGAGCTAGTTGCCGCCAGCACATGCGTAGCATCTATAGGGAGTAAGGTATTCCAATTGGAGCTGGTCGAGTCGCTTACCGGAAAAATATTGGTGCGGAACTGCCAGGTCGCCCCGTTATCGGCGCTGATCATCGTATACATGGAGGAGTAGGCATCGCCGGTATTAGTGCTGTCATTGTCGGTTTGGAAGGAAACGAGAAGACGACCGTCCCCGAGCTTCACGACAAAGGGAGCACCGGCTTTTTTGCCGGCCTTTGATGGAATATACAAGGTTTGACGGGGCACATTCCAGTTATAGCCGTCAGCTGAAATCTTATATTTGATGACGAAGGGATGACCGGCAACGTCAGTCGCCTCGAAAACAAGCATATATCTTCCGTCCGCCATTTGGGTGATGACGGGCATGCCGTCTCTCGAACCCGCGGCAACGCCGTCGCTGACAACCGTTTCGGCGCTCCAGCCGTTTCCGGTCCAGGTTTTCATAATGAGCTTTTGAAGACCCGTTGTTCCAGCTGCCGCAGGACCGTCATCCGCATAATAAACAGCGACGGTATTGCCTAGCATTTGTAGATGCGGCTCCCATAAGCCTTTAAAGGAGTTGGCGGAAGTAGCTCCGATTTGTCCGTTTGCGAGATCCGACCACGTATTGCCGCCGTCCGTGCTTTTTCTTGTTCTAAGATAGGTGCTGTAATTGGAGCCGGATTGCACGACAAGCCGGTAGGATAACCAAATATCGCCGTTCGCGAGCTGAAGCATTTGTCCGTTGCCAACATCGCCGTTCGCATCAGCCGCAGCTTGTATGGCAGAAGACCAGCTATGCCCGCCGTCCTTGCTTCGGGCAATCATGATTCTTGTTTTTCCGCCGCCGGCATTTGTATCAAAGGAAGCAAGAATATCGTTATTGTTAAGCTTAAGCAAACGCGGATACCATACCCCTCCGTTCGATGGAGCAAAAACAGTGGAGGTGTTAGAAGGCCAAGCTAAGCCTGGTGCTGCAAAAGCTTGAAAGCAGGCTAACAGGGTAGTGAGTATAAGCAGTAAGGAGGTTGAGCTTGCAGTGATACTCATTTTTTTGGCTACGGACAAGTGAAATCATCTCCTTTTACATAATGTAAGCGCTTCAAAACGGATTATAAGGTATGTTAGTATTTAAATATATACTGAAATTAGTATAATAAAAGCCGTTATGCTAAAAGGGACATGTGAAAATGAGGATAGAAGGGTGGACATGTACAAAATTTCGAGGGTAAAAGATCAAAATTGAAGCATGTAGGAATGGTTGGAGAAAAATAATTTGTTTTTTATACTAAATACAGTATTTAAACTTATAACAATATAAACTAGAATAAGCTCATCAAGGAAGCGCTTGCAAAAGCGAGTCAGGCGTCGAAAGCAACTGTAGGATGGCTCATTGCATAAAGCTTTCCATTGCACAATCCTTGATGGCGAAACCGTGTTTAATGAAGCACTTACCAAAGGGAGGCGTCAAATGAAATGAAGAGAAAACCATCAGCAAAGCTTGGACTTATTTTTCTATTATGCTTCGGGATGCTGTTGTCAGCATGCTCATCGGGCAATAATGGCAGCGGCTCGACAACGAACGGCAACGCGGGCAACAAAGAAGCAGAAACGGGAAATAAGCCGCAGGAGCAGGTGAAGATTTCGTTTATGGGCCATGGCAGCCCGCAGGAGAAGGAAATATTCATGAAACTCATTAAATCCTATGAAACGAAATACCCGAACGTAAAGGTTGAATATACAAGCGTGCCTCCGGCGGAATACAACCAAAAGCTGTCCACGCTGGTCGCATCAGGCAAAACGCCGGATGTATTCTACGTATCGGGCCCGCAATTTTATAAATTCGCCGAGGCAGGTACGATTCAGAACCTGCAGCCGTTTCTAGAAACGACCGAGCTGTTCCAAGAGGATAATGTATGGAAGCAGGCGCTCGACCGTTACCGCTTTGACGGCACGCAGCTCGGACAAGGCGATCTGTACGGCCTGCCGAAGGATGTAGGTCCATGGGCAATGGCGTACAACAAAACGATGTTCGAGGAAGCCGGAGTGGAATTGCCGCCGGCCGAGGTTGGCAAATGGACATGGGATAACTGGCTGGACGCAGCGAAGAAGCTGACAAAAGATGATAACGGAGACGGCAAGATCGATATTTACGGCGGGGCAAACTTTACGCTTGAAGGAGCTGTATGGGCAAGCGGGGGAGACTTCATCGACTACGGCACAGGCAAGGTAACCATCGATACCCCTGAATTCACAAACGCGATGCAGTGGGTAGCGGATCTTCGCTTGAAGCACAACGTAACCCCGTCGCCGGAGGACGAGAAAGCACTGAATGCTTATTCTCGTTTCGTGGCAGGCAAAGTAGGCATGTTCCCGATGGGTCCGTGGGATCAACCGGGCTTCTGGGATTTGCCGTTCGAATGGGATATTGCGGCATGGCCGGTAAATCCGGCAACAGGCAAAGCGGGAACCTGGGTGGGGTCGATGGGTTACTCGGTCTCGAGCAAATCGAAGCATGCGCAGGAAGCATTTAACCTCGCCGCATTTCTGGCACTGGACGCGGAGGGCCAGAAGCAAAACTATGAGCTGGGCCAAGCGGTGCCTAACCTGATCGATATGGCCAAAGGCGAGTTTGTGGCCTATGACAAAGCGCCGGCTAACCGAGAGGTGTTCTTGGACATTATCGAGGATTACGGGCATCCGCCAGTGGAATTCGGCTCGAAGGATACGAAATGGATCGATACGATGTGGCAAGAGGCAGGCAAGGTATGGGACGGCAGGATGACGGCAGCTGACTGGGCGAAGGAAATGCAGCCTAAGCTTCAGGAGCTGTATGACAAGGGCAACAAATAATTGGAATAAGAAAGATTAAATGCTGTGCCTTCGGGTTGTTAACCTCGGAGGCACAGTTTTTTTATAAAGACAAATCACAATCAATTTAGTATACTTGATATATTAATATAAAAAGAGGGTGCGATGTGAAAAATTATCCCTTATATAAACAAATCCAAGCTGATATTTTAGGACAAATTCAAACAGGCAAGCTGCGTCCCGGAGATCGTGTCCCCTCAGAGAAAGAGCTGGCAGAGCACTATAGGGTCAGCCAAATTACGAGCAAGAATGCTTTGATCGGGCTTGCGGATGAAGGCGTACTCGTTCGTGTGCAGGGCAAAGGGACGTTTGTGAGGCAGGATGGCGAATCCACTGTAGAAGCTGTTGCATCCAGCCATGCGAGAGACGTGATTGGACTCATTTTGCCGTGTATGAAGACCAAGGTGGATCAGAAGATCCTTGATTCCATTGAGAAATACGTGACGGCTGGCGGATACAGCTTGCAGGTCCGTATTACGCGGGAGTCTCAAATTGAAGAGAGTGCGGCAATTGAATCGATGGTCGCTTCCGGCGTAAGGGGACTCATTGTGTTTCCAACGGAAGAGGAACGCTACAATGATAGTATTTTGCGATTGTCGCTCGATAAATTTCCCCATGTACTGATCGACCGATTCCTAAAAGAAATCCGAACGTACAGCGTTAGTTCGGACAATGTGAACGGCACGGAGCAGGCGATTACGCATTTGCTGGAGAGCGGTCACGAGCATATTGCGCTTATTACTCCGGAGATTACGAATACGGCGACCGAGGAGCGGTTGAGCGGTTTCGAGAAAGCCTATATGGCCAAGAAGCTTCCGATTGATAAGGATTTGTGGTGCATATTAAAAATCGAGGATATATCAAGCGGCAAGGCGCAGCCTATTATAGAAGCCTTCATGAACGAAAGGCCTGCGGTTTCTGCTGCTTTCGTAGTAAATGTGGAGTTGACCAACTATACTTACTATGCTGCCAAACGGTTGAAAAAATCAGTGCCGGACGACATCGAACTTGTCTGCTTCGACCAGCCGGATTTTCAGGATGTATCCTATTTGCAGCAAAATGAAGATGAAATCTGCAGGGTTACGGTTGATTTGCTGCATGCGCAGCTGCAAGGCGAATATACGCCGCAGCGGATCGTCGTACCCGTGAAGTTTTGTAAAAAATAAGCTTTAGCCTATAAGGAGCATCTTCGCACAGCTTTTGTGCAGAGGTGCTTTTTTATATTGTATTTAGTATATAAACATATAACAATATAATTTATAATTAGTTTATTGATTTAAGCGCTTACATCTTGCGCCAAGCATGTTTAAATTACGAGGGAGGGTCAATTGAAATGAAGAGAAAACCATCGGCAAAGCTTGGACTTATTTTTCTATTATGCTTCGGGATGCTGTTGTCAGCATGCTCATCGGGCAATAATGGCAGCGGCTCGACAACGAACGGCAACGCGGGCAACAAAGAAGCAGAAACGGGAAATAAGCCGCAGGAGCAGGTGAAGATTTCGTTTATGGGCCATGGCAGCCCGCAGGAGAAGGAAATATTCATGAAACTCATTAAATCCTATGAAACGAAATACCCGAACGTAAAGGTTGAATATACAAGCGTGCCTCCGGCGGAATACAACCAAAAGCTGTCCACGCTGGTCGCATCAGGCAAAACGCCGGATGTATTCTACGTATCGGGTCCGCAATTTTATAAATTCGCTGAGGCAGGTACGATTCAGAACCTGCAGCCGTTTCTAGAAACGACCGAGCTGTTCCAAGAGGATAATGTATGGAAGCAGGCGCTCGACCGTTACCGCTTTGACGGCACGCAGCTCGGACAAGGCGATCTGTACGGCCTGCCGAAGGATGTAGGTCCATGGGCAATGGCGTACAACAAAACGATGTTCGAGGAAGCCGGAGTGGAATTGCCGCCGGCCGAGGTTGGCAAATGGACATGGGATAACTGGCTGGACGCAGCGAAGAAGCTGACAAAAGATGATAACGGAGACGGCAAGATCGATATTTACGGCGGGGCAAACTTTACGCTTGAAGGAGCTGTATGGGCAAGCGGGGGAGACTTCATCGACTACGGCACAGGCAAGGTAACCATCGATACCCCTGAATTCACAAACGCGATGCAGTGGGTAGCGGATCTTCGCTTGAAGCACAACGTAACCCCGTCGCCGGAGGACGAGAAAGCGCTGAATGCTTATTCTCGTTTCGTGGCAGGCAAAGTAGGCATGTTCCCGATGGGTCCGTGGGATCAACCGGGCTTCTGGGATTTGCCGTTCGAATGGGATATTGCGGCATGGCCGGTAAATCCAGCAACAGGAAAAGCGGGAACATGGGTGGGGTCGATGGGCTACTCGGTCTCGAGCAAATCGAAGCATGCGCAGGAAGCGTTTAACCTCGCTGCATTCCTGGCACTGGACGCGGAGGGCCAGAAGCAAAACTATGAGCTGGGCCAAGCGGTGCCTAACCTGATCGATATGGCCAAAGGTGAGTTTGTGGCTTATGACAAAGCGCCGGCTAACCGCGAGGTGTTCTTGGACATTATCGAGGATTACGGGCATCCGCCGGTGGAATTCGCCTCGAAGGATACGAAATGGATCGATACGATGTGGCAAGAGGCAGGCAAGGTATGGGACGGCAGGATGACGGCAGCCGACTGGGCGAAGGAAATGCAGCCTAAGCTTCAGGAGCTGTATGACAAGGGCAATAAATAATTTAAAAAATCAGGTTCATTTTAAAACTTAAATAACGAATAGCTAGTGCGAGGATGTGTACGCATGAAAAAAAGAAAACCTAGTTATATCCGCAAAGAATACATTTGGGCCTATCTATTTGTGGCAGCGCCGGTACTTGGCTTTCTCATCTTTGGAGTCGCGCCGCTTCTCTACTCGGCCTGGCTGAGCTTCACCTCTTGGGATCTCGTTACACCGCCTGAATTTGTTGGCTTTGAGAATTATGTGGAGGTTTTCCACGACGAGAAGGTGTACAAATCTCTCTATAACACGGTGTTTATGATGCTTGGCATTCCGATTGGGATGGTAGTCGCGCTGCTACTGGCGATTATGATGAACCGGCCGCTCAAGGGCATATCCTATCTTCGGACGATTTATTATTTGCCGGTTATTTCCCCGATCATTGCCGTTTCGCTGCTGTGGCAGTGGATTTTGAATCAAGATTTTGGACTGCTCAATCAAACGATGTGGAGCTGGTTTGGCATCGAAGGACCTAACTGGCTCGGTGATGCGAGCTGGATTAAACCTTCCATGATTCTTATGGGCGTATGGGGCGGCGTTGGCGGTACGATGGTGCTTTACTTGGCTGGATTACAGTCCATCTCATCTACGTATTACGAAGCTGCTGAAGTAGACGGCGCAAATGCGTTCCAGAAGCTGTGGTTGATTACGATTCCGCTGCTCACGAATATTCATTTCTTCGTAATCGTTATGGGCGTCATCGGCGCATTCCAGTCGTTTAGCCAGATCTACGTCTTGGCAGGCGACGGAGGTCCGGAGTACAGTGCGGCGACCGTAGTATTTTATATTTTTGAAAATGCGTTCAAGTACTTCAATATGGGCTATGCCAGCGCAGTTGCTTGGGTTCTTGGCGTTATTATTTTCATCGTTACACTCATTCAGTTCCGACTGTCGAAGAAATGGGTGTACAATGATTGATCGTTTACCGTCACAGTTTGCGAGGGGAGTTTGATTTCACATGCTGCAAAAAAGAATGACAAACCTTTGGGTGGCATTAATCCTCTGTATCGGCTCGGTTGTCATGCTGGCACCGTTCGTATGGACGATTTCCACTTCATTAAAAGATCAACGAAACGTGTTCGAAATTCCGCCAAAGTGGATTCCTGATCCTGCTACATTCAAAAACTATGTAACGGCTTGGAACGATTCTCCATTGCTTAGCGGCTTTATGAACAGCATGATTATCGTCGTATTTGTTCTCGTAATTGGAATTTTTGTATCTACGATGGCGGCTTATGCTTTTGCTAAAATCGATTTTCCATTTAAGGATGCGATTTTCCTATCCTTGCTTGGAACGATGATGATTCCTTTCTCGGTCGTTATGATTCCACAATTTATTGGCTTCTCGAGGATCAACTGGACAGACACGCTGCTGCCGCTCATTGTACCTGGCCTATTCGGGAACATTGTCGTTATTTTCTTCCTGAGGCAGTATTTGGCGGGCGGTCTACCAAATGAGCTGGTCGAAGCAGCCAAGCTGGACGGCAGCGGATTCTTCCGTACCTTCTGGACGATCGCATTGCCAGTTGCCAAACCGGCGATTGCGGCTCAAGCAGCATTAAGCTTCATGGGCATCTGGAATGATTTTATGGGTCCGCTTATTTACTTAAGCTCACCGCAGAAGCAAACGATTCAAGTTTTGATTGCTTCAATGCAATCACAATATATGGGCTCCTCTAACTATCCGGTTATTTTGGCGGCGTCGATTATTTCCATGATTCCCGTAATTCTCGTATTTTTCTTCTGCCAGCGCTATTTTATCGAATCCATGGCGATCAGCGGATTAAAGGGTTAACCGGATGCGCATATTTGTAGCAGGAAAAAGGAGGGCGATGAAAGCTGTCGCACTCCTTGCCGCAGCATTGGCGCTCATGCTGAGCGGTTGTGAATCCAGCCCGGATGAGAAAGAGATCACCCTGTTAAAGGAGGATGCAAAAGTGTATACGAACTCGTTTAAGCTGGACCAAGAGTGGGAGGATTACGGAATCGGCGATCCTTTCATCATGCGTTACAATGGAAGGTTTTTCTTATACTGCAGTACAAAGGACTTTCGATCCGGCATCAAAGCATGGAGCTCCGACAACCTCGTGGATTGGAGTTATGAAGGGCTGGTTACAGAGGATCCGATCACGACAGGCGCTTATGCTCCCGAAGTCTTTTATTGGAACGGAAGCTTCTACTTATATACATCGCCCGCCGGACAAGGACATTATGTGCTGCAGAGTGATAGCCCAACGGGTCCGTTCGTTGTCAAAACAGAAAATCTAGGAAATTCCATTGATGGCTCCGTATTTATCGATGATGACGGAAAATGGTATTTCACGAATGCGGGTACGCAGGGCATTGTCGCCCATGAGATGCCTGATCCCTTTACAATTGATATCGGCGTAACGACTAACGCCTTTCTGGGGCATTGGACGGAAGGCTCGATGATCTGGAAGCGAAACGACTTGTATTATATGACGTATACCGGAAATCATGTATTCAGCAATGGCTATCGCGTTAACTATGCCGTGTCGACAGAAGGCCCTTTCGGCGATTATGCCTTGCCTGCGAACAATCCGATTGTCATCGGCGTGAAGGATGAATTTAAGGGGCTTGGGCATAGCGCGACGGTGCTTGGCCCGGATATGGATTCCTATTATTTGACCTATCATAATTTGGTCGGGCATTCCGCAGAAGGCCCCCCGGTACGCGAGCTCAATATTGACCGGCTTGCTTATAATGGCGATAAGCTGGTTGTATTTGGCCCCACGCATGACCATAAGCAGCCTGCGCCTGCCATGCCAGCCTTATATGGCTGGTTGTCAGAAGGGATCGCGGCTGAACAGTGGGACAAGACAGAGACGGCAAAAGGCGAGACGGTGCTCAGCAAACTGGCGACAGAAGCGACGTTTATTGCGGAATATAATTTCCGTTTGGACGGAGCAGACGCAGCAGCGGGTAACGGGATGGTTGAAGCGGTATTTTCATATACAGACGCCTCTAATTATTCAGCGGTTATCCTGCTGCCATCGAAACATGAGCTTCACTATATTACTGTAAAAAATGGTTCCGAGCAGCATGGCGGTTATGCCGCGCTTCCTTCTGACTTTGATTACTCGAAGCTGCATACGATACGGGTAGAGCGGCGTGACGACCAAGTTCTTGTTTTCTTTGACGGGATGAAGAAGCTGGAGGAAGAAACGGCTGGTCCAGGCGAAGGGAAAATCGGGTATTTTGCAACGAATGTGAAGCCGATTTATGAATATACGGCGTTCGCGAATGATGCAGGCGGCAGCAGTGATTTTGAGGCTTATAAGCCGGTACCTGGCATGATTGAAGCGGTTCATTATTTGAAGGAAGCGGAGCGAGGCTTCCACGTAGAGCAGAAGTCATCAGAAATAAGCGCATACCGGGCGGCAGACGGCGTACCCATCCAAAAAAGCGATGACGGCAGCTACTCCGTAACGCTGCAGCAGTCCGGAGACTGGTTAAAATACAAGCTCAATGCGAAGGCTGATGCGAAGTATGGAATCGGTCTAGCTCTCCGGAAGCCAGAGAAGGATATCGTGCTGGAATGGTCCATTGACGGAGGAGATCCGGTAAAAACGAAGATTAACGCTGATGATCCGGCCTTTACGGAAGACACAGCCAAGCTTCGAATCGGAACACTGGATATTTCCGCCGGCTTTCATGAACTGAAGCTTGAATTAAAAAGCGGCGCGGCTGTTATTCAATCCTTTGAACTGTTTACTGCCGAGCAGCTGGAAGAGCAGCAATCATTCGAGCAATTGCCTGTTCAATCGGGTTTTGGTTTATTTGGAGAGGACGACCATGCTTATACCGGCAGCGGGACAGAGGATGACCGCTTGTTTGCGGGCAGCGACGCATGGGATGACTATACGTTTTCGGTTGGCGTGAAGCTGAATGCGGATACGGATATTGGCGGTCTATTTATACGCGAGACGAATGAATCGTATCATCCCGCTCAAGTCAGAGATGCGGCGATGGGCTATTATATTGGCATTTCTTCTTCGCAGCTGACCTTGCATCGTTTGAACTATGATTCCGAGCTTATAACCAGTGAAACCGTAGAGCTGGAACCGGGACGCGTTTATACGCTGAAGGCAGCAGCAAAAGGCGGGACTATTCAAGTGTTTCTAAATGATGATCCGAAGCCGCTAATTCAGTACACGGATCCGCAACCATTTTTATATGGCAAGGTAGGCATTCATGCTGAACGCTCAACCCTATCATTCTACGATTTAATTGTGAAACCGTTGAAAAAATAATATATAAGCATAAGCAATAGGACTGGAGTGGGAACATGATTGAACCATCACGAAATGAATATCCTAGACCGCAGTTTGAACGGACTTCCTGGCTCAATTTAAACGGGGAGTGGGAATTTGCCTACGATGATACGAATGTTGGCTGCGACAATAGATGGTATGAGGGAGAAAATTTTGACCGTAAGATTCAAGTGCCGTTTTGTTATCAAAGCGAGCTGAGCGGCATTCATGAACAAGCCTTTCACGATATTGTATGGTACCGTAAAAATGTCGAGCTGCCCTCTGAATATGCCGGAAAACGTATTATCCTTCATTTTGGCGCTGTCGATTACGAGGCTAAGGTATGGGTGAACGGGCATTTGGTTGCATCCCATGAGGGCGGCCATACCCCTTTTCAAGCCGATGTTACAGCAGCCCTTCAGGTTAGCGGGAAAAACATCATCGTTGTGCGTGCACAGGATTACAGCAAGGATGTCACGCTGCCTAGAGGCAAGCAGTACTGGAAGGAGAAGTCGGAACAGGTCTTCTATACACGGACGACGGGCATATGGCAAACGGTATGGATCGAGGCGGTAAATGCTGCGCATGTGGAACACGTGAGACTGACGCCGGATATCGATTCCAATAAAATTCATATTCGCAGTTATATTAAGGGCACGGAATTATACAATAGCTTACGGCTCAGCATAAAAATATCGTTTGAGGGCGAGCTGATAGCCGAGGATGTCATTCGTGTCATGGCGCAGGAAGAGGAAGTTTCCATTAAGCTGCATGACTTTAACGATCACGGCCTTGGACGCTGGTGGTCGCCGGAGAAGCCGCATCTCTATGACGTCGAATTTAGGCTGCTGGACGGCGAAGAAGAACTTGATCAAGTGAAAAGCTACTTCGGTATGCGGAAAATATCGATAGAAGATGGCGTTATATGTTTAAATAACCGTCCCTATTATATGAAGCTAATTTTGGATCAAGGTTATTTCCCAGGCGGCGTGCTTACGGCTCCGAGCGATGAAATGCTGCGTACCGACGTGGGATTGACGAAGCAGATGGGGTTCAACGGCGCGAGGAAGCATCAGAAAATTGAAGATCCGCGTTATTTGTACTGGTGCGATAAGCTTGGATTGCTTGTGTGGGGAGAAATGGCCAATGCCTATCAATTCTCGGAGCAATATGTAGGCCGAATTACGAAGGAGTGGCAGGAAGCGGTTCAACGTGATTATAACCATCCTTGTATCGTCGTCTGGGTTCCACTGAATGAGAGCTGGGGAACGCCCAATATTTTAATAGACAAAAGACAGCAGCACCATGCTTCCACGCTCTATTATTTAACCAAATCGCTGGATGACACTAGACCGGTTATTTCGAATGACGGCTGGGAGCATGTAAAATCGGATATTTATACGGTTCATGATTATGAATGCCGGGAAGAAGTATTAGCGCGCAGATATGCAACGCCCGAGTTAGCCATTAAGAGTGATCCACAAGGCAGAAAAATTATGATTCCTGGATTCTCTTATCATGGCGAGCCGGTACAGCTATCGGAATTCGGAGGTATTTCGTACATTCAGGGCAGCAGTGAAGGCTGGGGTTACTCATCGGCGAAAGATAATCAGGACTTCTTGAACCGTTTGACCGCGGTGATGCGTCCGGTTATCGCTGCCGGCGGATTGCAGGGCTATTGCTATACGCAGTTGACCGATGTCGAGCAGGAGAAAAACGGCCTGCTAACATTCGATCGCGTGCCTAAGCTTCCGATTGAAACCTATCGCGAGCTAGTAGCGGGAGCGACTCCGATATCAACCGACGGATTGGAATAGTTACAGAGAGGCGGGTTGAAATGGATAAAACATTTGTGAATCCTATTTTGACGGGCGGAGCAGATCCGTGGATGATGAAGCATACAGACGGTAAATATTATTTAATGGTAACCAAAAGAAGCCATTTGGAATTAAGATCGGCTACTTCAATGACCGGAATTGCTGAAGGACGGCATGAGGTTATCTATACACCGCCTGCCTCGGGTCCCGGATGTCAGAATCTATGGGCGCCGGAATTGCATGTGATCAACGGCAAATGGTATATATATTTCACCGCTAATGATGGCGGAGGAGATGATACAAGGCGAGTCTATGTGCTTGAGAACGAGCATCATGATCCATTTGAAGGAACGTGGGTAGAGCGCGGCGCCGTAAATACGCAATTGCCGGGATTGGATGGAACGGTGTTTCACCATAAAGGGATGCTGTATTTCTTGTATGCCGGCTATGGGCATTTTCCCGATTACGGTTCTGCTATCTATATCGCTAGAATGGAAAATCCTTGGACGATTGCTACCAAGGAAACCATGCTTACGAAGCCTGAGTTTGAATGGGAGAAGCAGGGCGGCATGGCTATTAACGAAGGACCGGTTGTTATGCAGAGGAATGGCAAGCTGTTTCTCGTGTACTCTGCCAGCACGACATGGGCGGATGACTATGGATTAGGCATGTTAATCGCAGACGAAGCATGCGAGCCGACCGATGCCGCTGCTTGGACGAAGCTTCCGATGCCGGTTTTCAGCAAATCGCCGGAACGAAACGTGTTTGCGCCAGGACATAACAGCTTCACCGTATCGCCTGACGGGACAGAGGACTGGATTGTTTATCATGCCCTTTCTGAATCAGGCGCGCCTACGGCAACACGAAGCACGAGAATTCAAGCTTTTAGCTGGAATGAGTCAGGTTATCCGGATTTTGGCGTCCCAGTTGCTGTTGATGCAAAGATCCCTTTGCCATCCGGTGAGTAGCCATATTATGAACATGAACCAAAGCAGGGGCATAGTGGGTATTCAATACACCTCGGGGCGCGAAGGCCAGCGCAGCCCTGTATAGCGTGATTGAGTATTACCCTGATCCACGTCATTGCCGGATACTTGTCGCATGCCTTAATACTGATCCTTCATACACGGGCTTCCATCTGACTGCTAGGTGGGGCCTGTTTGATGCTCACCCATACTAGACACCTCTTCCTCTTTGTAGTTTATTATCTGCATACTCTTATGAGGTGTCCACTTTTTATTCTAGCTACAATGCGTGCTTAATGTGATGATTCGAGGTCGCTCACAAGCCGAATGGGCTCAATAAGCACCTATATGTTCTTAAGAGTAGCAAGTCCAGGTTACTTTGACACATTAAGAACACATGCGTGCTTAATGTGATGATTCGAGGTCGCTCACAAGCCGAATGGGCTCAATAAGCACCTATGTGTTCTTAAGAGTAGCAAGTCCAGGTTACTTTGACACATTAAGAACACATGCGTGCTTAATGTGATGATTCGAGGTCGCTCACAAGCCGAATGGGCTCAATAAGCACCTATGTGTTCTTAAGAGTAGCAAGTCCAGGTTACTTTGACACATTAAGAACACATGCGTGCTTAATGTGATGATTCGAGGTCGCTCACAAGCCGAATGGGCTCAATAAGCACCTATGTGTTCTTAAGAGTAGCAAGTCCAGGTTACTTTGACACATTAAGAACACATGCGTGCTTAATGTGATGAATCGAGGTCGCTCACAAGCCGCAAAGGCTCTCCCCTTGGTCATTGACCAAGGGGAGAGCCTTTGTTCTATGACAAGACAGTGACCTCGTTACGATATCTTTCAAAGTCCGCTACGCGGCATTCCAGCTTCATGCGAGTACCATCGGGCTCGTAATCTGTAGATTGAACGTGAGCATGCTCATTGAAATAGGCGACCAAGCGTCCTTGGCTGAATGGAATTAGCAGCTCGCATTCCATGTAGTCATCGAAGATCTGATCGCGAACGAGCTCGATCAGCTCCGTAAGGCCGCTATTTTTTTTGGCCGAGAGATAAACCTGGTTGTCTTTTACATCTGGATAAGGATGGTCTGTCAAATCGCATTTGTTATAAGCAAAGATCGTTGGAATGTCATGAGCTCCCAGTTCCTTGAGCGTATGGTTCGTAACAGAAATGAGCTGCTCATAGTCCTCGTGGGAGTAATCGACCACATGCACCAGCAAATCGGCCTCGGTCACTTCCTCCAACGTGGAGCGGAACGCCTTGACCAGATGATGGGGGAGCTGGCTCACGAATCCCACGGTATCTGTCAGCAAAAACGATTTGTTATCCGGCAATTCAATGTTTCTGACAGAGGTCTCAAGCGTAGCGAACAGCATATCCTGTGCGAATACTTGCTTGTGGCTTCCAGGATTGTAGCACTCCAGCAGCGCGTTCATCAAGCTGGACTTCCCTGTGTTCGTATAGCCCACAAGACAGACGACAGGCATCTCGTTCTTCTGGCGCTGCTTCCGCTGAATTTGGCGCCTGGCCACGAGCTTATCGAGCTCAGCTTGAAGTGCTGTAATTCTCTCTTCGATGCGTCTGCGGTCCAGCTCCAGCTTCGTCTCGCCTGCACCTCTGTTTTTTAGTCCAGAGCCGCCGCCTTGCCGTCCAAGTGATGCGCGAAGGCCGACCAGTCGTGGCAGCATATACTGGAGGCGGGCAACCTCGACTTGAAGCTGAGCTTCTCTTGTTTTGGCACGCTCCGCAAAAATATCCAGAATCAGAATCGTCCGGTCAATGACCGTTCTCTCCAGCGATGCCTCCAGATTGCGGATTTGGGAGGGAGACAGCTCATCGTTAAAGATAACGACCTGTGCGTCATGCGCCTCCAGCAGCGCGAGCAGCTCCTGAATTTTGCCGGTTCCAATATAGTGGGACGGATTAACTCGGGCAGCCTTCTGGCTTAGCTCATCGACCACTTCAATGTAGCAAGCGGCAGCCAAATTGCGCAGCTCCTCCATGGAGTAAGTGAAGTCGGTTTGGTTTTGTAGCTGAACGCCGACGATTATTGCTTTTTGCTTCGGTTGTTCCATTATTCATCATCCTCTTTTGGTTAGTTGGAAAACAAAAAACACAGGCAGCTCTGCCTGTGTTCACCGTAAGAGGACATCAGAAAAAAATCCATTAGGAAATAGACTTCAATCTAAAGGCGAATACGCGAAAAGGGTTCAATCCCTGTCCGTATCGTCGTATTCATAAAATATGGGTTACCTTCAAAAAGACAGACTTATCCTGAGTCCTCTGCACACAGGCAGAGCTTTGGCGCTATTCAATTAGCAGCTGCGCAAAGATCTTACTCGGATAAAATCTATCACATGTAACCCTCCGTTCATTTAAATTAGCAATAGTGTAGCACAATCGTTGGCTGTGCTGCAAGCTATTGTATGTGCAGAGACTATGAGCTGCTCCAATCCTGACGCAGCGTGAAGAGCTCCTTCAATGCTTCTGTTGAAAGCTCCGTTATCCAGCCCTCAGAGCTGGAAATGACATTTTCGCTAAGCTGCTGCTTATTCTCCAGCATTTCATCAATTCGCTCCTCGAGCGTGCCAAGCGAAATAAACTTATGCACCTGCACGTCTTTGGTCTGTCCGATCCGATAAGCACGGTCGGTCGCTTGATTCTCGACGGCGGGATTCCACCAGCGATCGAAATGAAACACATGATTAGCCGCTGTTAGATTGAGACCGACTCCTCCAGCCTTGATCGAGAGAATAAAGATATTAGGCTGCTCAGCAGCAGGCAGCGATTGCGATTGGAACTTGTCGATCATACGGTCGCGTGCGGGCTTTGCGGTGCTGCCGTTCAAATAAAGAATCGGCTCTTGAAGCTCCTGCTGCAATACCGTTTGGAGCAGCTGTCCCATTCCAAGATATTGCGTAAAGATCAGACAGCGCTCGCCCTCGTCGCGAAGCTCCTTCACCATGGCAAGCAAACGCTCGAGCTTGGCTGAGCGGCTGATCAGCAGCTCCGTATCGATGTCATCGTCAGATGACGCTGTTGCCTCTGTAATCGATTCCTTAGACAGGAGCATAGGATGATCGCAAATCTGCTTCAGCTGCATAATAGCGGACAGAATAGCACCTTTACGCTCGATGCCTTCAAGCTTCTGCATCCGATCCATGAGCTGGTTGACGGTTTGGTTATAAAGCGCGCCTTGCTCGGCTGTAAGATGGATATAGGTTTTCATTTCATTTTTGTCCGGCAAGTCAAGCTGGATCGCTGGGTCCTTCTTCTTGCGACGAAGCATAAACGGCTTGACGAGCTTTTGCAAATCCGCGGTGCGCTCCGTGTTGTGCTCCTTCTCGATAGGATTGCTGAATCGCTGCTGGAAGCCGTGGGCGGTGCCCAAAAATCCGGGATTCATAAAATCATAAATGGACCACAGCTCGGATAGACGGTTTTCAATTGGCGTACCGGTCAGCGCAATGCGATGCTGAGCTGTAAAGCTGCGTACCGCTGCGGATTGCTTCGTTTGAGCGTTTTTAATATTTTGCGCCTCATCCAAGCAAATCGATGCCCAGTGGTATGTTTTCAGCAGCTCTTGATCAAGCGTTGCTGTTGCGAATGAGGTCAGAATGACATCGGCTTGCTGCATTTCAAGCTGGAAGGCTTCGCCCTCCAGACGTCTGCTTCCGTAGTGAAGCATAATGTTCAATGAAGGAGCAAACCTGCTGATCTCCTTCTGCCAGTTGCCGAGCACCGAGGTTGGGCAAATAATGAGCGACGGGCTATGTCTCGCCAAATCTGCCGTGCTCTCTTTGAGATGCAATAAATAGGCGATAAGCTGGACGGTTTTTCCGAGCCCCATATCGTCAGCGAGGCAAGCGCCAAGGCCGAATCGGCGTAAGAAGGCAAGCCAGGCATAGCCCTCGCGCTGATAAGCGCGCAGCTCCGCCTGCAGCCCAGAAGGCACATCAAGGACTGGCCAGTCAGCCCGCTGGCTAAGCTGGCTGACGAGCTTAGCCAGATGCTCGTTGAGCTCAACCTCAAGCATAATGCGCTGCGCCTGCTCCGCATCTTGCTCGGCTGGACCACCCTCCGGCTCGTCGCTGCTTCCGAGCAGATGAAGCTGAAGGACATCCTGAAAGGACAGTCCCTCGGAGCGGTCAATGCCAGCCATCGCCTTGCGAATTTGTGCAAGCAAGGCCGGGTCCAGCGAAATCCACTGGCCGCGGAATCGCACCAGCCGCTCATTGCGGGCAACAAGCTCGTTAAACTCGGATTCCGTTAAGTCGCTCTCGCCAATCGCAATTCGCCAATCAAACTCGATGAGCGAATCCAGTCCGAATAAGGATTCGCCGGCGCTCTCCGCACGGGAGCTGATCTTGGCACGAAGCCGCGGCTTCCGGCGGCTTGCAGTTTCCCACCATGCTGGCAGCAGCACCTGCCAGCCAGCCTCGAGCAGCCGAGGGCTGTCGGCTGCAAGGAAGCGCCACGCTGCATCATTATCGAGGGGCGAGTGCAGGAGATCCTCGGCAGGCCCGGCCAGCCGCTCTCGCGGCAGACAGGCGCGGAGACGATCCAGCCAGCCGCGTTCACGCTCGCGTATGGCGGCTGTCCAAGAAGCGGGCCAAGAGCCAAGAGCTTCGCCAGCGGCTGACATTTTGAGAGGGACAAGCACCGCTTCATCAAGCTTGTCCTGCAAAATAAGCTTAAGCTGCCATGTCGCGTCTGTATCCTGCGGCTCAAGCAGCTGCAGCATCGGTCGGAAGGGCGCTTGATCAGCCTTCCAGCCAATAGAGATCAGCCACGACTGTGCATCCAGCCCCGCTGCTGCAGCAGCACTATTGGCAAAGAGCAGCGGATATTCTCTTCGTAAATCTGCCGCAGTTGTCTCGGTACCATAGCAGAGGTCAAAGACAACCGCTGAGAACGCGGCTTGCAGGCCGGCCTGAATAGCGTTGTCTTCATCCAGCATCTGGAGTGCTGCTTGAATTTGTTTGTTTAAGGCAGCGTTGTCCCAGGTCCATTGCAGCATGCCTGAGCGAAACGCCGAGAAGCTGGGCTTGAAGCGCTTGGCCTCGATTTCTGCCATAAGCAAGGGTGAAAGCAAGGAGAGCTGCTCAGCTTGTTCTCCCCATGTCCATGCGATGTGCTCAAGCAGCTTTTGCTCTGCGAAGAAGGGAATAACCAGCTCAGCAGGGAGCAGTACCAGCTCTAAGCCTTGCACCTGCTGCACCTCAAGCTCTGTCCCATAGAAGGAAGCCTCGTGCCAAGCGAACAATTGCTGCTTTAAGCTAACGCCGCTTAAGTAGTCGTTATTACTGGTGACGCCATACAGGAGAGCATCACCGTGAGTCGTTAAATTCATGTGAACGGAAATCGATTTTATATGCTTACTCATTCGATCAGCTTTCCTTTCCGAAGCTCCTCTTGAAGCGCACGAAGCCGGCTGTTTCGTGAAGCGAAGGCCGTAATAAACGTTTCCCAGCGTTCTTCATTTTTCGTTTTTTTGTACAGCTTCGCGAGCCGTTTAAGCAGCTTTACTGCTGATTTATAGTCAGCTCTGTTTTTGAGCAAAATATAGCGTTCTACTGCTTGATGGTAGTAGGGAAGCAGCAGCGCTGGGTCATGCTTCTCGATAGGCGCAAGCACGCTGACACGGAAGCTGAGCGGCTCAGAAGCTTTACTAAGCTGATAATCGATCCATTGCTGCCACTTGCCATGAAGAAGAAGCTTTTGTTGATAAATGGCACTGGAATAAGGCAAGGAACGCATTAGCGGCTCCCACATTCGCTGCTCCAGCTCTGGCATATGGACAATGACGATATCCCAGTATTGATAAAATTGTTCCATATTTTGCAGGCGCAGTTTCTCGGCTATTGGAGTCAGCTCCATGAGCCACTCAGAAAGCCGTCCCCATTCCTCGGCGAGGGCCAGTATAGCCAGCAGGCGTAGCCATTCCTCAGGAGGAAGGTTAAGGTCATTGTCGATTTTCATTAATTTTGCACGAGCTTCTACATCATTGCGCAGAAAAAAATGTACGACGGCCAGCGCCAGCAGCCATGAATAACGTGAAAGTGCTGAGCCGAGCGCAGCTGGTGCTGCATTTAACTGCTCCAGCTCGTGTAAATAGAGGTTTTCCTCACCTGGGTGCGGGGAAGCCCAATACTTAAGCAGCTGAAAATAAGGCTGGAAGAAGTAGGACTTCGAGCTGGTCTCAATCAGCATATGCTGGCGTAAATAAGCGAGCGTTTCCTTTAAGGATGACCATTCGCTTTTGCTGCTGCTTATGTAGAGAGGTTTATTTTGCAAAATGTCAGTAATCATCTGCTGAACGTCAGCGATAGCTGCGTGCGTTTGAAAACCGATAAAAGATCCTATGTTTGCCGCAGGATGAGGTGATCGATTAAGGAGCAGCTCCAAAACAAAAAGGTGTGCATGCAGCTCGAATAAACGGCTCATGAAGGGGGAGAAATCAGGCTTCCCTCGGTTTAATGCAGCTAATGCTTCTTCTACAAAGGCAAGATTGCGTGTATGAGTTAAAGTGGCGGTTTGCTGTTGAAACCGTGCATGCCACTGCGCGATATTTAACGTATCGATAGGGTTCATGACTTCGTTCTCCCGAGTGAATAGAGTTGTTTTATTTAGAAAATACTAAGGAAGCATAAGCTTGAGACGCTGCCGTGCTTATATTTTAATGTGAAATGAGCTTTGCCTTTAAAGGACGGCGACAGCCGTTTACGCTTATATGTCTATTATAGCATTTATCCTGTATCCACTTTGGGTCTAAAGTCTGGCTGTCTTGCTTAAAATAACACATTTTGGATAGTCGATTAGTAATATTTAGATTTATATTTTTTATCAAGCTAAGTTTAGTTGACTGTTCATGCTATAATTAAGAGGTGCAGTCAATAAAGATCATTGACTATGATAAAGGAGTCGGAAATATGCAGGTAGTATTTGAAGACTGGGATCAAAAGGTAAAGAAAACGTTTAATGCAACGAGCAAGCAAGTTGTATTGACCGTAACTGAAGCAGGAGACTTACTAGGCCTGACAAAGGACCAGATGAAGGTGTATGTGCTTAAGCATAACCTGACGAAGGTTTCGATTAATCGCAGCGTCCACAGATATCTATTACTGAAAAGCGAAATAGATGAAATCCTAGGAAAATCCTGATCGTAGCCAAAAACAACAGCCTCTCTTGAGGCTGTTGTTTTTGGCTATAGGGGCGTTATATGGCGTATATGGCCGTATGTTTCCGAACGGCTATGGCTCCCTTCAGCTCACCCCTCCTAAGAAGGCAATATTGGAAATATCGCGTCCTGATACGGTTTTTCATTAGGTTTAGTATTCGATATACTTAAGTGGACCGATTGAAAAACATTATCTGGAGGGTGAAATTACTTGACTTATATGGACATGTTAGAACGTCGGAGTGAAATTTTGAAGCGCAGCATCGGAAGAATGGTGATTAAAGACAATAGGCAGCCATTAAACCTGCAGGAGAGCAATTATTATCAAAGCATGATTAAAAAGTGGCATCAAACTGAGAATGAAATGAACAGTGTAAAGAAGCAATCATAATCGATATGGTTGAAAAAACATAGTTGTATGCAAAGCTGAGCAGAAGAAACGATGGCTGCTCAGCTTTTTTGTGTGCGGCTTCCTTTACTTGTGGTTGAGAATACTTTAACATTTAACCTATAGGATATCCTTTGAAATACATAAACCTCGAAATGTAGGATAACGCATAGATCATAGAGCTTGGCAGCAATAAACAATTGGAGGTTTCATGTTATGTTGGCGGTTGAAAGAACGGTGTACCTCACGATTGATGATGGTCCTGCCGGAGATTTTAAACAAAAAGTTGCGTATTTGAATGTTTTGGGTATTCAGGCCATTTGGTTTTGTCTCGGCGAGGCGTTGGAAGACTTTGCAGAAGAAGCGATACTAGCGATAAAAGCGGGCCATGTTATTGGCAATCGCAGCTACGATGATGCTGATTTCTCGGCAATAAGCCTTCAGGAAGCCAGGGAGCAATTGGAACGAACGGACCAGATCATCAATGAGCTTTATGCAGGAGCGGAGGTCATTAGGCCATGCAAGGCGTTCCGGTTTCCTTATATGCATCACGAAGTGAATGACGGCCATTTTGCGGACCTTCAAAGTATGTTGGAGGAGCTTGGGTACAGACAGCCTTTGTTTGAAAATGTAAAAGATCATGAGGACCGTTCGCAGCAGGGGCTGCATGTAACGCATACGAGGGATACGTTTGACTTAGCCGCGTTAGCAGCAGGAGACGGAACGCAGAGCACTCCGCTTGCTGCGGGGAATGAGATTATTAAGATTCATGACTGGTTGGGCTCAGTGCCTTTCACATCCTTGATAGATAAGCTCATATCGCGGGACGTAAGCTTTCAGCTTCCGCAAGGCATGAATGCAGAAAGAATGTTAACCGCAGCTCATTAAGCGAAATTGAATAGACGGGCAAAGCTTGCAGGGAATAATCGCTGCAAGCTTTGCCCGTCTTTTTGTTTGAATTGATGTCTTGTTGTCTATTAATATACATATTTGCGCTGTACCCAATAGCTGAATAGAAACAGCGTGCCTTCAGTCATAAGCTTGGCGATCAGCAAAGGGATGCCAATTCGCTCATTAAAGACATGCATGAGTCCGTAATTCAAACAAAGTATAACGAATACGAGAGTGAAATATTTTGGCATGGAGGAGTGGAGCTTAGACTTTTTGCCTTTGGAAAATACGAATTTCCTGTTCATCGTGTAGTTGAAAACAGAGCTTGTGAGCCTTGCTCCTAGAACAGCGAAAAACAAGCTGGAGCTAAAGAAATGAATGACAGCCAGCAATAGAAAGTCAATAACGGCACATAATATAGAGCTAAGGCTGAAGGTAAGAAACGGCACATAGATTCTGGCTGAATCTATAATCGGTCTGAAGTGGGAGGAGTCGTTGTGATTCAGATATATGGTGTCAATGGGAACCTCATGAAAGGAAAATCCAGCAGCAGGCGCTTCCAGCAGCAGATTCATCTCATACTCGAAGCGTTCACCAGGAATGCGGCACAGCCAGTTCAGCATGTCAGCAGAGTATCCGCGCAGGCCTGTTTGCGTATCATAAATGCGTTTGCCTGTTGTGAATGAGAAGACGAGCCGTGTCAGCGCATTGCCAAAGCGGCTTCGCATCGGAACCTTACCGGTAAATCGTCTGCTTCCGAGAATGATATGCTGATTATGCTCCTGAATGCTGCTGGCAATTCTCATAATATCATGCGGAAGATGCTGTCCGTCGCTGTCAGCGCAGACGATGCCGTCTGTCGTGCCTTTTTGCCGAAAATAAAGAAAACCTGACTTCAGGGCATGCCCTTTGCCTCTATTGGCAATATGCGTGATGACCGTGCAGCCGAGCTCTCTTGCAGTGCGAAACAGCTCGCTGTACGCCGCGCCGCTTCCGTCGTCTACAATGACAATCTGGGCAGAGCCAATCGCTCTCAACTGCTCAATAAGAATCAAAAGCCGTTCATCCGGCTCATAGGAGGGGATTAATATGTTCATGGCGGTCAGCCTCCTTACATACTTAAGTACACATGAAATTTTCTATTCTGAAATATATAAAATATCGCTGACGCCGCGCTCCTGCTCCTTGCCTGCCGGACTGTTCACGACTCGGCCCATGAAATACATGGTTGATGAGCCGCCTCCGTCCAGATTGTAGGCTTCGGCAGCGCCTAGCTCCGCAAATACGTTGGCAAATTCAGCTAAGGTCATCCCTTTGCTGTAATTGTCCTTACGACCGTCGACGACGACGAATACGTAATGATTAGGTGAGATCATACCGACGCCCGTCCGCGGATTTGAGCCTTGAATGGAACGATTCCCGAAATTTTTATCGATAGCGACCTTGCTGAAGTCGTCCGCGACTGCGCCATCCTTCACAAGAATGGGCCCGAACGAATAGGTGTGCAATACACCCTCAGCCAGAAGGGCAGAGGAGCTAAGCTGTTCCTCGTTATAGCTTTTTATCGAGCCGTCGGATAGAAGAGCTAGGGCGTCGCGTACAGGCTCGTCTCGATAAAGGGTGCCGTTGCGAATAATGACTCCGTCGTCACGAAAGCCGTAATAATCACCGTTTATGGCGAAGATAGCATTGTGCTCTGCTGCTATCGTTGAGGTCTTCTCAATGATGTTGCGGCCAAACGAATTTTTTGCGAAGGCGGCTTGCAGCACACTTGTTTCTGTAAGCTGAACGTCTGCAACAAAATAAGTAATCTTATCGCTTCCGGAGCCTGTTTCTACTTTTTCAATCTGAATGCTGGTGCTCGCGCTTTTGTAGCTCCAATCGTCCTGCTGTACTTGCTGCTCTGTATCCTCTTCAACTGCCGCATCAGCAGTAGGCTTGTTCTGATCAACCTCATTGGCGACGCGTACCTCTACATGTTCGATCAGATAACGGTCAGCAAGCGAGTATAAGATGCAGCTGACAAGCAGGATGAGGGCGGTGATTAGAAGTCCAAGTTTTTTGCGTTTCGTCAGTTTTATGATGTCAATCAACTCCTGAAATGGGATGAGAGAATAAGCAGCTCTCCAAAAAAATGCGATTGATTATTCACATAGGCACATTGTTATTGTCGTACCGCAACGTTAAGTGCATATGAAGAATGGCTGAACGTTTACTGAATGCTTCGCTGTGCCTGAAATGGTTTCTGCCTGAGGTTCATAAGCGAAACATAGTAAGAGCAGCAGACGTTTATATAAGCAAGAATGGAGCTACAGGAGAGGGGTTGGTTCAGATGCGCTGGATTCCTGCTGCAAGAAGCAATCAATGGTGGCTATTGGCTGGAGCATCCTCATTGTTAGTCAGTATTTTATTATGGATCATTCGATTTCTTATACTTGGCCAGCCGTTCACGGGCTTGCACGCCTTCCGATTTATGGTGCTTGCCGTCGTATTGTCTTTTTTGTTCAGCTTTACTGGCTGGCTCGGCGCAAGGAAGCTGTGGCTTCTCTCGAATATTGGCATGTTCATAGGTCTTGTACTGATGGCTATGTATTCACGCAATATGACTGGCTGGGAGGATTTAATCAGCTTGCTTGTTTTTCTGGAGGCAGTTGCGGCAGGTGTCGCGGCAGGCTTGCTCGTTGAAGGGGCCTACCTTATTTTGAAACTAACAAGAAGAAAATAATGACGCGGAAACAGTCGGAAATGTGGATAGTTCATTAAAAAATCTTCCATGTGTAGAATGTTTTGTCGGCAACGGTGGTAAGGTAACAATACACAAACCTTAGGGGGCGAAAATGAATTCGACATCACAAGGACAAGGGTTTTGGGTACTAGTTAAGAAAGGAAATAAATCATCTGCCATAGCGATGATTGGAAATGCGATTATTGCCGTTATTAAAGGCTTCGCCGCTTCCTTCAGCGGCAGCGGGGCGATGTTTGCTTCCTCTATGCATTCATTGGCAGACGCAGTAAATCAGGGCTTTGTCTTTGCTGGCAGCATTCTCTCTGAGAAAAAGCCGACACCGCGGTTTCCGACCGGTTTTGGACGCGTCATTAATATTTTCTGTATGATTGCTGTTATCGTCGTTACCGTTATGGCTTACGAAACGATACGCGAGGGTTGGCATTTAATTCAGCATCCTGTGGCAAGCGAAGGCATTTGGCTCAATATTGGGGTGCTGCTGGTTAACCTTATTGTGGATGGGTTGATATTAATAAAAGCGATGAAAGAAATACTGACGGAAGCGAAGGTAGAAGCAAGTGGATTTAAGATTATGCGCGCTGCTTTCAAAAATGTAGGCCGTTCAGCACCTGCGACAAGATTAGTGTTTTATGAGGATATCGTTGCCGTAACTGGAGCTTTTCTGGCTATGGTTGCGGTCATTGTTGTCTCCTTAACTACCTTTGAAGTGATGGATGGTCTGGTGACCATACTGATCGGATTGCTGATGGTTGGTGTCGCCTTTCGAGTCGGTTATGATAATATGGTCGGTTTGATCGGCGTCTCTGCTCCGAAGGAAGTATCCGATAAGGTTTCCAACATCATATTATCTGAGCCTCTGGTGACTGATATTTATCAATTGCGTATTTTGCAGGAAGGGCGCTATTATCACGTTGAGGCCATGATGGAGCTAAAGCCGGGATTAACGCTTGCCGATGCAGATGACATCAAATTTAAAGTTCGTGATCGACTGCTCCAGGACACTGACATCACCGATGCTATTTTAGGCATAATTGAGGATGATGGCGTGAAAAGCTGGACTCCTATTGCTAAAAAATAACAAGATCAAACCACGATGAAATGCACCCCATTTGTTAGACAGCATCTAACGAATGGGGTGCATTTTTGTGGACTTTGGTGGCAGGAGAACGCTGCTAGCGCTTCCTTCAACGGTGAGTATTAGCAGTATTAGCTCATAACGCGATTGCAGCCTTCCTCGGCCCGATAATGCCATCCTTTGCGCAGATCCACTGCACAAAATACAACAGAAACCTGACATGAGAGCTGATTTGGACAGCTACATTGTAATAATGCAGCAGGAGTAACGCCTAACGGGCGATTTCCTCCGAAAAATAGGTAAACTACTGCAGAAAGTACAGTGTAGGCCAAAGTTTGGTCAATCCGTATCGAATCTATTGCAGAAAGTGCAGCGTAACAGCAGCATGCTCATAGCGTTTGTCGGCGACAATTGGGATAGCAGCTGATGCTTTTCAATAGATAAGCTTGCGAAAGTCTTTAATTACCTGTATATGGTAAAATAAACTTGCTCCTAAATCCCATATAGAGAGGATCGTGTTGCGTTCTATGATTTCAATTGGTATTGCTGGAGGGTCTGGCAGCGGAAAAACAACCTTAAGCAGGTTTTTAGCTAGCGGATTGAGTGAATATAAGGTGAAAATGATTCATATGGACAAGTACTACAAGGAGAAAAGGCCGATTGCGACAGCTCCCTTCTCAGGAAAGCAATATGAAGATTTTAATCACCCGAGCGCCATACATATGGATAAGGTACTGGAAGATTTTCAATACGCTGCATTAAAGGAAGACGTTGTCATTATTGAGGGCTTTCTACTGTTTCATGATGCTAGGCTAAGAGAAAATATGGATTATAAAATATTTGTGGATTGCCCCTCCGATGAGAGGCTTGCCAGGAGACTGGACAATTTCGTGAATGGCCGTTACTCGCGCGAAGAGGTGATTAATGAATATTTGGAGCTGGTCCGACATAGGCATGATGAGTATGTGGAGCCGACTCGTTGGTATGCGGATCTGATTATGAACGGTTCCAAGGGCAATCAGAAAGGCAGTCAAATCGTGCTGGAGTGGCTGTTGCAGAAGCTGGGATGAATTGGATGGAACAATGAATGAAAAGAAACTTCTATAAGCCGATTCGCGGTGATGGAAGAAGGATTTTGATGCCTTTGTTATTTATGCTGCCAGGTGTATTTCTATTGTTAGAGCCGAGTGTTCATGCGCCGCTCTATGATTGGTTAATCGCTGCTTTATTAGGGCTTGTACTATCGCTGCCGCTAATTTGGACGACTAACTATGAGGTGCGTGACGACAATCAGATCTATGCGAAGCGGAACATCGGGTTTGTGTTTGCCTTTATCGTAGTTATAGCTATACGCTTTGTCCTGCGCAGCTATTTGAGTATGATTGAACCGCAAACGTTGGCTGCCTTATTTATGCTTGTAGCCTTTTCCTATATATTGCCTTGGCGAATCGTATCGTACTTGAAGTTCCGTAAGCAGCTGCAGCTGCGTTCTG
Source organism: Paenibacillus sp. FSL H8-0548 (assembly GCF_038630985.1). Classification (NCBI taxonomy): domain Bacteria; kingdom Bacillati; phylum Bacillota; class Bacilli; order Caryophanales; family Paenibacillaceae; genus Paenibacillus; species Paenibacillus sp. FSL H8-0548. Next base: position 335,748 of record NZ_CP152049.1, read on the forward strand.
TACAAAATAATGCTGGTGAAGGAAGCATTTAAGCTATGCTTTCTTTTTTTTGCTTCTAAAGTTAACGTTAACGTTAACTGTAACTAGGCGTATGCTATGAGTGCTAAAATTATGGAGGTGCGGACATTTTGGAATTGTTAAAAATAGAAGAGGTAGCCAAACGAACAGGCTTAACCAAGCGAGCGATTCGCTATTATGAGGATATTGGACTTATCTCAGCTCCGGAGAGGTCACAGGGTGGTATGCGGCTATATTCGGAGGAAGACATATAGAAAATTAATAAAATATTGCTAGTAAGAGAGGTGCTGGGCTTCTCGCTCTCAGAGATTCAGCAATATTTGGAGCTTCAAGCCGTGATTGAGCAGCAAAAAAGTGACTATCATTCGACAGAGGACCGTGCAGCGCGCCGATTGAAGCTCATCGATATATCGAAGATACTCCAGGATGAACTGACGATGATCGATAATAAGCTTGCAAGAATGGCGCAATTTAAAGATGAATTAATAGAGTATGAGAATAGGGTGCTGAACGCTATTGATCGTCTAGAGGAATAGGAGCATGAATGCTCCTATCGGTATTATCGCTGTTATCGTCGCAGCGAAATATATTCCTAATTATCGTTTAAGCAAAGGCATCAAACTGGATTGGATAGGGTTTGCTTCGGTGGTCATCGGAACTAGCGCGCTGCTGGTCGCTTTTAGCGTGGCACATAGCTGGGGCTGGGCAAGCTGGGAGACGCTCGGAATGCTTGCGGCAGGCATACTTATACTCACTTATTTCATACGGCGGACGCTGCGCGTCAGCAATCCTTTACTAAATTTAAGTGTGCTGAAAATTTCACGCTTTACGTACGGTCTTATTCTCAATTGCTGCATTACGATTTCACTGTATGCAGCTGCGTTGTTAATTCCCGTATTTATGCAAACGGTAAAAGGAGAATCCAGCCTAACGACTGGACTCATCATGCTGCCAGGAACGCTGGCGATGACTCTAGTTTCACTTGCCGCGGGTAAGCTTTATGGTAAAGTTGGGCCGGCGCGTTTAATTTTAGTAGGCCTTGTTCTTATGGGCATCGCGACTTGGGAGCTTAGTCATGCAAATGCTGCCACCAGCGCATTATTTATAACCGTCTGGCTGATCATCCGTTATAATAGGTATCGGCTTCAGCAATATGCCGGTAATGAATGCGGCAATGTCAGCTGTGCCAAGCGTAAACTCAGGCCATGCCTCTGCAGTAATGAACTGGATCAGGCAGGGGTCGTCGGCGCTGTCAATTAGCTTGTTCAGCTCCATATTGTCGGCACGGACGATCTCTCATATGAAATCGGGCGACGTATCGGAGACCGCTGCTCTTTCCCTTAGCGTGCAGGACGTCTTCGTGATTGGAACGATCATAATTATCGTTTCCTTGCCGCTTATTCTGTTGCTGCGGGAACCGAAGAAGGCTGCCTCAGCATAAGTGTCTCAAAAACAGCAAATTCAGAGGTTATTTCTGTCCTTTTGAGATAGATCTATTTCATCTCAAATCAATGTATAACCCTCATTTTGAGGGGGATAAACGGAATTTAGGTCTATTTACTAGACTTATTTTTGTCCTTTAGACTGAATTAATGGAAATAGGTCTAAAATTTAGATCTATTTCATCTCAAATCCATATATAACCCTCATTTTGATGGGATAAACGGAAATAGGTCTATTTACTAGATCTATTTTTGTCTTGTGGACTGAATTGATGGGAATAGGTCTAAAATTTAGATCTATATAACTCAACTTTCGCAGCCTGAAATTGGCAAGTAAGCCTTGATGTAATTGGGCAAAGCGGAGATCCAGAGCTGTAGTTGACTTTTTATCATAGCGGATAGCTTTTTGCCGACTTGATTAGCGATTTCGTTCATCAATTCCACCAGTTGCTGTAAAGCCACTGCCCAGTCCAAAGAACCGACTTCATCGCATAGCAAATAAAACAGTCCACCGAGCGTCCGTTGATCGGTACTTTGCCGATGCTGCCAAGCCAGCAGAATATAACGGGAAAAGACAATCGTAGTATGGCTAATGAGCAGATCGTAGGAGCGACCTTGGAACTCTTTTTGCAGGCGCAGCAAGGATTTAGCGCATTTGAAAAAAACCTCGATGTCCCAGCGAAGAGCGTAGATTTGAATGATTTCCGGTGCCGTCAGTGTGAGATCCGTCGATAGAATCGCGAGCCACTCGTTTTTCTTGGAGCGATGGCGAACAAAGACCACGACGACTGGAATACCGGGAACCAGTTCCGTATGAATCTGACGCAAAATATTCCGTTGCTTCCCTTGGACTTGCGTTGCAGATCGGTAAAGACCTTTGAGATCGACCCGCTTGCCCTGAACGAGATATCGCTTGTTGTCGTTTTTCACCATGCCAATGACATGAAGACCTCGTTCCACCACTCGCTCGATTAAGGGCGCATGAGTGAACCAACTGTCCATGAGTACGTAAGACGCAGAAACACCCGAGGCGATGGCCCGATCCAGCAGTTCAGAAACCAGATGCGGGGCCGAAAGCAGAGCTTCTTTCCGGCGTTTGTACCCAGTGGATCGCTTATCGATTCCCGGATGAATACCGGTCAGTCCAGCCTTCACAGAACTGAGCAGGGCGAAGTCCAGAGGGAGAAATGTATGGCCGTCCGACCAGCCTAAAGTCAGCATACGGAACCCCTTATAATAAGCACCGGTGGCGTGATCCTTGAACCGAGCGAGAAGTTCTACCGCTTTGCTGCGATTTCGTTCAAACATGGAATCGTCGACAATAAACACGGAAGTTCGTGTGACGGAGGTCAAGGTTTCGACTCGCTGAACGGTGTCACTGCTGAGAGAAGTCAAGAAACGCCGCCAAGCAAATCCGCTGTGATTAAGAAACCGGTAGACGGCATCTTTGCCAGGAAAGGCTTCACTTTTGGAACTTTCGAGCAGACGAAACCAGTTCTTCTGATGAAAGAGAAGGACAAAAACGAGCATAAATAGATGGGAACAGGTATAGCCAAAAGTCTTTTTGAATCCTGCATTTCTCAGGTGCTTCAGTACACCGAGTTCCTGAAAAGCAGGCCTCATTTCAGGTGGGAGTTGATCTAGGGACGACTTTTGCTTTATCATGGAAGGGACACCTCTTCTTTGGTTTAGTGGATCTCGACAATCTCACTTTACCAAATGAAGCGGTGTTTTTCTATGTTGGCAAGATCGTTACTTAAACCAGCTTTACCTTAACACCGGATTGGAGTCAACTCGGTTTTGACTCTGCGAAAGTTGAGTATATAACTTGAACTTGAAAAATGAAGGTTTAGCGAAGCGAGAGGATCGTTCTGGAGAAACGAAGTGTTCGCCTTTGCAGCCATATTCTTACCTTTAAATGTCTTAGGAAATCAAAGAATCTGGCTGCAACCATGATTGTAAGAATGATCTTCTCGCGCAGCGCCCAAAACGTAAATAGATGTATTTTCTACGCTGTAGTTATGAGATAGGTCTTCCCTGCTTTGGTTGCAAAGGTATAAACCCCATCTTTGCTGCTCTGGCACGCGACCGTAGTATCATCACAGGCTACAAATAGAGGTATGGATGAACGGATGCTGCACTGCTCGCCTTGCACAGACTGGATTTTTGCGCTGGAGAGACGGCCCTCGGACCAAGCTAGTGTAACTGTAAAACCGCCGCGAGCGCGAAGCCCCCAAGCATTTCCCTCGGGCCATGCATCGGGCAAGGCGGGAAGCAAACACAGCTCATTAAGGTGTGATTGGAGCAGCATCTCAACGATACCGGCTGTCACGCCGAAATTACCGTCAATTTGAAATGGCGGGTGAGCATCGAATAAATTGACGTAAACACCACCGCGTGTAAAATCCATTTTACCGTCATCCTCGACAAGCTTCAGAAGATTCGAGATGAGGGAGAAGGCACGATTGCCGTTTTGGAAGCGGGCCCATAGGTTAACCTTCCAGCCGAGGCTCCAGCCTGTTCCCCCGTCACCGCGCCTCTCAAGAGAGAGTCGTGCTGCATGAATCAGCTCAGATTCTTCATTCGCATGCAATCCCTCGCCGGGGAAAATGTCATATAGATGAGAGACATGCCGATGCTGCTCATCCTCATCACCGTAATCCTCGGACCATTCCTGCAACTGACCGTATCGTCCGATTTGGTGCTTAGGGAGACGAGCAAGGATGTTAGCAAGCTGATTAGCGAAGGGCTCATCCGTTTGAAGCAGCCGCGAAGCCTCGATGCAGTGCGTGAACAACTCACGTATGAGGCTGATGTCCATCGCTGCTCCTTTGCTAAGTGAAGGAATGCGTCCATCTTCTAGAACAAACCGATGCTCTGGCGAAGTAGAAGGAGAAGTTGTAAGTCCACCCTTACCGTCCTCGATAAGCCAATCCATGCAAAATAGTGCAGCACTGCGCATAACGGGATAGGCATGCTCACGCAAATAGTGGATGTCCCTGCCGAAGCTATAATGCTCCCATAAGTGTGCACAGACCCAGACACCGCCCATCGGCCAATTGGCCCAGAGCGGATTGCCATGCCCATAATCGCCCGGAGGAGCGGACTGCCGCCAAATATCCGAGTTATGATGAGCCGTCCAGCCCCGGCACCCATAGTTGGTTAGCGCTGTCTGTTCTCCTGTAACAGCAAGCTCGCGTATGAATTCAAGCAGCGGCAGATGGCAGGATGCGAGGCCAGCTGCTTCAGCGGGCCAATAATTCATTTGCAGATTGATATTGAGTGTATAATTGCAGCTCCATATTGGCCGTGCATCCGCATTCCAAATCCCTTGTAGATTGGCAGGCTGAGAGCCAGGCCGGGAAGAGGCGATGAGCAGGTAGCGACCGTATTGAAAAATCAGCTCAATGAGCCGCGGATCCTGTGCTCCGTACTCTATAAGTCTACGATCGGTAGTAAGGCCAGCAGGAGCGGGCGATTGACCAAGTTGAATGCCAGCTGTTCCATAGAGCGGGCGGTAATCATCAAGATGCGCTTGCAGAAGCGCATCGTCCGTATGAGATAGAGCAGTGTGGAGCGTCTTAGTCGTGAGCAGCTCGGGATTGCTGCCTGTTTCTCCCGCAGGAATACGATCAAATCCGTTAAAGCTCGTTGCTGCAGTAAACAGCAGTGTCACGGCCGTTGCTCCTTCGATATGAAGGCCGCTTGCATCGGTGCGCCAGCTGCCGCCTCCTTCGAGGCGAAAGCCGAGTCGTCCGACGAAGCGCATGGCGCTCGTTGCTCCTTCTTCTCCATAGCGAATGGGTTGATCCGTATCGTAATAATTAGGATCTACCTCTTCGGGACAATAGCCCTGCAAGCTTAGCCCATCGTCGCTGTAGGACATCAAGGATCGCAGCGGGCTATCCAGAGATGCACGGAAGCTGAGCAGGCCAGGCTTGCTCGTACGCAGTCGTATGACGATGACTTGGTCAGGATAAGAGGCAAACACCTCGCGTGTATGAATCGTTTCACCGATGCGGAAGGAGGTACGAGCTACCGCATTAGCGAGGTCAAGCTCACGCGTATAATCGCTAACAAAAAAACCGTGAAAAAAGCGAAGATGCAGATCGCCGAGCGGCATATAGGACTGCGTATAGGGCCCCATCATCGCAGACTTGCTAAGCTGTTCTGCTTCTTCATATCGGCCCTCATCTAGTAGATTGCGCAATCTTGGAAGAGCCTCGCGAGCCTTTGGATTGTTCCAATCCCGCGGGTATCCTGACCATAGCGTATCCTCATTCAGCTGAATACGTTCAAGATCAATGCCGCCAAACACCATGCCTCCCAGTTTTCCATTGCCGATGGGCAGCGCCTCGGTCCAAAGGCGTGCCGGTTTATCGTATGTGAGCTTCATCTGCGCTTCTCCCTTCAGCGTGCCTATACTTTCAATACAACTATCAGCGTTGCCGGATTGCAGCCGTAATCGTTATTAGATACCGAATTCCTGCAGCACATCATCAATTTTCACCGGCACGCCGCCTGCGCGGGCGCTTCTTTCCATCGCGAGCATCAGCCCTAGCGTACGAATGGCTTCTGCAGCATCGGGAAGTGGCGAAGAACCATGATCTAGGCAGTCTGCAAAATATTCGATGTAATTTTGGTATTCGCCTGCATGGTGGCTTTTTCCCTCAAAACGGAAATAATAATCGTTTTTCTCCTCGAACGTTTGCGTGACCGGATCTTCACCGGCAAAGTGAGCGTGGTATTGCAAATTGGAATATTCAGAGCGCGATGTTCCGTTTGTTCCGCGAAGAACGCACGCAATGGAAGGTTCGACATGCTGCCCAAGCGTTGGAAGCGTGTAATCACCGGCAATTTGCGCGATTTGTCCGGAGGGATTGCGCAGCAGGAAGCGCAGCGAATCCCAAGCGTCCATGCCATGCTCCTTCGTATTGTCGCTCGTTAGGGCATAGCCCGTTACTTCGCTTACGTCCGGCAAATACCAGCGAACCATGTCTACCGCATGGATCATGAAGCCATACATCCAGCTAAACCCCTTTTGCTTGCTCCAGCCCTTGTCAAGAAACCAACGTCCGTCAGTAATATAATGCGACTCTACGACGGATAAAGCGCCATGCTTGCCGGCTTCATAGTCACGGCGCTGATGGAGCATTGGCTCGAAGAAGCGTGTGCTTTGTCCTACGAACAGCTTGCGATCCGTGGCTCCGCATAAGCGAAGCAGCTCTGCCGCATCATCCAGGGATGGCAGCACCGGCTTCGTGCAGATGACATGCTTGCCAGCTTTGATTGCTTGACGGATATGAGTAAAGTGCAGCTGATCGGGCGTATAGATCGCGATAACATCAATGTCTGGATTTTGCAGCAGCTCATCATAGTTTGTTGTCCAGCTGGAGAAGCCAAATTCCTTCTCGCGGGCACGGCATAGCTCCTCGTTCAAATCGCATACCGCTTCCAAGCTCCAGCGATCACTTTGCAATGCAGCGGACATAATACTGCGGCCTTCGCCAAGCCCAATTACACCAAGCTTATATTTTTTTGTCATCATATCGTCTCACCATTCCTTCATGTGTAGTAGTTGTAGGCAAAGTATAACGAATAGCGGGTTCGCCCGCTTGTCAGGAGATGCGCAAGGATTTGCGATTTTGTTCAAATATAGGAAAGCATAAGCTTCACATTTATACTCCGCCTAAATTTCGGGAAGAAAGGATTGATTATGCCCCTGCATCCTTTATTGAAGGCTGGACAGATTTGCAACTTTTGCGATTGTTTTGCTCAAGCCGCCGACTGCTTATTGTGCTAACTTTAGAGGTAGCAAAATCGCATGCTAATCATATCGTCAAAGGAGAATCGCTCATGAAGGATAATGCTCAACATAAGCCTCGCTTCGGCATTCAAGGCACCGTTATCGGCTGGCAGGACCCTTGGGCGCAGGACGCGTCTGATTTATACATGCGCACGGGGACTGGTGCAATCATTGCCTCTCAGGATTTAACGCCTCCACCAGCGCATTTTATAGCAGCACTGCAGGATTTAAAGGCTGACTTCTATATTCATCATGTCTTTCCAAATCTTGAAGGGCAGGAGCAGCTGCTGCAGGATGCCCGCGACAACGGAATCGATCTCGTACTTGGCAATGAGTACGGCAATATTAACGGCCCTTGGATAGAAGGGACGAATCGGTACGATGTACCGGATAATGCCCTGCTTGATGCCGCGGCATCAGGCAAGCTGATTGGCTTGCTTTACGACGAGCCTGAGCATTTGCAAATTAATGTCTCGCAGTATCGCGAGGATAGTTGGCAGCCGCATTGGGGAGCGGGCGGGAGCATCTCCATGGATGCTGCCAGAGATGAGGTTACGCAAGCAGTAGCCTCACGTGTTCAGCATGTTCATAAGCAGCTTTCAGCTGCCGGCTATAATGCTGAAGCAGTCCCGCTGTTGTCTGAGCAAGTGTTTCCAACACTATTTCATACCCATGCGCGAGGTGGAATGGCGCCATGCCCGAAAATCATGAAGGAATCGTTTCAGCCCCTTCAACTGGCTACAGCGCTCGGAGCCGCCAAGCAATATGGCTTGCCCATGTGGATTTGTGCTGATTTATGGGGTCCTGACGTAGGTCCTTGGCCAACTCGCACCTCGGGTTTTCCAGGTCACTCGCCAGAGGAATTTGCCTCAGCGCTGCGTATGGGCTACTTACAAGGACCGACCCATTTATTCACGGAAAACGCAGATGGCCTGCTGCAATACAGTGCCGACGGCTTTAAGAAATCGGTGTTCGGCGATGTGTGGAAAAGCTTCGTAATCGATTATGCCGCAGCGAACCCGCTCACTTGGTCGCACCTTGATGCTGTCGCCGATGTTGTATTTATTCATTCCGATGACAGCAATTATGGACAAAACGAGCGTCCCTTTGGCAGCCAAGCGCTGCAAATGCCAGAAGCTTCGCAGAGCATATTCCATGTTTGGCATTTGCTGAGCGGCGGTGTTATTCCCGCACATGGCAGCTGTCTACACATTCCAGGCTATGATTTCCCGCGTCATGAATTAAAAAGAAGAGTGCCCGCCGATCAGTTTCCGCTGCCGCTTGGCGTGGATACGGCAGCTGCGGGCGGCTATCCGCCAGCATCGCATCCTTTATTCGCACCGCTGCCAAGTACGCTTGTGTATGATGGCTTTGTGCGGGCAGAGCAAATCGGCCGTCCAAAGCTCATTCTCGTGGCTGGTTCATCGGTCTCCGCGGCTACGCTGCAGGATGTTCGCAAACTAGCGGAGGAAGGCATCACGGTTATAGTCGCATCCTGGCTGCTTCCTTCCGAGTGGCAAACAGAGCAAGGCTTTGCCGGTGGCGGAAGCTGGCTGCCGACAGAGGATTTCCTGTCGGAGCGCGTGCGTGAAGCTACTGCTCCCTTTACCTGCGGAGAGAACCGCTGGACACAGCGCTTTGGCGATACCGAGGTGCGAATCTATCCGCGAGACCAAGCTGGTTATACGCTTGATTTTGAGATTGCCAGCGTTAGCAGCTAGCTCGAAAGAAGGAAACCTCCGATTTGCCGTTGTTGCGGCTTATCGGAGGTTTTTCTTAAAATATAGGAAAGTAGTTCATTTCGCCATACGTTCTCTATATTTCTCCGGAATGAAACGCGCCACCGCCATAAGGACGGCGACAGCCGTTTCACCTTGTAACTGACAGTTATGATTTCAAAAAGAGCTCAATAACCGGCACAGCTACATTCGGCGGCTTAATGGGCAGCTCAAGCGTCAGCGTGTCAGCACTTCTTCCTTCATTGAAAGCACCGGCCTCCATTGTCATTTCCTGAGCTCCTTCTACCATGCGAATTTCGGAAGCATCATTCAGAAGCTGTGCGTACTCGACCTGACCGGATAAGCCATAGAGATGCAGATGCTTGAATGGCCAACTGAAAATATGCAAATACAGCCGATTCGTTTCCGGATTATAGGTAAAGCGGCAATCGTCCGGGCAGCGGAACTGCTCCGGTGCAGCCGTACAGCCGTAGATGGAGCGATTGTGGCGGCGCATCCACTCTCCCATCCCTTTCAAGCGCTCAACGGCGCGTTCATCGATTTCGCCGCGACCGGTAGGGCCAACGTTAAGCAGCAAATTACCGCCTTTTCCGACGGTGTCTACAAGCATTTTGACGAGCATGTCCACACTTTTCCAGGATTCCTCGTCACGGTAGTAGCCCCATGAGCCGCTGAAGGTGTGGCAAGCTTCCCAAATGACCTTCTCGCCATTTACTTTGATCCATTCCCGCGGCTGATACTGCTCAGGCGTCGTAATGTCACCTGGAATTTGCAAACGGTCGTTGATCATAATTTGCGGCTGCAGCCTGCGAACAAGCTCGACAAATTTCTCGCTCTGCCATTCTTTCTTCCCTTTGCCTGGGAAGCCTTGCTCTGGCGGGATGGAGAAGTCTAGAAACAGAACGTCGATTTTGCCGTACTTGGACAGCAGCTCCTCAGTTTGGCCGAACATGTAATCAATGTATTGCTGCCAGTCGCGCTGCTTGCTTTGCTCGACGAAGGCGGCATCGTAACGCTGTGGATGCTTAACGTCAACGGTATAATGCGGGTGATGCCAATCGAGCAAGGAATAATAGAGACCAGCTTTAATATCTCTTGCACGGAAGGCGTCGAGCATCGGCCTAAGCAAATCTCTGCCCGCAGGGGTGTTCGTAACCTTATAATCGGATAGCTGCGTATCCCATAAGCTGAAGCCTTCATGATGCTTGGCTGTTACGACCATATATTTCATGCCTGCCTCATCGGCAAGCTTAGCCCAAAGCTCCGGATCGTAGAGATCGGGATCGAATCGTTTGAAATATTTGTTATACTGCTCATTGCTCAAAAATTCACGAGAACGCATCCACTCATGGCGTGCGCCAAGCGCATATAGTCCCCAATGGATATACATCCCGAATCGATCATGTGTAAACCAAGCTGTTCTATCAGTCGTCATGTTATGTTCTCCTTTCACGCTAACATCCTAGTTGTCACATCGACCGCTGATACCGGCTCCGGTATTCACTCGGCGATACGCTGCGGTACTGCTTGAAATGCTTGTTGAAATAATGGACCGAATGGTAGCCGCAATCGAAGGCGATGTCGGTTACGGTTTTTCCTGTTGTCTGCAACAGATGCATAGCGATTTGCATGCGCATCCGGTGGATGAACTGATTAGGTGTAACCCCAACGGTTCGTTTGAAATCCGTATAGAAGTAGGTTTTTCCCCGTTTATATCCATCGATAAGCTGACGCATATCAATGTCCTCGGTGACGTTGCGAATCATATATTCGACTGCGCTGACGACGCCGGTCTCTACCTTGATTTCCTGGCCGGGTGTGCTCTCCTCAGCGGCTTCAAGGGAATGACGATAAGCGCTGACGAGGATATCGACAAAGTGCAAGAAACGTTTGGCCTCCCAGCCAGGCAGTGCTTGCTCCTGCTCCTCAAGCGCCGCCGCTGCCGCTGTTTGAATGCGGCGGGCATGCTCGGAATGAGCTTTAATGAGCGGTGAGGAACGGCTCGTATAAAATGGATAGAGCAGACGATCGCCCTGCGGAATGAGTCTTGCAATTGAAGGCGAGAACAGCAGCATAATCCAACGTATAGGAGCTCCTTCTTCAGCCGCGAGGTTATAGTGCGGCTCAAAGGGCCGGAACAGAAATACATCGCCAGGCTTGCCGATGTAATCTCGATCTAGAAGCCGGAACCTTGCTTCGCTCTCAAGCAGCACGTTTATTTCCAGCAAATCGTGGCGGTGCAGCTCATGCTCGGTATCACTGTCCAAGCGGCATTCTATCTTCAGTTCTCGATCTGGGCGCAAATCATGATCGTACATCAGCAGATCTCCTCCTTAGACCATAGGCTGAATCAGCCTTTTACCGAACCAGCGGTCATGCCGGAAATAATAAATTTTTGGCCTAGTAAATAGATAACGACAACGGGCAGCGTCGTGAGCACGATATCGGCGGAAACCAAGTTCCAGTTCACCTGGAAGCGTCCGAAGAAATTGTATACCGCAAGCGTCATAGGCCACTTGTCAGAGCTGTTCAAGTAATAAAGCGGGTGAATAAAGTCGCTCCATGCGCCCATGAAGTTTAGAATGCCGACCGTCACGATGACGGGCAGCAGCAGCGGCAGCACGATAGTGAAAAATAGCTTATACGGTGAGCAGCCATCGACAATGCCTGCTTCATCCAGCTCCCTAGGCACCGAGCTTACGAAGCCGTAGATAAGAAATACGCTGAACGGAAGTGCAGCAGCTGCAAGAAGAATAATGATGCCGATTTGTGTATTAATGAGATGCGTAGCCTGCATCACCTTGGTCAGCGTAACGAAGTTCATCGGCATGGCGATGCCGAGTATAATATAGAAATACAGCACCTTGTTGATACGCGTACGGTTGCGAGACAATACGTACGCCGCGGCAGATGCTAGAATAATGCTCAAAGCGGTAGATCCGCTGGCATACAGCAGACTGTTGAAAAAGGATTGAATGAGTTTGCCTTCTTCAATAACGACCGCGAAGTTGCTCCATTGCAAGGAGCTTGGCAGCGACATATTCATCCCATTGGCTTCGGTCTTCGTCTTCAGTGCATTGATGACCACGAGCAGGAGGGGAATGAACATAATTAGGCTAAGCACCCAGGCAAATACGTTGCGGAATAAGGACAGCAGCTTTCCTTGCTTCATTATTCTCCATCCCCCTCTCTAGACATAATTCTTACGACGAAGTATCCGACAATGGTCATGAAGACGAATAGCAATGTAGACAGCGCGGTTCCCATACCGAAGCGTCCCATCGAAAACTCTTTGAATATGGACGTATAAAGGACATCCGTTGCATAGCCGGGACCACCATTGGTCAATACATAAACGGCCTCAAATACTTTTAATCCATGCAGCAAATTAAGTACTGTCGTTACGGCTAGTGCAGGCATTAGCAGTGGAATTGTAATGTGACGAAGCTTATTCCAAGCGCCTGCACCGTCGATCGAAGCTGCCTCATAATACGTTTTGGAAATAGCCTGCAGGCCAGCGAGCAAAATAATCATGATATAGCCGACACCCTTCCAAGTGTCAACGGCTATGATGGATTTGAATGCCCAATCGAGATCGACAAGCCATTTTTGCGCAAGGAAGCCAAGTCCTACCGAGCGAAGCGTCTCGTTAAGCAAGCCTGTAGCCGGATTTAGAATAGACTTGAACACTAAACCGACAACCAGCATCGGTACGACGGTAGGCAGGAACAGCATGACGCGGTGGAACCCCTTCATGCGAACGCCTTCATTTAGTGTGATAGCGAAAGCAAGACCTAGGCCCGTCTTAAGAAGGACCGTAGCAATGGTAAATATCAATGTATTGTTAATGAAACCCAAGTAATTTTCGTCGGCGGAAAAAAGCTGTTTGAAGTTGTCGAATCCGATAAAGTTAATCTCGGTTGAATAGCTGTTCCAATCCGTAAAGGAGTAATAGAAGCCCATGAGCCCGGGCAATACAAAAAATACCGTATATAAGGCAAGCGTAATCCATGCAAAATGAATGGGATATATTTTTTTGTTCACAGCGTTCTCTCCTCTCGCTTTCATGAGATCGGTAAAGCAGCGCCCCGCAGGGCCAAAGCAGCCTTGCAGGGCGCTGACCGATCCCTATCTATGTTGGCATCCATTGTCGAACGCTGCTTAGGCCAGACTAATTGTCCCAAGCAGGATCTTTTGCTACCTTCGCCATGTCGCTGCGGCGTTTATCAATGCTTTTCAACAGCGCTTCAGGTGTCATTGCTCCCCCGAACATGGACTGCAAATCCTTGCCGATATCCATCCACTGCGGATTCACGTAGTTGACGATGTTTTGAATATCAGTGCCTTTAACAGGATACGTTTCAAACAATGCTTTTTGATCATCGCTGTATTTATCCGTCAAGCCAGGGAAGTTAAGGTTGGCAATCGTTGTATCGTTATCGAGAACGAATTGCAGGTTTTCTTGCTTAGTTAAGAAATTAAAGTATTGTTTGGCTTCGTCAATATGCTTTGAGCCGGAGTAAATAAATTTGCTCGGACCTCCTGGATTGATGTAATAGATTTGATTGTCTGCCAGCGGGATAACGAAGTAACCAAAGTCCTCAGCTTTCAGATCAGGGAATGCCTCTGCGATATCAGAAGGCGTGCTTTGTGCAGTCAAGGACATGGCATATTCGCCGCTTCCTAGCTTATTAGCAGTATCAGAGCCAGTATCAGAGAACGCATTATCGCCGAAATAGCCGAGATCGTACAACTCCTTTAATTGAGTCAGTGCGGTTGTCATCGGTTCATTGCCTTCGAATTTCACTTTATTTGCGTTCAAATCATCATACAAATTTGGCTGCAGCTCGTCGTAGCGAGGGCCGGGCTCCGCGAACCACAGCACATGGTGCCAGCCGTCTGCAATTGGCTCATAGATAGGTGTAACGCCGGAGTCTTTAATTTTTTGACTGATCGTTTTGAATTCCTCATAGGTTTTCGGTACGCTGATTCCAAGGTCAGCAAACATTTTCTTGTTATACGTAATAACAAAGCTGCTGTAAGTATCCCAAATAGTTAGAGCATAAACTTTTCCATTAAGGGACAGCTGCTCAATGGACAAGGGATCCTCACGCTGAACCCATTCTTGATCACTGAGATCGACTGCGTTTTTTTCTACGTTGTAGTTGAGCTGAATTTCACTTTTCCCACTTTGGCCGCCGAAGATGTCCGGGCCTTCACCGGAGTTCAATCTTGTTTTTAGCACGTTGAAATATTGATCAGACGGTACAATTTGATAATCAATTTTGATGCCGGTTTCTGCTTCGAATTTTTTGGCGAGCTCCATCTCTGCATCCTTGATCCAGCCTTGGCTGGCAATATACGTTAAGGTCACGTCGCTTTTTCCGCTAGCAGCTCCCCCGTTTGTAGCACTGGGATTGTCTGAGTTGCCGCTGTTACTGCCGCAGCCTGCGATTAAAGCGATAATGAGAACGAGGGAAATCATACTCCAAATGGTCTTTTTCATAAACGTACTCCCCTTTAATCAAAAATTTTGTATTCGCTTTCAGTCTTTCCTGGCGGTAGCTTGCCGCCTGCGTGACTTATAACTAATATAAGAGCTAATGGTCGTTGTCTCCATGGAGAAAACGGATTCATTTTTGTCTTTATTTTACCGCTTACATTTCCAATTAAATATTTTGACAAAAGCAGTGCTGCGAACGCACAATAGAAAAACGTAAGAAAAGACGGACTGCGGAGGACGCTTATGACGACAAAATTCAATAACATCCGAACGATCCTTTTTCTCACCTATACCCTCATTATTGTCGTCGTCTTTACAGTGCTTGTCCTCTGGTTCTACTGGTGGGCATCCGGCGAGCTGCGGCGCAACGCGCTGGATACACTTGCGGGAATGGGCAGCTCTGTACAAAACCAGATTGATTCCGAAGTGCAAAAAATGAATGATGTCTCCTTAAATGTCATGTACTCCAATCTAGTAAAAGAGCAGTTTAAACGGTTGGTCGAAGGCGAATCAGGTACGGATTTGGAAGAGAAGGCTGAAGCTTCCCCCCTACCTCCAGAAGGCCTTATTCCTTCAAATCCACGGGAGAGCGCCAAGCAGCTGGCGGATATATTGACGGCTGCTATCGGTCCGTCGAGGCCGGTGGAGCAGTTGTACCTCTATGATTTTGCAGGGAAAATGTACGGCAACGGATTTGATAATGGAGAGCGTACGTATAACTCCAATGACAAGCCTTGGTACGACGGCGTTGTAGAGAATCCGTTTAAGAAGCATCTTGGACGGCCTGTCATCGATACGGATATGGCCAAATACGTATCCACGCGTGAGGGGCAATATTCGTTGTCGCTGTTCCGCGTGTTTTTCGATAACTATAACGTGCCGATCGGCATTGTTGAAATTAAACAATATTATAGTCGTATATTTCGTAGTGTATTGGATCAGCGCAAGCTAAGCGCCTACCATGAGAAGGTCATCGTGTATGATGATCAAGGGCAGATTATATTTCCCATGGGCGAGGAGCCCGCGGACTATCAAGCCTATATTCGGCTGACGGAGCAGCAGAGAGAGAATGCAGGCTCTGCGAGTACAGCCGTTCTTAATCCAGCCAGCGGCGAGAATGAGCTGCTATCGGTTAATTATTCGGATTTCACGGGCTGGACTACGATGCTGATCGTGTCAGAGCGCGAGCTTCTCTCACCGCTATCCACCTTTTCCAAGCAAACGGTGCTGGTGGCATTTGTCATTTTGCTTATGGCTATTGTACTTTCTTTCGTCGCTGCACGTAAAATCGCATCACCGATTCAAAAAATCCACCGTGCCGTGCGCAATTATCGTCTTGAGGATGCTGGCACTGGACGTATAGCCTCGCGTGAGCTGAACAGCGGACTGAATGAGCTGGATCAGCTGCACTGGGAGTTTCAGCAAATGAGCACAAGATTAAAAGAATCGATGGACGATTTGCTGCTTGCCCAGTCGCAAGAGCTGCAATCAAGGCTCGTGGCACTGCAATCACAGATGAATCCTCACTTCCTGTACAATACTTTAGCTACGATTCAAGTCATGGCAGAAGAAAATATGAATGAGCAGATCGTTTCCTTATCAGAAAATATGTCGGGCTTCCTACGTTATATTTCGTCTGATGCCTCTCTGGTATCGATGGAGACGGAGCTTGCGCATACACGAAATTACTTAGAGATTAACCAGATCCGCTTTGGCCGCAAGCTGAACTTCTCGTTTAATATGGATGCACGTATTTTACAAGACCAAATTCCGAAGCTGGTGATTCAGCCGCTGGTCGAGAACGCCATAAAGTTTGTCACCCGTACTCAGCCAAATTGGATGATTCAGGTGAATGGCAAGGTGGAGGAAGGTCGCTGGATCATTGAGGTATTGGATAATGGCGGAGGCTTCAGTGAGGAAAGCCTGCGAACTTTAGCCGACAAGCGACGGGAAATAGAGCGGATGGGTGAGATTCCAACCCTCCAGCTTAATGGTATGGGGCTGCTTAATATTTATCTCCGTCTGCGATTAACCTATGGGGATTCTGCTTTATTCGAGGTCGGAAATCTAAAGGCCGGTGGTGCGAGTATTGTAATCGGCGGCAAGACAGTGAATGGAGGGTAATGCGGCATGGAAAAACCAGGGGCTATATCGACAATTGTTGCGGAGGACGAGGATTTAATACGCAACAGTCTCATCAGGAAACTGGGCAGCGAGCCGGCGATTCGTATTGTAGGAGCGGCACAGGATGGCAAGGAGGCATTGGAAATGATTCATCAGTTCCAGCCGGACCTGCTGCTCACTGATATTCGGATGCCGATCATGGATGGAATGGAGCTTATTCGCAATGTCGACAAGTATTATCCGCGTATTCGAATTGTCATTACGAGCGGATACAGTGATTTTGAATACGCTCGTCAAGCGATTTTATACAATGTAGTCGATTACTTGTTAAAGCCCATCTCAGCCTGCGAGCTGGCAGCTACGCTGTCACGTGTCAAGTCTGAGTTTGATCATCCAAGCTACGGCCAAAATATGAAAGGGGCATTTCAGCAGGGCGCAACCCCCGAAGAAATTGTAGCCAAGGTGCAGACGTATATGCGTGAAAATTTCAGCAACGAGCTGAGCTTGGAGAAGATTGCTGCCAACTTCAATTTCAACCCATCGTATTTAAGCAAAATATTCGTGAAGCATACAGGCGAGCCGCCTTCCAAATATTTAATTACATTACGAATCAACGAAGCCAAATATTTGCTGATTCATAAACGCGGCTTATCCATCAAGGAAGTTGGCGAGCAGGTAGGCTACGCCGACCCGTATTATTTTAGCCGTATATTCAAGCAGGTAACGGGTCAGACGCCAACCGAATTCCACAAATGATTTAGAGGAAAGGTGTCTTTTTTACGAAGCTTTGGGCGAGATGATTGGCGTACAGATCTTTATCATTTTTTTTGTAGTTTTCGAGCACATCGATTAAATAGTCGTCTGCGGGATTGTTGGAGCGGAAAATAAACTGCTCCTTGTCGATGATATGTACATCGTGTCCGCATTGCTTTAAACAGAGCTCATAATCCTGGACAGTGGGTAGAGTGTTTTCTTCCAAATAAATCAGAGCAGTCAGCTGCTTCGTTTCCGCTCCATGCATAATTTTGAAATAGACGGTATGTTCTTTTTTCATTATGATTCCCTCCAGATCAATTATACGTAAGTGTTGTTATTATTATATTATGCCCTTTTGCTGCTTAGGAAGCGTGTATATTGTGAAAGCTTCTTGAAAATGTAGAATATATTGCTGCTTACTAGGGAAAAAAAGCTGCAGCATCCGAGGACGCTGCAGCTATTATAATGATCGAAGGAGCGTGATTTCTAAACCTGTGCCACCTTGATTAGGTTCGTAGCACCGGCTTGGCCAATCGGAACGCCGGCAGAGAGCACGATAATATCTCCTGTATCAATCAGGCCTGTTAGCTTAGCATTTCGCGTAGCAGATTCAAACATTTCATCAGTAGTCGTCACAGGATCACCCTTCACCGGAATAACACCAGCGAGCAGGCAGATTTTCGCCAATACATGATCATGCTGGGTAATCGCGATGATCGGAGCACTCGGACGGTATTTGGATACCATGCGCGCCGTAAAGCCGCTTTCCGTCGAAGTTAGAATAGCTTTGGCACTTAGCTCTAGCGAAGAGCTAACGACGCCTTGGCTAATAACCTCTGTAATATTCGTGCTTTGCTGCGATCTTTTTTTATCGAACTGCTCTTTGTAATCGATCATCGATTCCGCTCTTTTGGCAATAGCAGCCATCGTTTGTACGGAGGCAATTGGATACTTGCCAGCGGCGGTTTCGCCGGAGAGCATAACAACGTCTGCACCTTGAATAACGGCATTTGCTACGTCACTAACCTCAGCTCTAGTTGGACGAGGGTTTACCTGCATCGACTCGAGCATATGTGTAGCAACGATAACGGGCTTGCCAACGAGATTACATTTGTTGATCATTTCACGCTGCATCATCGGAACGTCCTCAATAGGCACCTCTACGCCGAGATCGCCGCGGGCAACCATAATGCCGTCGGAGGCTTCAATAATGGCATCGAGATTAAGCATGCCTTCTTCGTTCTCGATCTTGGAGATGATTTGCACATGGCTGGCGTTTGCTTCCTCAAGAATGTTGCGGATTTCCAAAATATCCTCTGCCTTGCGTACGAAGGAAGCGGCAATAATCTCAACATTATTCTGAATGCCAAAGTTGATGTGCACGACATCACGCTCGGTTACACCCGGAAGTGTCGTTTTGATGCCTGGCAGATTGACGCCCTTGCGCGGCTTCAGCGTGCCGCCGCTAATGATCAAGCAGCGGATGTCATTTCCGTCAACAGAAATCACGTTAAGATCAACGAGTCCATCATCAATAAGTATTCTGTCACCGGTCTTCACGACTAGTGGAAGCTCCGCGTAATTGACAGGCAGACGAGTCGCATCGCCTAGCACATCCTCTGTCGTTAGAATCAGCTCTTCGCCGATAATTAGCTCGCAGGAAGCTTCTTTTAGCTTACCAATCCGTACCTCAGGGCCTTTTATATCCATCATAATTGGCACGTAAGTGTTAAGCTCGCGCGCCGCTTGTCGTATATTATTCATTCGCATGACGTGATCTTCTAATTCCCCGTGAGCCATATTCAGTCTACCAACGGTCATTCCTGCTTGGATCATTTCTTTGATCGTCGAAACGGAGTCGCAAGCGGGACCCATTGTACAAATAATTTTTGTTTTTAGCATGTTGTAGGCCTCCTCGTTTTTTTCATTGTAACGTAGTTTGTCGAAAGTGAATGAGAACTATAGTACAATGATTGTACAATAGTACTGTCGAAAGGGGCATGCGGCATGCTGGTGATTTCGGATGCGCACCAAGACAATGGAGCGGACTGGTACGAGGAGGGAGAGGGGCGAGAGCGTTCCTTTCACCTCGCGTTGGTGACCTACGGGAGATGTGTATATTGGGTGAACGAGGAGAAGGTTATTTTAGAGAAAGGAGATCTGCTTCTGGTTCCTGGTCCTAATTCTTTCTACGGGAAGAGCATTCCTACGGTCGTTCATACGAAATATGTGATCAATTTTCGAAGAGCTGAGGGAGAAGTTGTTCTGCCGCTGCTTGGGCTGCAAGAGCCGATGAAGCAAAGGCTGGGCTGCTTTGAGGTTGTGCAGGAGAGGCTTCGGGGCATTCTGATGCAATATAAGGAGAAGCCGGCTTATTATGAGCTGATGGCGGAGGCGCTGCTGGTGGAAGCTTTGATTTATTTGAATCAGGAGAAGGATCGCGGATTGATCTCCTCGGAGAAGCATCGGCGCGTAGACAGCATGAAGCAGTATATTGCGTCGCATTATCGCGAGAAGGTCACGAAGGAGGAGCTGGGCGATGTAATTAATACGACGCCTAATTACGCAGCGACCTTATTTAAATCGGTCACTAATCAGACCATTAGTGAATATGTTCATAATCAACGGATGAAGACAGCGATCTATATGCTGACGGAATCGCAGCTGATGATCAGTGAAATTGCTGAGTATTTGGGCTATAACGATGTGTCATATTTTTATCGTATATTCAAGCGCAGCACGGGAAGCTCGCCTTCTGATTTCCTGCATGAGCGTTCTTCAACGGTGTAAAGCGGGGATTCGCCAAGGTTGACTTCTCGGCAGGTTCGGATTACAATTTACCCAGAAATAGGCTTTGACCAAAGACACGATTACCTTAAGCGGGCTGTCCAGAGAGAGAGGCGAAAGCTGAGAGCTTCTCCAGCAACCGAATGTGTAATTACCCCTTTGCAGCCGTGTTATGGAACCCGTTGCTTATTTGCTCGGACGGTTGTACATAACACCGTTTCATCCCCGTTACCGGATGCTCAATAAGGATCTTGCTCTAGCTTACGGATCTGGCGTTCAGCCAGTGATATAAAGCAGCAGATCGAATGAGGGTGGAACCACGAGCTGAACGCACTCGTCCCTTTACGGGAGAGATGTGTTTTTTTTGCGTTCAACTAATTCGATCGGAGGCTGCAATATGAGTATTGAAATTACATTACCAGATGGAACAGTTAAGGAGTATCAGAGCGGTACCACACCACAGCAAATCGCGGAATCCATCAGCATGGGACTAAGCAAAAACGCAGTGGCAGGCAAGGTTGACGGCAAGCTGGTCGATTTGAATTATGCCCTAAATGCGAGCAGCCAAGTAGAGATCGTAACGCTGGATGAGGCTGCGGGACTTGAAGTTTACCGTCATAGTACAGCACATGTTATGGCGCAAGCACTTAAGCGAATTTACGGAGACAAAGCAGTGAAGCTGGCAATCGGCCCTGTCATTGAAGATGGTTTCTATTATGACATCGATATTGAGAAGCCGTTATCAAGCGATGATCTTACTGCTATCGAAGCAGAAATGAGCAGGATTATACAAGAGAATTTGCCCATCGAGCGCCGGGAAGTAAGCCGGGAGGAGGCGACAGCACTGTTTGCGCAGCTGGAGGAGCCGCTCAAGCTGGAGCTGATCCGTGATTTGCCGGAGGACGCTGTCATTACGCTTTATGAGCAAGGCGAGTTTGTGGACCTTTGCCGTGGTCCGCATTTGCCTTCAACAGGACGAATTAAAGCGTTTAAGCTGCAAAATGTAGCCGGCGCGTATTGGCGCGGCAATTCGGACAATCAAATGCTGCAGCGAATATACGGCACATCCTTCCCTAAGAAGGCGCAACTGGAGGAGCATTTGCAGCTGCTTGAGGAAGCGAAGAAGCGCGATCACCGCAAGCTCGGCAAGGAGCTGGAGCTGTTCATGTTCTCCGAGGAAGCGCCAGGCATGCCGTTTTATTTGCCGAACGGAATGACGATTCGTACAGAGCTGGAGAGTCTGATCCGCGAGCTTCAACGGCAGCGGGATTATGAGGAAGTACGTACGCCGTTCATGATGAATAGGCGGCTATGGGAGCAGTCAGGGCACTGGGATCACTATAAAGAGAACATGTATTTTACAGATGTTGACGATACGTCATATGCGCTCAAGCCAATGAACTGCCCAGGGCATATGCTCATTTTCAAAAATAGTCTGCACTCTTACAGGGATCTGCCGATTCGAATGTCGGAATTCGGTCAGGTGCATCGCCATGAATACTCGGGAGCGCTAAATGGCATGATGCGTGTTCGTACATTCTGTCAGGATGATGCCCATCTCTTCGTCAGACCCGACCAGATTGAAGAGGAGATAAGCCGCGCGATCGCATTGATCGATCATATTTATGCCGTATTCGGCTTTGCCTTTCGGATTGAGCTGTCGACAAGACCGGAGGATTCCATGGGTTCAGAGGAGCTGTGGGATCAAGCGGAGCAATCGCTGCGGAGCGTGCTGGACAGCCGAAATATTCAATATCGTGTAAATGAAGGCGATGGTGCATTTTACGGACCGAAAATCGACTTCCATATTCTCGATGCGCTTGGACGCAGCTGGCAGTGCGGAACGATTCAGCTGGACTTCCAAATGCCGGAGAAGTTCGACTTATCCTACATTGGCGAGGATAATCAGAAGCATCGGCCGGTCATTATTCACCGCGCGGTTTATGGATCGATCGACCGTTTCATCGGTATTATTACAGAGCATTATGCCGGAGCATTTCCGCTGTGGCTCGCTCCCGTTCAAGTGAAGCTTCTGCCCGTTTCGGAGAAGTATATCGATTATGCTTTGCAGGTGAAGCAAGAGCTGGCAGAAGCCGGCATTCGTACGCAGGTGGATACTCGGAATGAGAAGCTGGGCTACAAGATCCGCGAGGCGGGACTGAGCAAGGTTCCTTATACGCTGGTGCTGGGTGAGAATGAGAAAAATGCGCATACAGCTGCTATTAGGAAACGCGGCGAAGGCGACCTCGGAACGCAAGCGGTGCTTGAGGTTGTGCAGCGGTTAAAGGCTGAAATTGAGGAAAAATTATAAGGATGATTGCAATAAGTCAAGGGTAGGGAGAGGCGCTTAGCCTCTCTTTTTTTAAAGTATAGAGGCAAGTATAAGTTTGATATCTATACCCCACCTAGACTGCACTTCTTACAATAAAAACCTCACATGAGGGAGATTTCAGATGTCTACAATGTAATCCTGCAGTAGAATTAGCTCTAAAACAACGAATATGGGACTATAATAGGCTATTTATTGCATAAATGAACCAATTCAATCGATAAGCACACATAGGTGCTTAATGCCCTAGAGCAGCGGGCATTCTTGCACGATAAGCACACATATGCGCTTATGAGGTGGAATTATTGGCGGGACATGGTCATATCGTGCCGATAAGCACACATAGGTGCTTAATGCGATAGAGCAGCGAGCATTCTTGCACAATAAGCACATATATGCGCTTATGAGGTGAAATTATTGGCGGGAGATGGTCACATCGTGCCGATAAGCACACATAGGTGCTTAATGCGATAGAGCAGCGGGCATTCTTGCACGATAAGCACATATATGTGCTTATGAGGCGAAATTATTGGCGGGAGATGGTCACATCGTGCCGATAAGCACACATAGGTGCTTAATGCGATAGAGCAGCGGGCATTCTTGCACGATAAGCACATATATGTGCTTATGAGGCGAAATTATTGGCGGGAGATGGTTACATCGTGTCGATAAGCACACATAGGTGCTTAATGCGATAGAGCAGCGGGCATTCTTGCACGATAAGCACATATATGTGCTTATGAGGCGAAATTATTGGCGGGAGATGGTCACATCGTGCCGATAAGCACACATAGGCGCTTAATGCCACAGAGAGCGGGCATTCTTGCACGATAAGCACATATATGCGCTTATGAGGTGAAATTATTGGCGGTACAGGAATTAACTCCTGCACCGCTATTTTTTGAAATTTTCTTCACTAATAGCGAGCTATGTTATTAGTGAGCATACCACTTTTGGAGCAGCCTCACCTATTAACCCCCAGCTTTATAATAGGGATAGTCCATTTTTTCTTGCACCTGCCTAGCCACGTCGCCACTCGTAATAGACTCTATGAAAAATAGACCTAAATCAATCGAAGCCGAAACTCCTCCGCCTGTGAATACGTTCCCATCTCTTACGTAACGTTCTTTAACGACCTCAGAGCAATAGGGCTCTAGCAGCTCATAGGCAGAAGGATTTGTTGTCGCTCTTTTGTCCTTTAAAAAACCAGCAGCACCCCAAATTAAAGCTCCGGTACAGACCGACACCTGATACTGGACATCACGCGCTGTTTGAATCCATGATATAAATTCAGCATCATATCGAAGCTGCCTTGTTGCCATACCGCCGGGAATAAATACAACATCATAACCTGATAGGTCAGGGTAAACATGATTGATTTTAATCGTCAAGCCTCGATCATCCGTAATTTGATCCTTGTTTGAACAAAAATCCCACGATATGTTCTCATTTGCTGTTACAATCCCGAGCCGCGTTACCGATTCATAAAACCCAACAAAATCTAAAGTAGTCATTTGATCAAACAGAATGAAAGCCATCTTCATCTTAAGCACCGGCCCTTCCATGTTATAAAATAAAAAAAGCATTTGATCTATGATCAAACACTTTGCCCAGGCGTACGACAGTATGAATATGTGCTTCCTCGTGGTTCTCCACGTTAGCGCCAGTTACACATACCAAATATTTACTTTATTATATTGAGAATATTCAAATAAATCAAAGCTTTTTTAGGCGTGCTCGCCTATAACTCATGATATTACAAAGTAATACTTTGTCATACTCAATGAAAAATGAGGCTGCCTATGCGTCCAAATACCGGGAGAATGGAAGCAAGTGGAGCGCGCTGAATAGGACAATGAAGCATGCCATTTTCTGGGCGCTTATGCGAAGACTGAGCTTTCTATCAACTGTCCGGTTGAAAGGCCTCAGCCTTAGTCTTCTTTGCGCTGCCAGCTGCCGGCTTGCGAAGCAGCAAAGAAAGCGGCAGCGCAGACACAATAATAATAGCTGAGAATAAGAAGGCATCATTAATACCGAGCGTATAGGCTGCTTTATAATCAGCGGGGCTTTCGCCAATCCGAGCCTGATGAACAGCCAGCCGGGCATAAAATAACGATGTAAACAAGCCGAGCGCCATCGCGCTGAAGATTTGTCTCAGCCAGTTAATGAGCGCGGAGGCGTGACCGGACAGCTCCTTTGGAATCGCCATCATCCCGGCATTGGTCACGGGCGTCAGCGCCAGGCCCGTTCCTGTATTGCGAATAGCGAGAATAATCATTATGGTCAGCAGGCTTGTGCTTATTTGCAGCCTGCTGAACAGATACGTTGTAATAATAAGAATAGAACCGCCAACAAGGGCTAGCACCGCAGGGCCAAGCTTATAATAGTAGCGACCGGAGAAGAAGGTGGCACAGGTTAAGCAAACAGCTCCCGGCAAGAACAGAAGGCCGATATGAAAGGAGCTGAGTGAGTGGATTTCTGCCAAATATAAAGGAACAAAGTAAATACCTGAATAAAGCGCAACAGAGAGAATAAGCGAAATAATTAAGCTTACCGTAAATGTCCGATTGCGAAACAAGCGAAGCTGGAGCAAGGGCGCCTCTGTCCGCAATTGATGGATAACAAACAGAACTGCACTGCTTAAACCAACAGTCAGGCATAGCCAAAAAGCTGCCGAATGCCAGCCCCAAGCATATATATTTCCAAACAGCAGCAGGAGTGACAGGCTGCCAAGAGCAGCGAGCGCAAGTCCTATACGGTCAAGCCTAGTCTCTTTGTTTATAGGACTGGATGGAAGAATGCGATGGCCAATAATTAGGGCCAAAATGCCAATCGGTACGGTCACTAGAAAAATAAGGTGCCAATCATAGCCCTGCAGCCAGCCACTTACAGAAGGAGCCAGCGCCGTTTCAAGAATGGTCGAGAACGACCATATGCTCACAGCCAGCGGCTGTTTATCAGGCGGGACTGTTCGGTAGATTAAAGCAAGTGATACGGGCTGAATGAGTCCGCAGAAAATACCTTGTAAAATACGAAAAGCGATAAGCGCATAGATATTCCATGATAAGGCACATAAGACGGACGTAATCGTAATGCCGGCTAGACAAAAGAGAAAGACCTGTTTTCCTCCGAATCGATCCCCTGCATAGCCGCTGGCGGGAGCTATTACGCCGCAGGCAAGCGAGAAGCCTGTAATAATCCATTGCACCTTCCCCAAATCGGTATGAAAAATGCCCATAAAACCTGGCAGGGATACATTGAGTGAAACGACATGGTACATGCCTACAAATGAGCCAAAAAAGAGCGTCGCCAGCGCAGGCCAAAATGATGCTTTGGCATAAAGTGGCTCACTCCGTTTTTCGGTTAGTTCTGCTGACAACATTCAGCCTCCTATGATTAACATATTTACTCATTTCCGAATAGATTGAGGATATAAAGTCATGATAACATATCGGAATAGTTGTTTATAATTGAAATATTGTATAAAGCGATAGAAATGATTTGCTGTATTTTTAGGAATGAATGACAAGCAACAACTGCTTAATAACACTATTCGGAAGGGCCGAGGCATGAGCACGAAGCATGGCCGTTTCATATGATGAAGGGTAAAGGGCTAGCCATGAATGAGCATGAGAGGAATAGGATATCGTGGGAGGGACAACAGATGGCTAAGTATCAAAATGTCCACGGGCTTATTGGCAATACACCTCTAGTTGAGCTTAAGGGGTTTGCGCTGCCGGAAGGAGTACAACTTTATGCAAAGCTTGAATATAAAAATCCAGGGGGCAGTGTCAAGGATCGGCTTGGCGTGGAGCTTCTGAACGATGCACTAGCAAGCGGACAGCTGCAGCCGGGAGGCACTGTTATTGAGGCTACCGCCGGGAATACGGGGATAGGACTTGCTTTGGCTGCAATTGGGCGGGGCATATCGACGATATTTGTCGTCCCAGAGAAATTCAGTGTGGAGAAGCAGCAGCTTATGCGGGCACTTGGCGCGAAAATTGTCAATACGGATTCAGAGCTTGGTATTACCGGTGCCATTCAGAAGGCTGAAGAGCTTGTGAGGGAAATACCTGGGGCGTATTCACCGAGGCAGTTCACAAACGCTGTTAACCCGTTAACCTACTATAAAACACTCGGTCCTGAGCTTTGGCATGATTTGGCCGGTGAGCTTGATGTGTTTGTAGCTGGAGCGGGGTCGGGTGGAACCTTTATGGGCACGGCGATCTATTTGAAGGAGCAGAATCCAAATATAAAGACGGTCATTGTTGAACCAGAGGGCTCGATTATTGGCGGCGGTGCGCCAGGTCCGCATCGGACGGAGGGAATCGGCGTTGAGAAGCTGGCTCCATTTATGGACAGCACTTACTTCGATGCCATTCATACGATTAAGGATGAGGATGCCTTTACTAGAGTGGGGGAGCTGGCGCAGCTCGAAGGTATGCTGGTAGGCAGCTCATCTGGAGCTGCTCTGCATGCTGCATTGATTGAGGCACATGGTGCAAAGCCTGGCAGCCGAATTGTAACTATTTTTCCCGATGGCAGCGAGCGCTACTTAAGTAAACAAATTTATGGCGGGGGTGTTTAAGCTGCGCAGAAAAACAAAGCTAATCCATGGGGGTAATCCCTTTGATCCGCATACAGGTGCGGTAAGCATACCCATTTATCAGGTCAGCACCTATAAGCAGGATGATATCGGCGTTCATAAGGGCTATGAGTATTCACGCACCGGAAACCCAACTCGTCATGCACTTGAGAGGTATGTAGCGGAATTGGAGGAAGGCGTAAGAGGATTTGCATTCAGCTCGGGGATGGCGGCCATCCATGCCGTATTTTCTCTGTTAAGCTCAGGTGATCATATTATCTTAACGGATGATGTGTATGGGGGGACGTATCGTATCGTGACGAGGGTACTGAGCCGCCTTGGCATCGAGGTAACCTTCATCGATACAACCAAGCAAGAAGAGCTCGACAAGGCGCTTCGGCCGAACACGAAGGCACTGTTTGTGGAAACGCCTACGAATCCGCTGCTGAAAGTAACTGACATTGCCAAAATCAGCGAATGGGCAAAGCATAGGAAGCTGCTGTTTATCGTCGATAATACGTTTAGTACACCGTACTGGCAAAACCCGATTGCGCTTGGAGCAGATATTGTGCTGCATTCAGCAACGAAATATATCGGCGGCCATAGCGATGTCGTTGCGGGTTTGGCGGTGGTCAATAGCGAGAAGCTGGGCGAAGAGCTGCATTTTGTACAAAATGCAACGGGAGCAGTTCTCGGTCCCCAGGATTCTTGGCTGCTTATGCGCGGCTTGAAGACGCTGGGACTCCGAATGGAGGCTCACGAAGAGAATGCGAGGGCAATCGCCTCTTATTTGTCGGGCTCAGATGCGGTCTTATGCATCCACTATCCTGGGCTTCCGAGCCATCCGCAGCATGAGCTTGCGAAGCAGCAGGCACGGGGCTTTGGGGGCATCATATCATTTGATGTTGGCAGTGCAGACAATGCATCGCGGGTCATCAAGCTATTGAAATATTTTACTCTAGCGGAAAGTCTTGGAGCTGTTGAAAGCCTCATATCTGTGCCAGCCCAGATGACACATGCCTCTATTCCGTCTGAAAGAAGGGCTCAGCTCGGCATTACTGATGGACTGATTCGCATATCTGTTGGGATTGAAGACTACGCAGATCTCATTGAGGATTTGGAGCAGGGCTTGAGAGCGTAACCAGCTGCTTGAGGCTTCGCAACCTATTGGGTCCTTTGTTCGTTAGTTAATGTACGCACCCAATGACTAACGAAAAAGGATGGTAGAAAAGTGACCTTAAATCGAAAGATAAGCAGGAGCCTAGTAACTGTGTCTCTTACGACAGCCGTACTCTTAAGTGGAATAGCCCCTGGAGGGGTTTCTTATAGTGCTGCTGCTCATTCCTCTGTCCCAGTAAAATTTCAAATCGGCAGTAATCAATCGACTGATTACCGCGGCGCGCATACGCTTGCCGCAGCACCTTATATATCGAACGGTATTGCGATGGTACCGGTCAGAGCTTTGGCGGAAGGATTGCAAGCAACGATAGAGTGGGATGCCAGCGCAAAAGGTATTTTATTAATCCGAGAAGGGCTTACCGTTCACCTTACACAAAACAGCGACGCGGTCATTGGCACGTATATTAAAAACGTAAAGCTTCCTGCGAAGGTAGCTAATGTACGAGGAAATGTCTTTGTACCGGCGAAGATGGTGGCGCAGCTTCTAGGAGCGCAGACCGAATGGGATGCGAAACAGAAAAAAGTGTCGATTCAGACGGACGAGACAGCGCTATCGCTTCACTACAGCTTCGATCAAAGTGAAGAGGGCTGGCAGGGCGCATTCGCTGATTATCCCGTTGATTACAATCCAGACATATATAATCTGGCGTACGCGAGAGAATTACTGCCGACGAACAATAATAAAACCAACTATGGCTTGAAGCTTAGCGGAATGAATCGCAGTGACGATTTGTTTATGTACGTTACGAAAAAAATAGAAGGCTTGCAGCCAAACACAACCTACCAGGCTTCATTATCCTTTCAGCTTTACACGGACCAAGCAGGCGGTATGATGGGGGTAGGCGGCGCGCCAGGGGAAGCTGTCAGCATTAAAGCGGGAATTTTGAACAAGGAGCCAAAGGCTATTGAGTCGGATACGGAAGGCGAGCCCATTTTCCGTATGAATATCGACAAAGGCAATCAAAGCAGCGAAGGCGAGGATATGAAAATCGTTGGTAATATGGTACAGCCCGATGATACGCTCACGGGCTTTCAGCCTGTGGCGATGGATTACGCTGCCACGCTGAAATCCAATGAGAAGGGCGAGCTTTATGTTATCATAGGAAGCGATTCTGGCTATGAGGGTCTAACTACCTTCTATCTCGATGCGATAAAGATCAAGCTTGCTCCACAGGATTAAACAAAGCGGAGAAGGCAATATTTTATTTGGATGAAGCGCGTTTCGAATGACGAAACGCGCTTCTGCTGCGTATATACCGTTATTTTTGGGCTAATTGCGCGTCAACCTTTGCAATAATGCTCATCATTTGCTGCTCGTATACATATGCTTTTTGTTTATGCGCATTGATTTGGTTAACATAGGTGAGCATTCTGGTCATAGAGCTTAACGAAGCTGTCGCATTTCCTTTCTTGACCGCTTGGTTTAACAGGGAGGATTCGGTTGTAAACTGCTTTTTCGTACTGCTGATGGAGCTTTTGGAAGCCTTTAGCTTAACTTTAAGCGGATCAATAGCACTTAGTGAATCGCGTAGTTTTTTTATCGATTTTGTCGCAGCCGATTTTGCTGCTTTTAGTGATGCCTCCTTGCTGCGTATATCGAGCTTAGCGATTTGAACGGCAGCCTTTGTCGTCTCAACCTGCGGCTTCAGTACATTTGCCATGGTTTTATTTTTATAGGATTTTGCGATGTTTAGCTGCTGGTTTAATGAATTATAAAGTGTGAACAAGGGCTCGTATTTTTTCTTCGCTTGGACTACGGCGCCTTCAAGCTTCTGCAATTTCTCTGCATCAACCTCCTTAATGCGCTTGCGTGTCGCCAGCACAGCCTCTTCATTCTGGTAATGTAGCTTGTCAATCTTCGTATCCCACTCTATCGTTCGCTTCTGAACAGCTTGCAGCTCCGCATATTGCGAGGTAAGCTTGGCGGCCGTTGTCTTATCGGCAGCTCCTTTCATTTTGTCAAAGGCGGTGCTGGCAGTGGCGCTGAACTCGAACGATGCAGCAGCAATAGCGGTTGGACTGATAAGCACAAGCAGAATAACAAGCCCAATTGCGGTTAACCGTGAAACGATACTCATAAATAATGAAGCCTCCTTTGGCACGTACATTACAACGCAAAAAAAGCACCAGCAAGATAGGCGTCATGCGCCATCTCTTACGGGTGCTTCCATCGTAAGCCGTGCTTATTTAACTAATTCTACCAATATACAGGATGATTCAAGCTGTCGTCAAGGGTGAAATGGCCTATACCGAGTTGCTCTGCGTATACTCTTCTGGTGTTTTTCCGATAATGGATTTGAAATCCTTTATGAAATGTGATTGATCATAATAGCCTAGATCCGTCGATAGCTTTAATAGGTCTGGATAGCTGCCATTATCCATAGCCTCTGCGGCATGCTGCAGTCGGTACAGCTTGATCACCCATTTGGGGCTAATGCCAACGTATTGGCTAAATAAGCGCTGAAGCTTTCTCTTATTGATCTGGTTTTTGCGGCATAGCTGTTCAACCATTGTAAGCTCACTGTCCTCAAGAATATGAGTAATCATTTGATTGATTTGCGTAACGTACTCGTCATCATTAGGAAGATGCTTCAAAAGCAGAGCTTCGGTCAATGCAATTTTACTTTCCGTATCCGTCTGAGCTTTCAATTGTCCCTCGTATACCATACCATCATTGCCAAAAACGTCCTCAAGCGACAAAGCATGCTCCGTAAGCTTGGATATCGGTGATTGAATAAAGGGATAGAAGCCCCCAGGATGAAATTTAACGCCAAAAACCTGTCCATGCCCTTCAATTTTTTTCGTATACATGCGGCTGGCAGGCCCATAAATACCGCTTTGATGATCCTCCATCACCATATTCACACAAGGATTGGGGACAACATTTTGCAAATAGGGGGGCTGATCATCTAGATTCCAGCTTACGGCCCAGTAATGCTTAACAAAGGGGCGTAATTGTTTAGAGGGGTCATGTCGGGTAAGTTGAAATTTTTTCTCGCCCTCGCTCAGCTGCAAAATACCCATGCTGGGCTTTCTGTCCGTTATCGTCATTAGTGAATCTCTCCTATTGATTGTTTTGTCGCGTTTTTACAATACGGGGGTCTGCTAGTAACGCTATACTTCGAATAGATAGAGTCAAAAGCAAGATCAATAGAAACGCAAAAGAAGGAGTGTCGGCGATGGAGTTCAAGTATGAGTTTTATATCGGAGCGGAGCCAGAGAAGGTATGGGCTGCGCTTGTATTGCCTGAGGGAACGAGACAAACGTTTTTTGGCTGCATCATTAAGTCTGCATTCGAGACGGGTTCGACCTTTGAATACATTGGCCCAGGAACGGATGGCGATGAGACGGTTCATATCTATGGTACTATTCTAGCATATGAGCAGAATAAAATATTTAGCGTTTTAGAGCATCCAGGTCCGTCCTATAGACCGAACCATGCGGAGCTGGAGTCCAGAATTACATTCTCGCTGGAAGCGGTTGGGACAACAACGAAGCTGACGCTAGTCAATGACCAATTTACAGACAATCATCCTTCGCTGGAAACGGTGGACAGCCAATGGTGGATGATTCTGAGTAATGTAAAAACGTATGTTGAAACGGGCAAGAACCTCGATTTTGGGTGGTAGGCATACAAAAAAATTTAAATCAGACAAAAAGGTTCCACATTAATATGTGGAGTCCTTTTTGTTGTTGTACAGGAAGCTATGGATTCTCGGAACCTGTTGATAACGATGCTGCGCCAGCAGCCGGAGAGCGGATAACGAAATCTAACGAAATCTAACGGAAACCAGAGACGCTAAAGTTCCATTTTTGGTTAGCGTCACATTTTAACGGAAGTGGGAGACGCTATTCCGCAGAAATGAAGTGAGATGGGGCATATTGGGTACAAATAGAGGCCTGTGTTTCCGTTAAAATCTTGAAACGGAAAATAAAGGCGATTTAGCGTCTTTGGTTTCCGTTAGAAGTGTGAGCTGATACGTCTGCGATTCCAAATCACTGCTTCATTCAACAGTACCTGATATAGGGGGGGGTGCAGTTTGAAGCTATATAAGTTGAACTTAATTTTTGGAAACCTATGGTAAGGAAATAGCGGCCTGCATGTCGAATAAGAAAGCGAATAACTCGAACAGGCAGGGATGAACGTTATCAAGCGTTATATTCATATCATAAGGGAAAAGCAGTCAAGGACATCGCCGTTTTCTTTGGTTCAACTGATATAGTTGGGTTAGTTCGTTTAGAAAATAGCGCTAAGGACGAGGCTACGCTGCAGTTTGTACAACGTAAGCGACGTTAATCGCCTGACTCGATACGTACACTGTAGTTTTTGCAATAGATGGCCTAGTATAGGGCGATATTCGTTGGTTTGGAGCTCATTCTCCTGCATAATTACAATGTAGCCATCTGAAACAGCTCTCATGTGAGGTTTCTATTGCACGAAGTGCAGTCTAGGCTGCTTCTCCTTTGCAGCCTTATTTTCACCTTTAAATGTCTTAGAAAATCAAAGAATCTGGCTGCAATAGCGACCCTTTAGAATGATCTTCTCGCACAGCGCCCAAAACGTAAATGTTTAGTTCAACTTATATATATATTGATAAGAACAAAGCTTTCTCGGAATTATTATGTTCTGAATTGGAGGGGACAACAGTGAAACTTGAAAGACTTATGGCCATTACGATCCTTCTACACTGGCATTCGGCAACCAAAATTTGGATGGGTTGCTCGATAAAGTTGGCGCATTAGTCTCGAAGGTAGAGCTAGTACGATACGCTGCATAAAGCCGTAAGTGATAAAAGGCTGATCCGTTTTACCTATACCAACGGACAAGGGGGAGAAACAGAACGTTGTATTGAACCCATGGGGCTGGTGCTCAAAGGCTACACGTGGTATCTTCACGGCTATTGCTTAAACCGAGAGCATTACGCATGTTCAGGCTTTCTCGGATCCGAAATCTACTCATTCTTGAGGACATGTTCGAGCGTCGAATGGTGACACTGTCTGAGTTGAATGAAAATTGGGGTCAGCAGCATGATTCCAGAATGGTCGATCTGGTACTTAGATTTACAGGGCCGGCTAAGGTTTCAGCCGAAGATCATTTTGATTCGGATGAAATTGTACGGCAACCCGATGGTTCGCTTATCGTTCGGGTTCGATATCCGGATAACGATTGGTTAATCGGCTTTTTACTTCATTTTAGGACGGATTTGTTTATAATTGAACCCCCGCATATTGCTGAGGCGGTACGAAGAAGTGCTTTGGAGATAGCTAAACTTTATATCGATTGTTGACACACAGTTGTCAACAAGCATGGTTTATTATGAGTTTAAATAGAGCGAACACATGAATCAGTCACAAGAAAATAGTAAAAAATTTGAGGAGGCTTTCCAAAAATGACTTGTTCAGAACAACAAAGTGTACGCAGTGACCACCAGAGCACTGAGATCAAGCCTTACCGCATCGATGTTCCGCAGGCGGATCTTGATGAATTACGAGACCGCTTAACCCGTACCCGTTGGCCGGATGCTTTGACCGGTGTAGGCTGGGACTATGGTATTCCCGTTGATTATCTCAAGGAACTGGCAGAATACTGGAGAACCAAATATGACTGGCGCACACACGAGGAATCTCTTAACCAATTCCCACAGTTCACTACCATCATAGACGGACAGAACATACACTTTCTGCATGTGCGTTCACCAGAACCTGGGGCAATGCCACTGATCATCACACATGGTTGGCCGGGTTCAATCGTAGAGTTCATGAACATTATCGGACCGCTCACCGATCCCCGTGCTCATGGCGGTAACCCGGAAGATGCTTTCCATGTCGTTATACCTTCACTACCGGGCTTTGGCTTTTCTGGACCGACAACCGAGGTGGGGTGGAACATTGGTCGAGTAGCCAGGGCTTGGGCTGAACTGATGCGTCGTCTAGGTTATGAACGTTACGGCGCACAAGGCGGGGACACCGGAGCGATGGTCTCTCCAGAGCTTGGACGATTTGCGCCAGAATCTGTCATTGGAATACATGCAAACGGGCTTACAACATTCCCGTCCGGAGATCCCGCAGAATCGCTTAATTTAACTGAACTCGAGCGAGCGCGCTACGATACGTTGACTGAACAAAGCTATGAGACAACAGGTTATGCGATTATACAATCTACACGACCACAGACACTTGCTTACGCTCTGACTGACTCGCCTGTCGGTCAGCTTGCTTGGATCGTTGAGAAGTTCAAGGAATGGACAGATCCTACCGCAAATCTCCCGGAAGATGCGGTTGGTCTCGACCACTTGCTGACAAATGTTTCATTGTATTGGTTGACCGGAACAGCAGGGTCATCGGCAAGGATTTATAAAGAGGAGGCAAAATCCTGGGGCATGCCTGCTCAGCGCTCCACAGTTCCTACCGGTGTTGCGGTTTTTCCGAAAGACATCTCGATTCGGGGTATTGTTGAACGCGAGCATAACGTCGTGCGCTGGTCGGAATTCGATCGAGGTGGTCACTTTGCGGCAATGGAAGCACCTGACCTATTAGTGAATGACATCCGAAAGTTTTTTGGTCAACTTCGCTAAGACTAACCGGAATGTTATTGCTGGCAGCACCCCAACAACGTTTGATTTAATCATTTTAAAAGCCCGGATTCCAAACAGGAATCCAGGCTTTTTTTTAGGTGCGCCCAGCATGGGCGCTATCTCTAGGGTTCTTCTGGACGATCTCAAAGACAAGGGAACCATACGAACGTTGGGAATCCAGGGAGGCAGTAGACAAAATGCTGCAACAAGCTGTGACCCAAGTACTAACGCCTGTCTTTGAACCCTAATTTTTGAAAAATAGTTATGGTTTCAGATCGAAAAGAAGTGCCCAGGATGCGTTGAGGAAGTGCAAGGAATATGCGAACCAAGGGTATACCTACGTCACAGGATGGGTAAATGACTTCAAACTTGCGGAGATGAAGAAGCTGCTGAAGGCAACGGAGGAATGGTGAAGGCGGAGGCTGCGAATGTATATTGGGAAACAGTGGAAACGGGTAAGAGCCCACTATCCGATAGGAGGGGGCTCAGATTGATGGGTTTTCATTGAATACATGCTATATGGAGGTTTTAAGCTTGTTTCTATAGTCTTTATATTTCGCAACAAACCGATGCTTGAGTATCCAATACACTACCAATAAATTTCGCAACTTGTAAATGTAATGGATCGGCAAGATAAGTTTCCATATCCCTCATCGACGCAAATTTTGTAATCAGAATGAGATCGTAAGAAGATGCATCATGGCGAATGTCCACCTCAACTTGTATATCAAGTAAAGCTGGAATGTTTCCTTTCATTCCAAGGAGAACGTCCTTTGTTTCTTTAATCTTCGTGGCATCGCTGTCATTCAACTTTAAAAGCAAGTGGTTAATAATCATGGGTACCTCCGTCATTGTATTTGAATTCAACATGACCTTAGGGAACGGTCCCTAAGGCCAACGATGGTGATTGCTCAGAAAATGGATAGGCTCACAATTTTATCGTCTACAATACCGAAATGATAGTTCAACAATAACGGATCGGGTAAACCGGTTTTGTCGTAAGTTCCATCCAATTGGCAAGTTACCACAATCTCTTCGCCATCTTCTTTTGTTTCTTTTGGCTCCAACGTTACGTTTGCCCCGAAATGGTATTGTTCACTCCATTTTTAATGGTTAGACGGTAGGAATGGTTCCACCATCAATGACGTATTCACTTCCTGTAATGGATGCTGCACGGTCGGAAACCAAAAATGCGACCAGTTCAGCCACTTCTTCTGGGAATCCTGGCCGACCAATGGGTATGCCTCCAAGCGAAGCCATGAGTTGCTCGAGCGCGCTTTCTCTGCTTCCTGTCTCCGTTGCGATTCGATCAATCAATGCATCTGCTGCCTCGGTTTGAATAAAACCAGGAGACAACGTATTTATTCGAATTCCCTGAGGAGAAAACTCATTAGACAATCCTTTGCTGTAATTAGCAAGAGCGGCTTTTGCGGAAGCATAAGCTAGTGTCGTTTCATATAGAGGTAACCGGCTTTGGATTGAGGTGAAATGAAGAATAACGCCTGATTTATTTTCCAACATGAGTGGAATTAAGCCGCGATCAAGCCGAACGGCGGCGAGCAGATTCCAATTTAATGCCTGAAACCAATCTTCATCGCTCAATACAAGAGCACCTCCGGGAGGTGTGGTTGATCCACCTACGCAATGGATAATAATATCGATACCGCCAAGTTGTTCTTTCACTGCGGTGATCACTTGATCTACACCTTCAGGTGAAGCAATATCTGCTTGAACAAATTTGACTGAATTCGGCAAGTTCGCAGATTGGGAACGGGCAGTTGTCAGGACACTAGCCCCACTGTTGGTGAGCCTTTTCACAACAGCTTGTCCCATTCCTTTTGTTCCTCCGGTTACAAGCACCTTCTTGCCTTCAAATTCTGCTGCAGAGAACTCAAATACTTTTTTCATATCTATTCCTCCTAGTGATGGACACGTTCATATTCAATGATTCATCTAAAATAGCTCTGTCCGTTAGCCTTGATGTGTTGTTCGAGAGGAGCTAAATTTAATATTACACTTGCCACTTCTATAACGTCCAATTTATTATAATAATAAAAATGATGAATAATATTAATGTATAGAAGGGATATTTTAATGGAACTTACACAATTAGAATACTTTATGACCGTTGCACGGCTTGAACATATGACCTTAGCCTCCAAAACACTCGGTATTACTCAGCCAGCGTTAAGTCATGCGATTGCCAAGCTTGAAAACGAAATAGGAGCTCCCTTATTTGAGCGAAATGGACGAAATATAAAGCTGAACCGAAATGGAACCATGTTCTCAAAATGGATTGGCAGAGCGTTGCAAAATATCGAAAATGGCATTAAGGAAATTGAAGAATGGTCTAATCCTGAAACAGGAGTGATTACGTTATCTTATCTGAATATTCTAGGTGTGGATTTGATCCCTAGTTTAATCCGGAGTTACCAGTTGGAATATCCCAAAGTTCGTTTTGAATTGACACAAGGGAATCTAGGGGATATTGATGACCATCTGGAACAAGGTTTTTCGGATGTTATGATTACATCGAGGGAATCCACTTTAGATAATCATCAATGGGTAATTATTCAAAAGGTCCCTTTATATATTGTTGTGTCCTCCCAGCATCATTATGCGGATTGCTCTGCTCTAAATTTGGCAGAGCTGTCGGGTGAGCCATTCATTGGTTTGAAAAATAACTGTGGATTAAAGGCTACGATTATGTCTCGGTTCCAACATACCGGGTTTGTTTTTGATTCGGCGTATGAAGCCGAAGACCTGATTACTGTAGCTGGTTTCGTGAAGTCAGGTCTAGGTGTGTCTGTATTGCCTAAGACTCTGGGGTTGATGTTGGATGAACTGATTTGGATTCCAATCATTGACGAAGGTTGGTATTGGGAAATTGGATTGAAGTGGAGAGAAGACCGTCATATTTCTCCAGCAGCCAAACGGTTTATTGCATACATTGAAAATTTAAATCCAAGGAAATAGGAAATAGGTGAGTAAGCAAAGTACGAACAGTCCAGCGCATTTTTCGGAAAATACTTCAAACCTGCTTGCTGCTCGTCGAAGCGAACAATGGGACGGAAGCAAAAGCGACTAAGGCGATCCATGCGCGATTTGAGAAATGTGACAAGTCTCCTGATTGAAGTTAGAACTGAAAACGTTCATAACAGGATGGGTAAACGACTTCAAACTTACTGAGATGGAGAAGCTGCTGAAGGCATCGGCTTTAACCATAACACTGCCTTTAAATTTGCATGCACAAGAAAAGGCTGTTGGCGAATAGCCAAAATCCTTATCCTTAGTACTACTGTAACGAATGCCCGCTTAAAGCAAGCGGGATACGCATGCTTCTCGGATTATCTTAAAATAGTAAAGGTGTAAACTTAGGAACCGCCAAGCGCCGAACGGTATGCTTGGTGGTGTGGGAGGGAGGCTAATTAATAATTAGCCTCCTATCCAATAAGTACAGGAAAGTAGAAGTTACACATTTATACTCCGCCTGTATATTCCAGAGAAACCTTTTGCCCTTGGACAAGGACGTCGACAGCCGTTTTACCTTGGTCCGTCAGGATCAAACATTCCTTTTCTGGCTGTGTTTCTTTATACTGTATAAAAAGGACAGGCGGCATACGTCTGCGATTAGGGACAGGAGAGATGACATAATGGGTTATAAAATCGTGTTTTTTGATATCGATGGGACGCTAATCAATGAACAAAAGGAAATTCCAGCGGATACAATTAAAGCTATTGCCGAGCTGAAGGAAAGCGGCGTGGAGCCGGTTATCGCAACGGGCAGGGCACCCTATTTCATTAAGCCGCTTGCGGAGCAGCTAGGTATTGAATCCTTCGTCTGCTTGAACGGCGGATATGTTGTCTACAAAGGTGAGGCTCTGTACAGACGGGAAATTGAGAAGAGCAGGCTAGAGGCGCTTGTTAAGGTTGCTGCCGAGCATAACCACGGGCTCGTATTTGAAGGCGAGCATAATTTCTTCGCTGATAAAGAGGATCATCCGTTTATTATCGAGTCGGTTAATTCTTTAAAGGTTGATTTGCCGGGCTATAACCCAGAGTTTTGGAAGACAGACGGCATTTATCAGGTGTTCCTTCACTGTGAAGATCATGAAGAGCACTTGTATGATGGCTTGCACTCTGAATTAAAGCTGATCCGCTGGCATCCACAAGCGATTGATGTTCTTCCGGCAGGAGGCTCCAAGGCACAAGGGATTGAAGCGCTGCTTAATAAGCTAGGCTTGACACCTGCCGATGCGGTTGCTTTCGGGGATGGGCTGAACGATAAAGAGATGCTGGAGACGGTAGGCTTCGGGGTTGCTATGGGCAACTCTCATCCAGAGCTGCTGCCATTCGCTGACTTTGTGACTACCCATGTAGATGAGCAAGGCATTCGCAATGGATTAGTTAAAGCAGGTTTATTGTAAATAAGAGCGATTCATCATCCCCTAGTGGGAGCATAACAGCCCTGTCTCCTCGCGAGACAGGGCTGTTTGTATAACAAATCGCAATAGTATACGATAGCCAGCATTTTTATGGGAATAATCAACTGTAAGATGTATGTTAAATATTGGCACGAAAAGGTATGCCTATCCGTATAAGCATACTAATAAACAGGCAAGAAAGGGCGGCCCCGAAATGATGAATAAGCAGAGCGAGTATATAAGCATGCAGGATTACGTCCTTCGCGTAGCGATAAGAGAGGCTGGCTATGATGAGGAAAAGCCGGTCATTCGTCAAATTGGGCTGGAGGTTGCGCCAGGTCAGCTAATTGGCTTAATTGGGCCTAACGGAGCGGGGAAAAGCACGACGATTAAAACAATTCTTGGATTGATGGCGCATGTAAATGGTGAAATTGAGCTCGGTGGTCAAAATAAACGGTATGCCTATGTCCCGGAGCAGCCGGTCTTCTATGAATATTTTACATTATGGGAGCATTTGCACTTGGCAGCATCGGTCTTTGGCATGGACGAGCGCCAGTTCGGTCCGAAGGCAGAAGAGCTGTTGGAGCGATTTCGGCTGACAGAGGAGAAGCATCATTACCCGACTCATTTCTCCAAGGGCATGCAGCAGAAGCTAATGCTTATTATTGCGTTTCTGCTGGAGCCGGATATTTATATTGTGGATGAGCCGTTCGTTGGTCTGGACCCGCGGGCAACAGCAGATTTCCTGAGGCTGCTGGAGGGTGAACGGGAGCGAGGCGCAGGCGTACTGATGTCTACACATGTTTTGGACACCGCAGAGCGAATTTGCAGCGGCTTCGTCCTTATTAATAGCGGATCGGTGGTTGCCCGGGGCTCATTGGATCAGGTAAGAGCCGCTGCGGGCTGCGCAGAGGACGCGACATTATTTGATTGCTTTCACGCATTGACTTAGGAGGTGGAGGCAGATGATTACTCCCAGGCAATTATTTTGGATTCGGCTGAAGCGGAACCGAAAGGAGCAGCTTCGCGCTTGGACGAGCGTGCTGGATTGGACGGTATGGCTGTATTTGCTTATCCCGGGTCTATTCATAGGTGGCGGTCTCTACCGTGAGGCTATGCTGGAAATGCCGTTATGGGCTATGAATTTTCCTTGGACTACGTTGTACCCTATTTTGCTGCTTATTATTTTATTTTTTGGACAGATCCGTATATTTGTAGATGAAGCCGATCGATTGTTTCTTTTGCAAAAGCCAGAGTGGCTGCAATCGTTAAAGCGACATGGTATAGCTTATACGTTAGCTGCTAAGCTTGTCGTAATCGGGCTGCCTTTTAGCCTGCTAGTGCCTTTTCTAATAAAGGTCGAAGGGTTGTCTTGGCTTCAGCTGGTGATGGCTTATAGCTATACGATTGTTATCGGGATGATTTTGGCTGTCAGCATACAGATGATGAACGGCTGGATGAGGGGCTGGCGCAAAACGGCAATAGATGCTGCTTGCTTGTTGTTATTTGTTGCTGTTTATTTAATTCCAATGCTAGCCTGGGCCAAAAATGCAACCATGCTGGGCATCGTGCTTAGTATTGGAGTAATCGTTATGCTTCTAGTGCTGCGGGTCAGCTTGAAATTCAAAATCAACTTTGAAGCAGAGGTGAAAGCAGAAAGCCAAGCACGGCTGCGCAGCACGGAGCTGCTAATGAGTCAGGTCGTTGAATCAAAGCCGATGATCCGGATTAAGCGACCGATATTTTTCCGTCGTTCACAACGTATCTTTCGTAAATCAGATGCAGGGACGATGCTTGCGGAAATGCGAATAAAAGCTTTTTTGCGAGGCATGACGCATATACGTGTCTGGATTAGCTTTATTTTTGCAACTACGTATGCGGTAACGCTTGTGCCTGGCCCAATTGCACTGTTCTTAGTCATTGCTTTGACGATCATCGGCTCTACATGGCTGCAGCTGCAGTGGAAGCAGTGGTTTGGTGAAGAATTTTTAACCCAGTTCCCTTGGACGGATCATGATGCTCAGAGAGGAGCGGTTCTATCGCGATTCTGGCTGCTGCTGCTGCCGATGCTCATTTGGTCGTCTATTGCAGGCTATAAGCTGCTTGGATTATGGGCGGTTGTACCAGCGGCTATCCTCTGCTTTGTGGTGTGGGGCTTTATTAGTAGAACCGCCGTACGTCCGGTCTCCATTTGAAAGGAAAAGAAATCAAATAGATTCACCGCCGCCATTTCGGGGTAATTAATCCTAGGGCAGATGCTTGACCGAAAACAGAGAATTAACAAAAACATTCTCGGAGGTGCAAGTGAATATGAGTACAGATCGGGATTTGTATGGTGCAGTAGAAGAGGAGATTTTGGCGAAAAAACAAGGAAACAGCTACATTTTAACGACAACAAAGGGCACCATCGGAGAGATCACCTACGCTATGGTTGACGTCGACACTTGGGTCATCGATCATACGTTTGTCGACGGAGCATATCGCGGTCAAAACTTGGCGAAACAGCTGCTGGATTTTGTAGTGGAAGAGGCTAGAGAGAAGGGAAGGAAGATTATTCCCTCCTGCTCCTACGCGCTCGCCCAGTTCAAACGTTATCCTGCCTATGAGGATGTTTGGGAGAAGAGCGGCACAGAATACTCGGATCAATACAGCTCTGGCGGCGCAGGCTCTGCCAGCGGAAATTCGCCTAAATAAATGACAAAGAAGAGAGCCGTGGACCTGTTGGTCTGCGGCTCTCTTCTTTGAAATATAGGAAAGTATATCATTTCACCATACTTTCTCTATATTTCTCCGGAATGAAACGCGCCATCGCCATAAGGACGGCGACAGCCGTTTCACCTTGCCTGCTTTAAGCACTATTTGGCAGCAGCATTCAAACGAGATTGCTCATTCAGCTTGAGCAGGTCAGAGAACTTACCGAATCCACTGCCCTTGGTGTCTTTAGTAATCGTAGGTTTTGGGGGTACCATTGCTAGGCCTCCTTTTACTAGTTAATAGGGCCAACATAGCATATGGAAGAAAGTGGCGTCAATTGTAACTTTTTGTTGTATTTAAGTAGAGCTGCAGTTGAAGGAAGTCGGCCAAATAAATATTTTCTAGTTCGTCATCGCATTCTCTTTGAGCTTTGAGCGTCGCAAACTTGGAATAGAGTCGATTTAAGTAGGGTTGGCTCGCCAAGCAATGGAATTCGAATTGTTTCACCTGTTTATTTTCTTCAGCAATATGGCTGATCAAATGACGGAAGCCTTCTATGAACAAGCGGCTGCTTCGGTAGGCGTTGTCTATAATGACGGAATCGACAAAAGCAATCTCTCCCTGAGGATCGGACTCATAGCTGGAGGCTAGATATTTGAAATGTACCCAGCCGATGGTTTCGTTTTGCGGACTTTTAATCAACATGATCTTGTCGTCTGCTGAAGCTTGCAAAATATGCAATAGCGTATCTGAAAGGGAGAACTGTCTCTTGAAATCGGCGCGATGCTTGATAAAAAACAACGTATATTCGGCAAAGTCCGTGCCGCTTTGACATATTTGATAGTGTGCAAGCATCGATTAGCGAGCCTCCTCCTATTTTCTGTCCTTTAAGGTTTGCCTCACGCGCTCATCAAGCTCAGGATGCTTGGACAGTACATAATGAAGGCCTTTCCGCTGAAGCGTAAGAAACGTACAGGCTGTAATGGCGGTTACATCGGCTGTACGAGGCACGTTATTCATTAGGGCAATCTCTCCAAAATAATCACCATCTCCAAGAACAGCCAGACGATGCACTCCGGTATCAGTGTTGGCATCTCGGCGGGAAACCTCTACACGGCCGCGGGCAATGAAGTAAAACTTCTCGCCCTGCTCTCCCTCTTGAATGATCGATTGGCCGGGAGCAAACGTTTCGGTGTTGAATAGACTTCGGATTTCTTGCAAAATGCTGCGGTCGACACCTTCGAAAAACGGAAGCTTCGCTAGTCTTTCCTCGTCAATATCGGCCTCTTGTCCGTTTTCAGATACCGAAATGCCATGCTGCTTGTCCCATAGCTGCTTATAATAACCGTCGGTGCTCAGCATATGCTGGTGAGTGCCGCTATCCACAAGCTCGCCCTTGTCGAACACAAATATACAGTCCGCTTCCACGATAGAGGCGAGACGATGGGTAACGGTAATGACTGTACGATTGGGCGCGAGCTCATTAAACGTTTCGTTAATCGATGCTTCAGAGATGGGGTCAAGCGCAGAGGTCGCCTCGTCCAGCAGCAGCATTGGTGGATTTCTCAATATTGCGCGGGCAATGGCTAGCCTCTGCCGCTGTCCGCCAGAGAAGTTTGAGCCATCGTCCATCACGAGCGTGTCGTAGCCATCGGGCAGTGACATAATGTAGGAATGAATCTCCGCTTGCTCGGCTGCCTTAATAATTTCTTTCTTGGTCGCCTCGGGCTTGCTGATTCGAATATTTTCGATTATCGTTCCGCGAAAAAGAAAATTTTCCTGAAAGACGACGCCAAGCTGATCACGAATGGAGCCGCGGCTGATGTCCTGCATGGGCTGGCCGTTTATTTCCAGTTGTCCCGCACTCGGTTCATAAAATCCGAGCACAAGCTGGATGAGCGTGCTTTTGCCGGAGCCGCTGGAGCCTACGAATGCGGCGGTAGTTCCTGCAGCGATGTGCAGATTGATTTTTTTCAGCGTTTCCCGTTCCTCGTTGTAGCTGAAGGAAACGTCGGAGAAACGAAGATCAGGAAGCTGATTTTTTGCCCTCGCCAAAGGCAGGCTTCCCGTTGCTTCCTTGGGCGCATTCAGCAGCCGATTCATTCGCTCTATACTTACCGAAGCATCGGTAAATGCGGGTATGGTAAAGGTTAAATTAAATACTGAATTTCCCATAGACGTATACATCGTGAAGAAAGCAACCAACGCACCGAGTGTAATATATTCGTGCAGCGCCAGATAAGATCCGATAGCGATAATGGTCATATTGACGACCAGCAGGCTGACCATCGGCAATCGTTCAAGCTGAGCGGCCATAATATTTTTACGGTAATGAATATGGAACATCGTTTGCAATCGATCAGCAAATTTTTCAGTCATCGCCTGCTGAAGGTTAAAGCCTTTAATCACCTTTTGCGCTTTGAGTGTTTCCTGCACATCTCCGGTCATCAGGTCCAGCTGTTCCTTGTGGCTTGAGTTAATCGCTTGCGCACGGCGGCTAAGCAGATAGGGTCCAATAAAAACAAAGGCAGCCCCAAGCAGAATAACAAGTGCCATTTTCCATTGCAAATAAAATAAAACAATTGTACTAATTGTTACGACGGCTGCCGACTGGATGCCGACTGTCAGTAAAGCGCTCATTGCATATTCAATCGCAGGCAGGTCGACGGTGAAATGAGAGAGCAGCTCGCTTGAACGCGTTTTTTGAAAGAAGCCCATATTGACCTGCTGCATGTGCTGAAACAGCTTCATTCGCAAATCCTTTTGAATACGTGCAATCAGCTTGGAGAGTGCATAATCGCTCAGAACAC
Source organism: Paenibacillus sp. FSL H8-0548 (assembly GCF_038630985.1). NCBI lineage: Bacteria > Bacillati > Bacillota > Bacilli > Caryophanales > Paenibacillaceae > Paenibacillus > Paenibacillus sp. FSL H8-0548. The sequence goes on from NZ_CP152049.1 coordinate 380,519, forward strand.
CGGCGCTGACACAGATCACTCCGCTAATTCCAATAATGAATAGGATGAGAGTGAATGCATTCATGTCCTTCGGAGTAATAGCCTTGTCGATGAGAACCTGAAAGCTTAAAGGTGCTAGAGATATGAAGAGTAGATCGAGAAATAGGGTGACAAAGAATAAGGCAGCCAGCGGCTTATAAGCACGCATATAACCGATTAATTGCCTGATGACAGTAAAGGCCATAAGTTCGTTTGCTCCTCCTGAGCTTAAAAGTATAGTTCATGGGGATATTTCTGCATGGATGCATGCCAGTCGGCGAAATCCATCCGATATTCCTCTATTATGCCGTGAACGGTTTCTTGAATTGCGGTTTTCTGAGCGAGCTTGCCGCATAGCCTTTGAAGGCGCGGCTGTGCCGGTATCCAGAAACGAAGCTCAGTCACGGGATGCTTTAGCTGGGCCAAATGCTGAGCGAGAAACTGCGATGCTTGCAGAAAGAGTCGGCTGCTCCGAAAGTGTTCTTTTAGAAAAACCGTTTGAATTTGTAGTATGTGCTGATCCTCATAGCTCTGCGCTCCTGTTCCGCGAATAAATCCAAGCGCGCCTGCTGCCTCGTCATTGGAATCTCTAATGAGAATACATTCCTCTCCCATTAATACAGGGCTTGAGATATAGCTTAGGGCAACAGGAAAGGAATAGGGCAAATTTAAGGCGTCATAGTTCTCTAGCAAAAATTGCATATAAATCTCTTGGGATTTAGCGGTGGAGCATATCGTGAAATAGCAGCTCATGGGCATATTTACCTTTCCTGAGTGATATCGACAAATTATAACATGGTCTGCTGATGAACAGAAGATGGATGAAATCGTGGATAGTATACGGTTTGCTTAAACTTTGATCACAAATTTTTCTTTTACACGTACAATAACCCAATAGGAAATCGATGAAATGGAGGAGAACGACAGTGATACTTGTTTCGGATAGTCCTACGTTTGAGCTTAACCCGCTAACGCTGTCAGAACTGGAAAGAAGGATACTGCAAGCTAAGCGGAGAAGCCAGGTCGTCTATCGCTATCCGTCAGTCGACGCGCTAGTGTTTGAGATGAAGATGCGTACGCATATTATCGAGGCGGCCAAGGCTCTTTATGCGGGCGGAGCCAACTTTGCAACGTTTGAGGGGTCCAAATGCAATGAGAAGTATTGGATTCGCACAGCAAATGGAGGCTTCCAGCTCAGGGGGGGCGTGCTGCCTTCTGTAGGTATAACCGATATTTTTGAAAATGGTCATTTGTATGGTTTCGAATGTGCAGGCGCTATTATTATTATTTTATATAAAGCAGTACTCGAAACGGTAGGCGAAGCGGTGTTCAACGCGTATTTTCAAAACCTGTTTTTGAGGGATTGGCAATATGACCGTGATTTGAGCTTAATTACGACTTACAATAAAAACGAAGCCTATCCAGGTGATGTGCTTTACTTTAAAAACCCCGACCATGATCCGGAAACACCGGAGTGGCAGGGAGAAAATGTGATTATGCTCGATGACAATTTATATTTTGGGCACGGAATCGGCATTGAGTCGGGGCAGGATATTATTGCTGCACTGAATCGAATGAGGAGAAGAGGAAGCACGATTTCAGCTTATCTGCAGGATTTGGTCGTTCATCCTGACTTCGAATACTTGCGCAGGCTTTCAGTGAATGACGTTATTCCAGCGGGGCAGAGGGATTACGAGAGGATTGGAATTGCAGGCAGTGTGGGGGAAAGTACCTTTCTCATCTAATAAGTATTATGATAATTGGTAAGCTGAGCAGAGAAGCACCTGTAGCGTGGGCATAATGGCTAACCATACCGGTGTTTCTTTTATCCATAGGAGGACTAAAATAAGACGATGAGAATGCATGTGCTAATTGTAGATGATGATCCCTCTATTCGAGAGCTGCTGCGCTTCGTGCTGCGGAAGGAGGGCTATGTTGTGCTAGAAGCAGAAAACGGACAGGCAGCCTCTAATCTATTGGAAAATGAACAGGTTCATTTGGCTGTTGTTGATGTTATGATGCCCGGCAAGGACGGCTTCGAGCTTTGTCAGGAAATCAGGCAGCATTATGATATTCCAGTCATTATGCTCACGGCCAGAGGAGAGATGGAGGATAAGGAGAAAGGGTTTGATGCGGGAACGGACGATTATTTGGTCAAGCCCTTCGAGCCAAAGGAGCTTTTGTTTCGTATGAAGGCATTGCTGCGCCGATATCGGCTAGTATCCTCCGAGGTGATTCAGCTAGGCAGCATTATGATTGATCGCAGAGGATATGAAATTACGGTGGGGGACGAGCTGCTTACGCTGCCGCTGCGGGAATTTGAGCTATTGTCGCAATTGGCGAGCCACCCTGGCCGTATTTATACGAGAGAGCAGCTGATTCAGCTGATTTGGAGCTCGGATTTTAAAGGGGACAGCCGTACGGTTGATGTTCATATTAAGCGGCTGCGGGAGCGCTTTGCTGATCGTCAGGATGATTTTACGATTAAGACGATTCGGGGACTCGGCTATAAGCTGGAGGTACATGAGGGATGAAGTCATTATATGTTCGCATTGTTTTCACGTTCGTAATAGTCGCTATGGCAAGCGGGGTCCTCGGTTTAATCGTAACAAGCCTGTATTATCAAAATAAGCAGCAGTCGGGAAATGAGCAAACGATGCTCGATATTGCAACCAATATTCAGGAGCAATATGAGCAAAATCCGGAAATGGATTTGAATGCGTATTTGACACATATTGCGGCGCTAGGCTTCCAAATTTATAGAGCAGGCGCGAATGGAGAAGGACAAGCCTACGGCTCGCCCTTTAAGCATGGACAGCTGACGGAGCAGCAAATTCAGTCCGTACAGAATGGCATTGCTTATTTAGGCATGGAGGAGCAGAAAAACCGGCTGCAGCTGTTTTCCTATTTCAAAAACAGTGTTCTGAATACGGCAGGCTTGCCCGTTCAAACGCCAAACGGTGTGGAGGCATGGTTTATTCGCCCTGATCTCCAGCAGCAAATTGGTGAGGTCCGCGTTATTGCAGCCATATTAATTGGTTATACGTTTTTGATTAGCCTGCTGTTTATCGTCATTCTGTCGCGGCTAATTGTCAAGCCGATTAATCAGCTGACGAAAGCGACAAAGCAAATGGTTGTCGGTGAATTTCATGCATCGCTGCAGCTGTCTAGGAAGGATGAAATTGGCGAGCTGGCACGTAATTTCTCTGTAATGACTAAAGCGATCAAACAGCTGGATCAGGTGCGGCAGGATTTTGTCGCCAACGTCTCGCATGAATTTCAGACACCGCTAACGTCAATGCAGGGCCTTGCAAGGGCAGCACGTGACAAGGAGACGACTGAAGAGCAGCGGGAGAACTACTTGACTATCATCGAGAAGGAGAGCGGGCGTCTCTCCGGGCTCAGCAAGCAGCTCCTGAAGCTCGCGGTGCTGGACAAGGATCATCCGCCGCTCCATAAAACAACGTATCGCCTTGATGAGCAGATTCGCGAGGTTTTGATTGCGCTTGAGTGGCAGTGGACGGAGAAGGGGCTGCAATTAGAGCTGGAGCTGCCGGATACGGTCATCGTTGCTGATCAACAGCTGCTTTATGAGGTATGGCTGAACCTCATCACCAACAGTATAAAATTTTCCAATGCGGGCCAGGTTATCAGCATTGCGATCACAAATACAGAGGAGATTGTTGTTGAAATACGCGATATGGGGATTGGCATAGCTGAGGATGAGCTTTTGTTTATTTTCGATCGTTTCTATAAAGCGAATAAGGCCAGAGATCATGCGTCGACTGGCAGCGGGCTGGGTCTTTCAATTGTGCAGAAGCTAGTATCTCTGCATCAAGGATGCATTACGATACAGAGCCAGCCTGGCGCCGGTACGACGGTCCAGGTGACAATGCCGCGATTGTCATCATAACGAGGCAGCAGGTGGAGCGGATTGCTCCGCTCTTTGGCTGGAAGAGAGTATTTAATCCCGGTTTAAGCTCCGAGCGCGAAATTGCTTGTATTGAAAATAAAGTGTGCAGCCAATGCAATAGCCAAGAATAGCGGAGAGAGCAGCAGCACCCATCATGCCTGCAAATATATAGCCTGCAATGGACCAGCCGAATGCGAAGCTCAGCAATGAAAAGGTGAGGAAGCCTACACCGAGTGAATTGTTGAAGCGCTGCAGCTCGGCTGCTTCCGTCTGGGATGAAGCAATATAACGAGTGAGCAGCGGACGGGCAATGCGAATAAACAAATTAGCTTTTGGACCAAAGAGTAGTCCAGCTGCTTGAATGACCCACAATGCTGCAATTAGCCAAGGCAGCTGCAGTACTATTGCAATGAGAAGCACGGTGACTATGCCGGTCTGATTGGCGCGGACGTATGGAATAGGAATTTCCTTCATACAAAAACCAACTTTCCCAAGTGGTATTTAATAATTTAATACTATTGAAAAATACCCGTTTTGGCAACAGCTAATCGATCATTATTTAAGTTCAACTTATAGACTAAACTCCAATGCACAGCTAATCTTGCAGCATCGTTAGCTGCGTACGACCTTAAATGCGTTATATCATGCACTAAAGTCCCCGCTAGTTTAAGGAGAATTGGCCTACACTGCACTTCGTACAATAGAAACCTCACATGAGAACCGTTTCAGGCGGCTACATTGTAATTCTGCAGTAGAATGAGCTCCAAACCAACGAATATCGCCCTAAGCTAGGCATTCTATTGCAGAAACTGCACTGTACGTGTCGGATCAGGCTAGTAAAGTCGATTACGTTGTACAAACTGCAGCGTAGCATCGGTCTACAGCGCTATTTCATAAATGAATTAATCCAACTAGCACGCCCAACCTAATAACCGCAGAAAGAAAGCTAAAGTAAGCTGACTATATTGCTAAAAAACTAATTTCCGAAAATCTGTCTTTGTTGAATATCCAATTTTCGAAACAAATCTGGTTCTACACGCAGTTGTCAGACGTAGAGGGAATATGCGTTTATTAGGCAGTACATTTAATGTTTAGATAAGCTATAACAAATTACTATTTAATGGGCTTTTCATATATAATAGATTCGTATAACTAAAGAACTAATTTTTCCAATAATGAGGTAGATGAATACGAGAGTCTTACAGGAATCGTTATGCTTAGGGGACTCTCTGATATAGTGCTGCCAAAGAAAATAGGTAGGAGGAAGCTATGAAGCTAAAGCTGGTACATATTATTGCCCTATTAACTGCGCTCTCTGTCTTCTTTATGTATAGAGGAACTCTGGATACGATGGACTATTTCTTCCAGGATCGGTTTATGCAGAAGGAAGGCAGCATAGATACGAGGATTGCTATAATCGCTATTGATGACGAGAGTGTCAATGAATATGGCAGCTGGCCTTGGAATCGCAATGTTCATGCGATGCTTGTCGACACGCTTGCGGAAGGGAAGCCGGCGGTTATTGCATTTGACGTAACGTTCCCTGCTCCTTCGGCAGATGATACCTCATCAGATGAAGCGTTGATCGCCGCAGTGAGAAATGCGGGCAATGTCGTCATGCCGGTATATGGAACCTTTGCTTCCTCTGCCGAGCGGGGGGCGATTGAAGCGATTCAAATGTCTGAGCCTTACCCAGAGCTGAAAGCGGCAGCTGCAACGGTAGGACATATTAACACGATTCCCGATCGTGACCGGGTTGTACGGAATTCCTTGTATAGCTTCATGGATCAGGGAAAGCAAATAGAGAGCTTTTCGTGGGTTGTCTATAAGATGTACAAGGAAAGAATGGGCGAGACCGCAAATGCAGATATGCTACCGCTCGATGACTTTGGGCGCTTCCATATTCCTTATACAGGGCGGCCTTTTCAGTATGAGGCGATTCCGTACTCGGCTGTGCTCAGCGGCGATGTTCCTGCGGACTATTTTGAGGATCGAATTGTTTTAATTGGTCCGTATGCTACAGGGTTTAAGGATGATTATCCGACACCGCTGCAGGTGAAGAGTCCTATGTATGGAGTAGAAATACATGCGAATATTATTCAAGCGCTGCTCGAAGGAAATTTTAAGCATGAGCTTGATTGGAAATGGAATGCGTTTATTCTGCTAATTGCAGCCGCGCTCGCTTACTTCCTGTTCCGAAAGTGGAATATGCTGTTTTCCTTTGTATCGGTTGCCGTGCTTATCGCGGCATTCGTTATTGGAGGCGGTTACCTGTATAGGCAAGGGGTCATTGTCTCTATAGGTTACGTTGTGCCGCTGCTCATTGTTAGCTGTATTGTCGTCGTAGGTTTTCATTATGTGGAGGAGCTGTTTGAAAGGCGAAGAGTAACCGATATTTTTGGGAGATACGTTGCGCCAGAGGTAGTTAACCAAATTTTGAAAAATGGCGAAGAAGGATTGAAGCTTGGCGGAACGCGTCGAGAGTTGACCGTATTGTTTGTCGATATTCGCGGTTTTACGCCTCTCTCAGAGAAGGCAGAGCCGGAGGAAATCGTAGAAATATTAAATGAATATCTCGATCTTGCGGCCAACTGCATCTTTAAATTTGATGGAACGCTGGATAAGTTCATTGGTGATGCGGCTATGGCCATCTTTAACGCACCGCTGCTTCTGGAGGATCATCCTATGCGAGCTGTAGAAGCGGCATGGGCGATGAAGGAAGGTTCGGCTGCGCTGGAGCGCAAGCTGATTGAACGTTTTGGATTTGGTGTGAAGTTTGGTTTGGGGATTCATACAGGCCCTGCTGTTTTCGGCAATATTGGCTCGAAGAGCAGAATGGACTACACCGCCATTGGGGACACGGTCAATACGGCAGCGCGGCTGGAGAGCAATGCGAAGCCAGGGCAGATTATTTTGAGTGATGTGGTTTATCAGGCTGTTAAGAACAGGGTTAAGGTTAATCCGCTGGGTGAAATCAAGGTCAAAGGTAAAGAACAGGGCATTATCATTTATGAATTGGAGGGATTGCAATGAAAACATTAAAGCTGTTTTTGGTGTCTCTGCTCGTAATGGCGCTCATCCTGCCTGCATCGGTTTTTGCGAAGGATACGGATAAGGCGGGGAAGATTACCACTGTTTCCGGTAAAGCTGAAGTGAAGAAGAATGGCGGCTCTAAAAAGTTTAACGCGTTTAAAGGAATGGCTATTACGCAGGGCGATACGATTATAACTGGCAGTGATGGCAAGATTACTCTGGAGCTGGACAGTGATAAAGAGGTGACGATAGGCACCAATACGACACTTGTTGTCAGCCAGCTTGTCAAGAGTGCGAAGGCGCTCGGCGGCAAGACAAGTCTCAGCTTATTGAAGGGGAAAGTGGTCATTTCTATTAAGAAAAAGCTTGATGGCGACTCTAGATTTGAAATCGAAACTCCTACAGCAATTATGGGCGTAATGGGCACTCAGTTTACCGTCCAATATGAGGACGAAGAGAGCTATCTAGGCGTGTTCGAAGGCGCTGTTAAAACTAAGCATGGACAAGGTTTGTCTGACGAAACGATTGTAAATCCGGATGAGCAGCTGCAATTAGATGCATCGGGGACAGGTGAAAAAGAGAAGCTGGATTATCGTGATCTTCCGCTCATTGGCCTAGAGCAGTATGTGCAGCTGCTTGAGCAGAATGCTGCGGCAAACAAAGCACTTATCGAACAGGTCAAGCAATTAATCGAAAAGAAAAAACAAGAGGAAGCAGCGGATGCTTCTACAAATAATGGAGGCCAAAATGCGGACTCTACGATTGTTTATGAGGATAAAACAGGCTCATCCGGTGGCGGCGGAAGTGTAGTGCCTCCAGTGCCAACAGCAACACCAACACCAACAGCAACAGCAACACCGACACCGACACCAACACCAACACCAACACCAACACCAACACCAACACCAACACCAACACCATCAGAAGCGCCGACACCAACACCGGTGCCGCCTGTATTAGACGTATCAGGTTTTTATGCTCAGCCTTATTCGTATATGATTAATGACAAAAAGTTTATTCTGCCGTTTACTACGGAGCTTATGTATAACGGGTCGGAACCTAATATTCCGTCTCAAATTGTAGCATTTGAGATAGACGAGTCTGGGGCCGGAGACTTCGTTGATCGTACCGAGTGGATTGAGGGCGTCGATGTTGTTCCTAATAATGCTGATCAATTAATCATCGAACTCTCAGAAGCTGTACCATACGGGTCAAGTATTCGTATGACAGTTCAAGGCGACCAATTCAAAAATGCTGAGACCAATGATATTCAAGATGAAGCTCAGGTTATCACATTTGTTTTTAAGTACAACTATGACCATCCTCCGCTTGAATTTATTTTCATGGACAGGGATGAACAGCATGCGCAAGAAATAGAATTTCCTAATTTAGGATATAATCTCCCGATAGAATCCGACGGGGGTTATTTTCCGAATATAATTGTCACTAGAGTTTGCTCTGATGATGAAGCGTTTTGTTATCCAATGGAAAGAAATATCCCGAGTGACGCATTAATGTTCAGTATTACATCGTATAATCTTGCAAGTGTGAAGCTTATGCCATCTTATTTTGCCGATGATTATTTAGGTCCCGGAACCTATAAATTAAGTATTTCATTAATTGATGCTAACGCTGAACCAGTTGAAGGCTTTCTGGAAATCGATATTATTGTCTGGGCTAATGCGGCTCCTTGGGCAGACGATTTAAAGCCGGTTTATATGACTGACAAGTCTACAATCGTGCTTCCATTTACGACTGAAATTGTGCTGACTTCAGATGCTATTTCGGAGATTATACATGTAAATGCCTGTAGTTGGGATTTTGGAGAGGGTGAGGAAGGGTCGGAAGGTGAGCAGTGTCTGCCCAAAGCTGTTGACCTTGGGAATACAGTAGTCAATTCGGAAGACCGCACACAGTTGATTGTTAAACTTGTAGATCCCTTAGAATATGGCTCATATGTTGATATCTATGTTAAAGGGGATACAGTATCTAACTTACGCACTAATAATGTACAAATGGAGGATCAAGTATTCTATTTTACCAATGTGGCTGATGCTTCTCCTAGTTATATAGAATTTGAATATATGCCTTCAAATTTCACGGACAAAGAGCTTCTCATTTATACTCAGGGTTATGCTATAGGGGAAGTTAAGATCTCTGAGCATATGTATAACTGTGTTGATGAGGAATGTAATGAAGACCAACCATTACCGAGCGAGGCGTATGAGCTGCTGGGAGTGGGGCCTGTTGTAAAAATGAGACTTAAGGGAGCGTTTTTTAATACATTACAGGGATATCATTACATCAGATTGTCTATTACGGACAATGATGATTCAATAGGTGAACCAATAGATACAATAGAAATATTTGTGGGACCTGGACCAGGCTAATATTTAAAAAAAGAAAGGAGCATTCAAATGAAAAATAAAATTCGGATATTGGCAGTAAGCACGGCACTTGCGACAGCACTAGTGGCACTTAACGGGGCGGCCTATGCAGCGACGGAAAATGTGGCAGCTATAACGGATCAGACGAGTGAAGCCGCGATTGCTAAAGTCATCGAGAAAGTTAGTCAGCCCTGGGGGCTGACTGCTGCGCCGGATGGCGGCATTTATGTGATAGGCTCTGGCAGCAATCAAATCAGCAAGTGGCAGGACGGGAAGCTTACGCCTGTTACAGCACAAACAAAGACGGGATATTTTGACGGGACGACAGCCAACTCTACTTTTAATCAGCCTACTTATTCCGTTGTTAATAGTAAAGGTGTTCTCTATGTCACTGATACGGAAAACCATGTTGTCCGCAGAATTGTGAATGAACGTGTATATACGGCTGCTGGAAATGGCGAAGCGGGAAATGAGAATGGCAAATTCGGCGAGGCGCGCTTTAATGCTCCTATGGGATTAGCAGTTGATGCAAAGGATAATGTATATGTGGCCGATTCGCTCAATAATGTCATTCGGGTAATTACGCCAGAAGGTGTGACGTCTACCTTTGCAGGAGCTGGTAATGGAACCTCCGGCTATAAGGACGGAAGCGCTGATGAAGCTTTGTTTAATGAGCCAACGGGGCTTGTATTCGACGAAAAAGGCGGATTATACGTAGCAGATAGCGGCAATCATTTGATTCGTTATATACACGATGGGAAGGTTACGACGATAGCTGGAAAACCGACGGCTGTTGATGCGCTGACGGGCTATATGGAAGGCGGCTATGTCAATGGAAAGAGCGGTGAGGCGAAGTTCAACCGGCCTCGCGGGCTTGCGTATGCTGATGGTGTATTGTTCGTTGCGGACAGTCTCAATAACCGTATAAGGGCTGTGCGAGCTGACGGGAGTGTTATTACTATAGCAGGTCAAAGCACGGCTGGCGATGCCGTTGGCGAAGTGGAGAAGGCACAATTTAATCAGCCCTCCTCCTTGCTTTATATTTCAGGCAAGCTATATGTTGCGGATACGTTAAACAATACGGTAAAAGTGCTGGCAGTTATACCGGGAGCGCTTAAGCCTGTGGTCACGAAAGAGGATTTAATCGCAGGAACAGAGCTGTTGCCGGCAAGCGCTGAAGTACAGGTTTGGCTAGAGGGCAAGCAGGTTAAGTTCAATGCTGGGCAGAAGCCGTACACAAGCGGAGATAAAACATATCTTTCGGCAAGAGCTGTGTTTGAGGCATGGGGAGCGGAAATAAAGTGGAATGCCGCCTCGAAGGAAGTCTATGTAACGAAGCAAGATTGGAAGCTTACGCTCAAGGCGAATGCGAAAGGGACTATCGTTTTGACGAAAGGAACTCTTTACGTAGATGCGGACTATTTGGCGGATGCAGCTTCACTGTTTCTTGCGCATGATGAGGAATTCAATGCTATTATTATGAGTAGCGAGCTGTAACTGGCTTAGCTCCCTATAATCAGAACGGAGGCTGTGCAATGACCTCAGGAAGCCATTTTCAAAATAATATTGACCGATTCTCTGGATTTGAAAATGATTACGACCAGCATCGACCGAAGGCGCCGACAGCAGTTATTACTATTTTGACAAGCTATCTAGGCAGGACGCCAGATCTCGTTGCGGATGTTGGCTGCGGTACAGGCTTGTCCTCCTATGTCTGGCTTGCTAATGCTAAGCGAATTATTGGATTCGAGCCGAATGATGATATGAGAGGAAAAGCGCTGTCGCTGCTGCCTTCATTGGCCGAGCCAGAACGTATATCCTTCGTCAAGGGTTACTCTGATAAGCTGCCATTGGACGCAGAGAGCGTAGATATTGTTACCTGCTCACAGTCGTTTCATTGGATGGAGCCGGTTAGTACACTGCGAGAATTTGCTCGTGTTCTTCAGCCGGGGGGAGTTTTCGCAGCCTATGACTGCGACTGGCCGCCGACGCTTCATTGGAGTGTGGAGGCTGAATACGAGAAGCTCATTGCTAAGACCGAAGAAATTATTGCCAAGTATATCGCAGAAAAGGATCGAGCGAGTAAGCGTGACAAGGAGCAGCATCTCACGCAAATTCGAAACAGCGGACATTTCCGTTTCTCGAAGGAAATTGTGTTTCATAATTTGGAGCAATGTGATGCAGCTCGCTATATTGGTTTGGCGCTTAGTCAGGGCGGCATACAAGCTGTATTCAAGCTGGGCTCATCGGCACTGGAGCAATCACTGCAAGCCTTCCGAAGCAGTGTGGAACAATATTTTGCAGGTAGAACGCTGGAGGTTATGTTCAGCTACCGTATGAGACTTGGCGTCAAATAGTGTTTTTGTAGAAAATATCGCTTTAGAAGACAAGTCAAAGAAGCAAGTTGCTGACGCCGTACTTAGGCAAAGGCTGCTTGCTTCTTTGTGTTTGTGTCATTGATCATGAGTCGGTAATATCGCTCACATGGCTGCCGTTCTTATTACGTAATAATCAGGTATACGGTGTAGCTAATTGCGGCTGCAATGATTGCGATTGTTGCCGTGGTTGAAAGAATAAGGAAAAACCACTCCCACTTATCTTTTTTAATGCTTCGAATGTCCTTTGCTTCATTTCCCTGCGTCGAAGATGATACTGATTTGTCCTGACGAGGCTTAATGATGGGATCACCCGCTTTCTAAAATGCTATTCTCGGTTTTGTTTATAAACAACCAATATCGTGCTGCGTTGATAGGTGTTGCCGGATGTGGCTGTTTTGATCATGGAGCCGTAGCAAATATTGATGATTTGGTCATCCTGCAGTTCTGCCAAAAATTCATTTGCTCTTTTTTCTGCAAAAACAGTATCCGTATCGATAAACTCTTTAACCTGTATCATGCTTATCTCACCCCCCGTGCCAACTAGACAGACAGGCATTCCGCGAAGTAGCGGAATGCCTTTTCACGTCCACCATAGCACTTGCGAATTGTGAGTGTCAACCAGCATCAGCCCATAACTAAGCGGGATGACAAATAAATCGATCATTTGGCATACAGGTTTAACGAAAGGGGCTCTTTATTAGTAAATATAAAAAGGATGCAAGTTTAATTTATATGTTTTTATTATGTAATGTGTATGTTAGTTATGTCGAAATTTACGTTAAATTGTGTAAGTTAAACTAACATATGTATATCATGAGAAAGCTAGAATTATATTGAAAACAAAAGGTATAACGAGATAGAATGCGTTGTTTCCGTTTTTATGAATGTTTTTCAATTTGTTATGTTATCTAACATGAAATAGACTATGAAACATGAATAGAGAAATACATAACATAGAAGGAGTGGGAAATATGACACAAATGGTGAAAAGCGAGTTTGCAAAAAAGGTTCTTATTCCGCTATTGGTTCTTTCGCTGCTTGCAGCAATGGTTGGAGTACTGGTAAAAACTGATTTTGTTCGGGCGGAAGAGGCACCGCAGCTTCCTAGTTTTGATATTCCGGCCCTTACCTCAGAACATCAGTCATCAAGTCTCCCAAATGTTATCGTTGTCGCAACGGGAGGAACGCTAGCTGGCAAAGCTAGAAATGATGATCCTACCAATTTTCAAAACTACGCGGCAGGCACTTTCTTAATGGCAGATTTGGTTGCTCAGCTCCCGAATAAAGGTAAAATTGCTGATGTGTCTACTTATCAATTTGGCAATAAAGGTTCAGGTGGTTACACGATTAAAGAATTGTATGATCTCTCGCTTGCAGTTGATGCAGCGCTTGAAATTTACGACAGCGCCGTTGTAACGACGGGAACAGATACGATGGAAGAGATTGCTTACTTCCTTGACTTGACGGTTCGCAGTGAAAAACCGGTTGTTGTCACAGGTGCTATGAGGCCTTGGGACGTTATTGGAACAGACGGGCCTGCCAATCTCTATCAAGCGATTAAAGTAGCAGGCAGCGCCAAAACCAAATGGTTTGGTACCGTAGTTATGCTGAATGATACGATTTATGCGGCTCGTGAAGTGACGAAAACAAATGCACACCGCAATGATACATTTGATGCTCCGATGTTTGGTGCACTTGGTTATGTTGATGATCCAGCTGTACGTATTTATCGTGCTCCTGCAAGAGCGCTAAAAGCAGGCACAGCGGAATGGGCATCACCGTTCGACCTTACAACAATCTCCAAGGACAGCTTACCGATGGTAGAAATCGTATATAACTATCAAGAAGCAAGCGGAGGCGCTATTCGTGGATTGGTAGAGGACGGCGCGAAAGGGATTGTAACCGCAGGTACTGGCGCAGGCGGTATTTCATCTAAGCTCGGCGCAGCACGTACAAAGGCGATATCAGAAAATGGTGTTGTATTCGTTTCAACAACAAGAACGGGTTCAGGTTCTGTTTATGATGGTGGAACCGGCAATGTGATTGGCGGAGACAACCTCAACGCTGCTCATGCTCGTATGATGCTGCTGCTTTCACTGGCATTCACAAATGACGTAAGTAAAATTAGAGATTGGTTTACGACTTTCGGTACACAGGATGTAGAAATTTCGGTTGATGCAAATACAGTTTTGAGCACATCTGTAGAAGAGGTGATCGCTGAGCCTGTAGTAATTGAGCCTACCCCTGAAGTTGAAATTCCTGTTGCTACGGATGCTCCTACAGAGCCAGTCACTGTAGAGCCAACGCCTGAAGCAGCACCAGTAACGCCATAATTTTGGGGAGGAGCACGGCTATGACTATACGAAATCATCCATTTACGGCTAAGAAACTTTTCATTCCTCTCCTCATTGCAGCACTTCTCAGCACGATTTTGACTAGCTATGCCAGTCCAGTTCGTGCCGAGGCGGAAGCGCTCGTACTGCCGACCTTCGACATTCCGGCGTTGTCTGAGGAGCATAAGACTTCTCCGCTGCCTAATGTTATCGTGGTAGCAACGGGCGGTACGCTGGCAGGCAAGGCGAGAGATAATGATCCAACCAATTTTCAAAATTACGCAGCAGGCACATTTTTAATGTCTGATTTAGTGAACCAGCTCCCGAATAAAGGAAAAATAGCCGATGTGGCTACCTATCAATTTGGCAACAAAGGTTCAGGCGGTTATACGATGAAAGAACTGTATAATTTATCTCTTGCTGTAGATGCTGCTCTAGAAATTTATGACAGCGCCGTTGTTACAACGGGAACGGACACGATGGAGGAGATTGCTTACTTCCTTGATTTGACGGTTCAGAGTGAGAAGCCGGTAGTGGTCACAGGTGCTATGAGGCCTTGGGACGTTATCGGTACAGATGGTCCAGCCAACCTGTATCAAGCCATTAAGGTTGCGGGTAGCGGCAAGACCAAATGGTTTGGTACGGTCGTTATGCTGAATGATGTTATCCATGCGGCACGCGAGGTAACGAAATCCAACTCGCATCGTATGGATACGTTTGAAACGCCGATGTTCGGTGCACTCGGCTACGTTGATGATCCAGCAGTGCGGATTTATCGGTTAAATGCTAGGGCGTTAAAGGCAGGACGAGCGGACTGGGCAACGCCATTTAACTTGAAGCTGATTTCAAGCGATAAGCTTCCGCTGGTTGAAATTGTTTACAGTTATCAAGAAGCGAGCGGCGGAGCGATTCGTGCGTTGGTTGAGGATGGAGCCAAAGGGATCGTAACTGCAGGGACGGGTGCGGCGGGGATTTCGTCGAAAATGAGTGCAGCACGTACCGCAGCGATCAAGGACCATGGCGTAACGTTTGTATCAACGACAAGAACTGGCTCAGGCACGATTACTGGGGGAGGCAACGGCATTATTGCCGGAGATAACTTAAATGCACAGCATGCTCGCATTATGCTTATGCTGTCCTTGGCTTTCTCGGATGATTTCAACCAGCTCAAAAGCTGGTTCGAAACGGTAGGAACTCAGGATATTTCAATCGATGCAGGGGAAACTCCTGTAACACCAACGCCAACACCGACGACTCCTTCGACAGGAAATGGCGGCTCAGGCGGATCGAATGTTGGTCAGGTGACGATCGGGGCTGGCAGTTCTGGCACTTTGGGGTTGGATGACAGTATCACGGTATCTATACCTGCCGGGGCTACGAAGGAGCAGATGCAGCTTTCCATTGCAAAGCTGACGGGCACAGCTGGGATTGTAGATTCCTCCAGTCAGCTGGTATCGTCGATTTTTGAAATACTGAAGACGGTCTCGGATAATTTCTTAATTCCAGCGACACTGACCTTTAAGTTTGATACCACGCTTGTTAAAGAGGGTCAAACGGCATCCGTATTCTACTACGATGAGGCGAAGAAGCAGTGGGTTGAAATGGGTGGCACAGTAAAAGGTGACCAAATTACGGTAGACACCGATCATTTCACTAAATTCGCCGTGTTTGCAGTAGATAAGGAAGATGAAGCAGCGGCTTCGTTTACGGACATTGCAGGACACTGGGCAGAGGCTGCGATTAAAGAAGCAGTAGCTGCCGGTATTGTGAAAGGTTATGTTGACGGCACATTTAAACCGAACCAAACGGTTACACGTGCAGAATTTTCCGTGATGCTGATGGGTGCATTGAAAGCGGAGGGCGAAGGCGCAGCGCTTACCTTTACCGATCAGGCAAAAATTGCAGCATGGGCTAAGGAGGCTGTTGCTCTGGCTGTCAAAGCAGAAATTATTGGCGGGTATCCAGACGGCAGCTTCCGGCCAAGCGATAATATTTTGCGAATGGAAATGGTATCAATGATTGCGAAGGGAGCGGGACTGACCTTAGAGTCTGATGCCGCAACAAGCTTCGCTGATGACAAGGACATTCCTGCTTGGGCGAAAAGCGCAGTCAAGGCTGTTAGCGACAAAGGTATTATTCAAGGCCGCACAGGCAATGTTTTTGCTCCAAAAGCTACAGCTTCGAGAGCGGATGCGATCACCGTTATTATGAATATGCTCGAAAAAAGCGAATAAATAGTTAGCTGCCATAAAGGCGGCTCCAAGAGGTCTGCTGAGACCTTGAGGGGCCGTCTTTTTTTGAAATATAGGAAAGTGTAAGTTTCACCTTGTCGCTTGTAATATTTGCTGGATAGGACTATTTAAAACATTCTGATATGGTTTATGATAGAATCGGTATTCATCATACCTAGCAATAGATGAATTGGAGCTTGCTTAAGGAGGTAGTGAAGTGTCACCGAGAAATGTGGAGAAAGATACACTCATGCGCGAGAAACGTATGCAGCACATCCTTGATTGTGCGCTAAGAGTCATGGCCGTTAACGGGTTTCAGTTAACGAGCATACAGGATATTGCAAGTGAAGCGAATGTCAGCGTCGGCAATGTCTATCACTATTTTTCATCAAAGGAAGAAATTTTTAGCGAGGTTTTGCGGACGGGACAGACGAGCTACGGTAAATATGTTTCAGAGATTGCGGCGATGGATGTAGATCCGGTTACCAAGCTGAGGGTCATCATGTCCTTTTGGCTGTCGATGCGTACGAATTGGGCATTTACGATATTGATGCATACGGCCAGATTGTCGGAATCGACCCCGCCGGACATAAAAAAAGCAATTACCGATCGCTTTACCGCCAACTTGAATCCAGTAGCGGCTATTATGCAGGAGGGCATTGAGCGAGGAGTCATTATAGATGAGGACCCTGTGCAGCTAGCCTTCTATTTTGTGAGTTTAATTCAAGGCTTGACGCTGCAGCGCCCGCCTGATTATGAGGTTCCTGTTGATATGAACGTCGATGCTATGATTCGTCTATTTGTAGTGAAGGAAAATCATAAATCCAGCTCGAAAAAAATGTTGACAAAACATGGTCCGTACTGCAAAATAAGCAACATAACAAACCGAATACTGATTCGACTTGTGAAAGCCGATAATAAATGGACTGATCGACCAGACGACTGGAGATTTAACGTTCGTGTTGAATAGCGTTAAGTCTTTTTATTTTAGCATAAAACCAAGTAAACGGGTATGAATAATACATTTAGTAGGAGAGGGGCTTTTCCAATGGCTGCAGAAATGCTCGTTGTTCATGAGCTTAACAAAACGTTCCCGGCACCATCCGGCGATGTTATCGCATTAAGCCGGATTGGACTTCAGGTGAAGCAGGGAGAATTCATTACGATTATTGGACCGAGCGGCTGCGGCAAAAGTACACTTCTCAAAATTGTGGCCGGACTTGATACGCGTTATGAAGGAACGGTGCTGCTGAACGGAAAACCAATTGACGGACCCAGCATTGAGAAAGGGTTTATTTTTCAAGAGCCCCGGCTGTTTCCTTGGCTTACGGTGGAGAAGAACATTGCGGCGAACCTGTCGCTGCGCAAGCCCGAGGTGCGGAGGCGCGTAGATGAGCTAATTGAGCTCGTTCGATTGAAAGGCTTCGAGCAATCGTACCCGCGCGAGCTGTCAGGCGGTATGGCACAGCGTGTAGCTATAGCAAGGGCATTGCTTCGCAGTCCTGATATTTTGCTGCTTGATGAACCATTTGGCGCACTGGATGCTTTCACTAGATCGCATATGCAAGAGGTGCTGCTCGATATTTGGCAGAAAAATCGTACGACGATGCTGTTCGTAACGCATGACTTGGATGAGGCGGTATTTTTGGGAGATCGAGTCGTAATTATGAATCCGCGTCCGGGACATATTCGAAGTATTTTGCCGATTGATTTGCCTTATCCGAGGAAGAGATCAGGAATCGCATTTCAGGAGCTGCGCCATAAGGTGCTGGGTGAATTTGAAAAGGTCGAAGGGCCATCTATTGATGAGGGTGCGGGTATCTAATAAGTAGGTTTTATCACATTGAAAAAATAGGGAGCGATTAACGATGAAGAAGCAATTACGTTGGCTTTCAGCAGCAATTATTATACTGGCGGTGTTTATAAGCGGATGCGCAGCCAAAGACAACAAGGAAAGCGGCAATGCTAAGGACGGGGCTGACAAGTACAAGGATTTGACTGTTACTATTGGTTATCAGGGCAGTGGCGGTTTGTTTGGCAAAGCGATTGAGGAAAAATGGTTTGAAGAGGAATTTGATAAGCTGGGCGTAAAAGTGGAATTTGCTGAATTCCAAAGTGGACCGCCTATGACGGAAGCGATGGCTTCCAATCGACTTGATTTCGCTGGACTTGGCAATATGCCGATTATTGCTGCTCAAGCAGCGGATATTAAGTTCACTGTCATTTCTCAAGCGCTTGAAGGTAAAAACAATGTCGCGATCATTGTACCAAAGGATAGCGATATTCAAACCGTAGCTGATTTGAAGGGCAAGAAGGTATCTGTTGCGAAAGGCAGCAACGCTTACAATTTTCTGTATCGCGGTTTGGAGTCAGCGGGCCTGAAATCGACGGATTTAGAAATTATTCCACTGCAGCCTGATGAGGCTCAGCCGGCATTCGAATCCGGTAAAATTGACGCGTGGGCTACTTGGGACCCGAATATCACGCTTAATACATTGCAGGATAAAGCTAGAGTACTTGCCGATGGCGAGCAGCTAGGTGTATTGTCTCCATCGTACTACATCGCTAGAAAGCAATTCGCTGATGATTATCCAGAACTTGTAACGTTATACCTGAAGGTGCTGGATAAAGCATTAACGTGGGAAAATGACAACTGGGATGAAGCGATTGAACGTTATGCGGCAGAACGCAATGTTCCGGCTGCAATCATCGAGGCGATCTTCAAACGCTCGAAATCTATCAGCATTCCGGTGACGGATGAGATCATTGCTGAGCAGCAAAAAACGGCCGACTTCCAATTTGAAATTAAATCGATCCGCAAAAAAATAGACGTATCTGAGGTTTTTGACAACAGCTTTATCGAAGAGGCGTTGAAGTAAACGGTCAGAAATGATGAAGAAATGAGGCGTTTGTTATGCAGCAAGCAGGAACGGAAAATATGCTGCCACAGCGTATCCAGGCAGAGAAGCGCAGGCAGCCAAGCCGCTTCTCCATACAGTCGGTGAATGTTTTGCTAGGTGTGCTGCTGCCGGTCATTCTGCTTGCCGTATGGCAAATCGCAGGCATGATGGGCAAGCTTAACCCGACGCTATTGCCAACGCCAGGCGTTATTGTGCAGGAATTTATAAGTTTGACCGCCTCGGGCGAGCTGCTTCGGCATCTAGAAATTTCTACTTGGCGTGCATTGCTTGGTTTCTTGCTTGGCGGTGGACTTGGGCTTGCAGCCGGGCTTTGGGTAGGCTTTTCCTATAAGACAGAGCGGTTGATTGATCCATCGTTGCAAATGCTTCGTACACTGCCGCATCTGGCCGTGGCTCCTTTGTTCATTTTGTGGTTTGGGTTTGATGAGACGTCGAAAGTATTGTTAATTGCAAAAGGAGCGTTTTTCCCGATGTATGTGAATACATTTCTCGGTATTCGCTCGGTTGATGGAAAGCTCTTTGATGTAGCGCGTGTATTGCAGTTCAGCCGCTGGCAAATGATTAGCAAGCTGGTGCTCCCGGCATCGCTTCCGAATATTTTTCTCGGTTTGAGGCTCTCCATCGGCGTTGCGTGGCTCGGACTCGTTGTAGCGGAAATGATGGGGTCCAGCTCAGGCATTGGTTATTTGATCAACGATGCACGTTATTTCTCGATTACATCCGTAGTATTCGTCGGCATTATCGTATTTGCACTCGTAGGCAAGGTGACGGACTCTCTTGTGAAGCTGCTGGAGAGAAGATTGCTGAGATGGCAGGACAGCTATAGAGGGGGAGATGCATCATGAGCGAGCAAGCGATTGATAAGAAAACGACTGCTCCGGTAGCTGGCGGGGACTGGCTCGGTCGTATTCCGAAGCCGCTTCATGGCTGGATTATTCCGCTCCTTATTGTTGCCGTATGGCAGGTGGTCTCTGGGATGGGAGTGCTGTCTGAGACGCTATTGCCGTCTCCCCTTGCTATATTGAAGAGCTTTGCAGATCTCGGGGCCAGCGGGGAATTGTTCGAGCATCTGGGTATCAGTATATATCGTGCAGGCTTAGGCTTCCTTCTTGGCGGTACAATCGGCCTTCTGCTCGGCTTATCCTCGGGACTTGGCAAGGTAGTAGAGAAGACGCTTGATCCATCGCTGCAAATGCTGCGCACCGTACCTTTACTCTCGGTTATTCCGCTTTTTATATTGTGGTTTGGCATTGGCGAGTTCTCGAAAGTATTGCTGATTGGATTGGGTGCGTTTTTCCCGGTATACGTCAATACATTTCTAGGTATTCGCAGCACCGATGTGAAGCTGTATGAGGTGTCCCGTATTTTTCAATACACAAAGCTTCAGCAGGTGACTAAGCTCATTATCCCATCTGCGCTTCCGAATATTTTATTAGGTGTAAGGCTGTCTCTAGGGGTGTCTTGGCTGCTGCTTGTTGTGGCTGAAATGATGGGGACGAGCGCCGGGATTGGCTATATGATTCAGGATGCGCGCGCTTATTCAGAAACGGAAATTGTGTTCGTCGGCATTATTATATTCGCGGTTGTTGGCAAATTATCGGATTCGGCTGTTCGTTTGCTGGAAGCTAAGTGGCTGCGCTGGCGCGACACGTACAAAGGGTAAAGACATCAATGGTTCGGAGAGGCGGGTTATCGATTATGGGGAAACGGCACGAGCAACTCCATCTGGGAGCTTTTATATATTATGCAGGACATCACCATGCGGGCTGGAGACATCCGGATTCAGGAGTAGAAGGGATGTTCGACGTAAAGTTTTATCGCGAATTGGCACAGACCGCGGAGCGGGGCAAGATGGATATGATTTTTTTCGCGGATTTATTGTATGCGACTAATGTCAGTCAGGCTGTAGCGGGTATGCTGGAGCCGGTTACGCTGTTGTCAGCTCTTTCCGCAGCGACGGAGAAGATTGGGCTGACTGCAACGGTATCGACTACTTATAATGAGCCGTACAATGTAGCGCGTAAATTTTCTTCGCTTGATCATATTAGCGGCGGGCGAGCAGGCTGGAACATTGTAACCTCACAGCTTGATATCGAGGCTCATAACTACGGCAAGCCTGAGCATCCAGAGCATGGGCTTCGGTATGAAATGGCACGTGAATTCGTTGATGTGGTCACGCGGTTATGGGATAGCTGGGAGGATGGCGCGCTTGTGCTGGATCGTCAGAGCGGACAATTTGCTGACGAGGCGAAGGTGAAGCCGGTAGACTACAGCGGTCGATGGTATTCGACGAAGGGGCCGTTAAATGTACCGAGATCGCCGCAGGGCTATCCGGTGCTCATTCAAGCGGGTTCATCTGATCCAGGCCAGGATTTTGCGGCGAGCAGCGGCGAGGTTATTTTCACAGCACAGCAGTCGCTGGAATCGGCCAAAGTTTTTTATGAAAGTGTAAACAGCAAGCTCGGCGGCTATGGAAGAAAGCGCGGCAGCATGAAAATTATGCCTGGCCTGTCTCCGGTGCTCGGAGCGACTGAGGAAGAGGCGCAGCAGCGCTTTCAGCAGCTGCAGGAGTTGATTCCCGACTCAGCTATTGTCGGCTTCCTATCTGGCTTCCTTAGCTTCGACATAAGCGGCTATTCGCTCGAGGAGCAGCTGCCAGACATTCCTGACCCTGTTGGTGCTTCCAATGGGATGAAGAGCCGCGTGCAGCTCATTATGGATATGGCGCGCAGGGAGCAGCTATCCATGCGGGAGCTAGGAAGACGGATACTTGGTGCAAGGGGGCATTTGCAATTTGTGGGCACGCCTGAGAAGCTGGCGGATCTGATGCAGCATTGGTTTGAAGAATATGGCTGCGACGGGTTTAATATTATGGCGCCTGTACTTCCCGGCGGCCTTGATGACTTCGTTGATCAAGTTGTACCGATTTTGCAGCAGCGGGGCCTGTTCCGCAAGGATTATACAGGAAATACGCTTCGCGAGCATCTTGGCCTAGAGCGTCCGAGCGAGGATCATTTCCGCAAAGCGCGTCCTGTAGCGCAGGAGCAAGCGTAGTTTAATTGAAATAAAGGTGCTGCCTCGTTAAGTGGTCTTACTGCTTGACGAGGCAGCGCCTTTTTTGGATTCTATTGCACTGTTAATGAACCGTTAATGAACCGCTAATGAGTCGCAAATGAACCGTTAATGTACCGCAAATGAACCGCAAATGAACCGCAAATGAACCGCCAAGTGTGGGTTGTTCTAGTAAACTACGTCGCTTTTACAGCAGCTCTAGAGTACGGGCTATCCTGCATCGTTGCAGCAACTTTGCTCTTTTTTGCTTGAAAGAATGTCCTATCCTGCATAATTGCATTAGAATGGCTTGTTATTAACCTTCTTCATCTCTAAATAGGTGTCTATGTTTCAGAAGTACAGCATAGACAGCTGCTACGGTGAAAAAGTAGTGGCCATCCTGCGGAAGTGCAGGATAGCCGCTGCGTATAGATGCGTGCTCAGGTCGCGACTTCCTGAAGATGGGAAAAGTGAATAGGCCCAGAGCAGCGCTAATGGGTAAAAAAAGACGACTTTCATTCGAAAATACCGAATGAAAAGTCGTCTTTTTATTAGTTCTTCCGTTACCGATTACTTTTAATTAGCTTTTTGGGGTTCATCGAAAGTCATGCCAAGCGTGTCTACTGTAACCTTTTTCATCGATATCGGTGTATCGGGTCTGTCATTCGCGTTCTTCTTCTGATTAACGATTTCATCAACTGCATCCATGCCCTCAGTTACTTTTCCGAAAGCTGCATATTCGTTATCGAGCGATGGAGAATCGGCAACCATGATGAAAAATTGCGAGCCTGCAGAGTCTGGGGAACTCGAGCGAGCCATAGAGAGAACGCCGCGTGTGTGCTTTAGCTTGTTCTCAAAGCGGTTGCTGCTGAACTCACCAGGGATGCTGTAGCCTGGACCACCAGACCCGATGCCATCGGGATCGCCGCCTTGAATCATGAAGTCTGGGATGACGCGGTGGAAGATGAGGCCGTCATAAAATCCTTTATTAACGAGAGAAATAAAGTTTTGAACGGTATTGGGTGCCACTTCAGGATAAAGCTCGAGCTTGATGATTTTGTCATTGCTTAGCTCCATCGTAACAACGGGGTGCTTGTCCGATCCAAGTAGCTCAGGACCTTCCGCTGCTGGTGTTTCCGTCGGTGCTTCAGTTGGCGCCGCCGCCCCAGTGTTGTTGTTCGTTTTGCTGCCGCCGCCGCAGCCTGAAACTACGATGAGCAAAGTAAGTGTTAAAAGTAGCATCATTCCAAGACGTTTGTTTTTAAATAACATTCCCATATCCCCCTTAAAATTGCGAATGCAAATAGGAGTTTCCTCCGCATCCGATAAGCAAAGCATCCGACTTTATTATCTAACTTGTATAATAGCATATTGGTCCAATTAATTGCGAATCGCTTGTGAGGATCGCTCTCCTGCATCTATCTCTTTTCGTATGGAACATAGCTGCTAAACTACCTACACACCACACACATGACACTGCTTCAGCCCCGCCCCGCCCCGCCCCGCCCCGCCCCGCCTACAATGCACTTTGTGCAACAGAAACCTCACATGAGAGCTGTTTGGTGCGGCTACGATGTAATAATGCAATAGAATAGTGGTAAAACGAGTGAATTTACGATTAAAGCAGGCAATCCGTTGTAAAAAGTGCAGTGTACGATAAGGACAAGTCGAATATCCCTCATTACGTTGTAAAAAGTGCAGTGTGTGGTGATAGGTGAAGTTTACATCGGATGCGCTGCTTGTAGCTACGGCGACGAATGATATAAACTATTGTGCAAAAAAAGCATCATGAAATGAATGAGCGAATTTAAGCAGCCCGATCATAGAGTTGCGTAAGTAGCGTTGATTAGCTATAATCACATTAATTCATCTGAAGGGATGGGGTATTATGTATCAACTACAATGGAATCAGCTTCATCATTTCACCAAGCGTTAGCACCCCTGAACATTTTCAGGGTGGGCTAGCGCTTCTCGCGTTGGCCTCCCTGCAGCATACGATGCGCGCAGGACCAAGAGGTCCTGCGCGTTTTTTTTATTCCAATAATTCGAAAGAGGGATGAAACGTATGCAAAATGTGAAGGGTACCTATGATTATTTTGGCAAGGAGCAAGCGCTCAGGAGGCAGATTCAAACCACCCTCAGACAAAAGTTTGAGCTGTATGATTACGATGAAATGGTGACAACTGAGCTGACCGAGCTCGAATTCCTTACCTCCAAATATGCCGGCGGCGATGAAATCGTCAAGGAAATGTACCAATTGACTGATCAGCGAAGGCGAAGTTTAGGGCTGCGATACGATTTGACGATTCCTTTCGCGAAGGTGATTGCTTTAAATCCGGGCCTTGAACTGCCCTTCAAGCGGTATGAGATGGGAAAGGTGTTCCGGGATGGCCCTGTAAAGCGCGGGCGGCTGCGTGAATTTTTACAATGTGATGTGGATGTTGTAGGAGTAAAGGGGCCGGAGGCGGAAGTGGAGCTAATGCAGCTGGCTGTTGATGTTTTTCGGACACTTGATATCGAGATTGCGCTTAAATGGAATAATCGTCGCTTCTTAGGTGAAGTGCTGGCTGCTATCGAGGTTCGGGCAGAGGATACGCTGTCAGTGATGCTGACTTTAGATAAGCTCGCAAAAGTTGGATTAAGCGGCGTGAAGCAGGAACTAATCGGCAAAGGGCTTGGTGATACCGTAATAAACGGCATTATGGCGCTGATTGAGCTGAAGGAGCCGAGCTTGGAGCTGCTGATGAATAATTACGGACTGCAGAACAGTGAAGGGGCGCTGGAGGTTTTAGCTGTTCGAAATATGCTGCTTAAGCTTGGTCTGGAACGGGTATGTGTGTTTGAACCCTTCCTCTCTCGCGGACTTTCCTTCTACACGGGGACGGTTTATGAAATATTCGATGCTGCCAGCAACTTCGCTTCTAGTCTCGGTGGAGGCGGACGTTATGATGCGATAATTGGAGAGTTGGTAGGCAGGAATGATTCGGATTATAGCGCGGCTGGCCTTTCGTTCGGTATGGAGTCAATTATGGCGCTGCTGGAAACTCGTGCGGTAGAAAAGTCGTCTGCTGCAATTGTACTTATTCCTCTTGGGGTAACGGCTGTGGAAATGCTGCAGACAGCGGCTGAGCTGCGTGCTGCTGGTCTTAGGGTGAGGCTCGATACGAGCGGGAGAAAACTAAAAAATATTTTGGCTTCAGTATCGGACAGTGGTATCCGTTATGCTTTGCTGCTGGGCGAATCGGAGTGGAAGGAGGGGCTGGTGCGCCTGAAGGATATGGAAGAGAGGACGGAGCAAAACCTGTGTATTGATGAAGTGATTTACCGTTTGGCTGACAGATGAAGAGCCTAGGGCTGCTCTAAAAAATAGTATTATAAAATGTAGTTGTTTCATCTCCTGTATTAGAATATATGTTATATTTTAATTTATGATATTAAATGTTCGGATAATATTGGAGGATTGCATACTATGAATGACATACGATTCAGTTTTCACAAGAAACTATCAATTATTTTGGCCTCTTTTATTATTCTCCCTGTTCTATGGCTTGGTGGTGCTGTGATGGCGCCGCAACCAGCGGCTGCGGCAAGCAGTGCAGGTGAAATTGGTGTTATGGTAAACGATAAAGCCGTTGTGTTTCTAGATGCCAAGCCGATTCGAACGGAAGGTCGGGTGCTTGTTCCGCTAAGGGCTGTCCTGGAAGGGATAGGTGCCAAAATTGATTGGAATAGCAAGCAGCAGCTTGTAACGGTAGATTATGCAAAGGATACAGACAATGTCATCGTGCACGTAGAAATGACAGTTGGCTCCCCGTTCGTGGGGCGTACGCTGACGAGCTCTAATGGGGCGGTTTCGTCGAAGGTGGTTCAGGTGGATGTGCCGACGCGCATGATCAACAATCGTGTCTATATACCGCTTCGTGCTAGCGGGGAGTTTCTGGGTTATTCAGTATCTTGGACGGAGAATGCCCTTCAAGCTGGCTTGAAGCAGGCAGGAGTGGCTGCGACGAAGGTTTCTTTTCCTGAGTATGCACTTCGTGGGGATTTAAAGGAAATGCTGAAAGAAGAGGTTGAGGTCTTTTTTCTTACGAACGATGTGAGAGCGAAGATGGGTACAGAAGGGCCGCTCGGTTTGGATGTACCGCTGAGCAAGGTTGCTCGTTTGAAGTCGAAGGATATGAGCGAGAATGAATATTTTGATCATACCTCGCCTACGTATGGCAGCCCATTCGAAATGATGAAGCAATTCGGGATTGACTATAGTGCGGCGG
Source organism: Paenibacillus sp. FSL H8-0548 (assembly GCF_038630985.1). NCBI lineage: Bacteria > Bacillati > Bacillota > Bacilli > Caryophanales > Paenibacillaceae > Paenibacillus > Paenibacillus sp. FSL H8-0548. The sequence goes on from NZ_CP152049.1 coordinate 407,055, forward strand.
GCGAGAATATTGCTTATGGTTATCGTACGGCGACGTCGGTGACTAGTGGATGGGAACACAGCCCGGGCCATTTGAGAAATATGCTCAACAGCTCGTTTATGTACATTGGTGTCGGAAAATATAACTCATATTGGACGCAGCAGTTTATCGGTTAATCATATTAAAAAGAGGCTGTTCTAGAGGGGATTTCTCCTTTAGAGCAGCCTTTTTATTGATTAAGCGTGTGTAGGAACCCGCAGGAGCTTCTGGATATGCTTGTCGATCTGCTCGGGTGTATCCTTGGAGCCAAAGCGCTTCAGCACCTTCCCGTTTTGATCAACAAGAAATTTGGTGAAGTTCCATTTGATTGATCTTGAACCGAGAAAGCCGCGGGCTTCCCTCGTAAGATGCTGGAACAACGGATGAGCTGTGCTGCCGTTCACGTCGATTTTTGCATAGAGTGGAAAAGAAACACCGAAGTTAATTTCGCATGCTTCTGCGACTTGGCTATCCTCGCTAAGCTCTTGGTTAGCGAATTGTGCGGATGGAAAGCCTAGTACGGAGAAGCCTTGGCTGCTATAGGTGTCATGAAGCTTCTGGAGACCCTTGAACTGATTGGCAAAGCCGCACTTGGTAGCTGTGTTCACGATAAGCATGACCTTGCCTTTGTAGGGGGCGAGCGTCTGCTTATCTCCCTTTATCGTCTTTACTTCAATATTGTACAAGGACATAGCGAGTGACCTCCATGAATCGAATTTATATTTTGTATAATTTAATTTTACACAATATATAATGGAGTGTCAATTTAAAAAAAAGCAGAAGCTATTCGCGTGAATAGCGAACAGCTTCTGCTTTTGTATTTACTCCTATAGTTCACCAAGTTTTAAAACCATGTTGTAAAGCTCTCCATTTCCTGGTTGCCTCGAACTAACTTTAAAGCCATATTTCTCGTAAAATGAAAGAGCGCTCGGCAATGCTTCAATCGTGATGAAGTTACATCCACTATTTTTTGCTATGTCCTCAATAAGATCCACAACTTCACCGAGTAAATACTCTCCATACCGATGTAATTCACGATTCCGATGACGGATGTCGATGCCAATATAGTGCAATTTTACAGCTGGGAACAGGTCAAGTTCAGGAAGTTTCCATCCGTGTTTTGCTTTTTGACTGGGAAATAGGTGAACATGATCGTTATACAAAGTAAAAAACCCGACTAAATTCTGACTTTCATCAAAATACAGCCGGGTAATCGCTGAACGAAGTAAATGTAATTTTAAAGCTTGTTCTTTTAAAAAGAGTTCAACACTGATTTCATCAGAACAATTAAATTTATCAATAGCCTCTTTGTGTTCGAATGATATATGTTTATACGTTAGCATTGTTCCAGAAGTTACTTCCTTTCCGGTGCACGTTTATGAGTTTTCATCAATTGACGCAAACGATCCAAACCAGGATCAGCTGTTTTTTTCGTACTGGTCGCATAATTGATGAACTTATTCATCTCTTCTTCAGATTCGAACTCCAAGTATGTTGGACGAATAGGTTTTATTTCAGTCGTCATTTTATGTCGACCTCCTTCCAAGTTACCCTGCTTTGGCATAAACACTCCTCCTGGTACAAGCTTGTCCGTTAAAGGATACAGCTAAACCAAATAAAGTATGTCTCCTTGGCTAAGGTTACAACATCGAAAAAAATCAGAGTACTGTATACATAGCATAACATCAACGACTAGTACTGTAAACGACGAAGCTCTCGTGAATGATACCTCAACTAATCGTTTTCGGACGCAAAAAAGTAACTTAGCTATAAGCGTCCCCAAGTCCCCAAGTAATTATAATTTCATCATCTGGTAAATGGGTTGCACCGATTAGTTCAGAAACGCAAAAGGTTGCGAGCGATTATGTGAGAGGTTCAGGCAGAAAAGCGGTGATGACGTCCGCTAAGATTGAGGAGACCGAAGAACTTGACCTGCCCGAAGGGAGGAGTTACACATGTATACTCCGCCTATATTTTTGTAAGAAGCTTCTTGTCCTTAGATAAGGACAAGAAGCTTCTTTTGTAAGTGAGCAAATTATTCATGGATGACGTTAAACGCTCCGGAACGCAGCAGTAATTCTTCCGCGGCAGCTCCTGACTCGTCTTGGGTTACTAATAGAAAATGTCCTTGCTCGATGGCGTCGCCACACTCCTCGACAAATCTGCCTGGAATGCCTATAGCGTGCAGTACATCCTGTGTGCGTTGATGCTGATCCAGCACCGGATCATACGCGTTTACGACGACACCGCCCGAGTTCGTTCCTATACCCAGCCCTCCGGCTGAATATGCCGCCGTAGAAATAGGCGCCGCCCCAATTATGGGCACATTATTCCCGTTGCCGCGCTCTTGAGCTTCGCGAATCTCATATACCTCTTCAACTGGGGTACTCGATTGTGAAGCTAGGAGTGGCGCTGATTCCTTATTCTTAACGATAATGCGTAGGCTGCCCGTACCTGTATTCGTGGCTTGAAATGCTTGAGCTGCATCTAGTACGCCTTCTTCTCTTTTGAAAATTCCAATGGTCACCTTCATGGTGAGCCCTCCTCTCGCTTGTCAGCTAGTATGAGGTTACACCCTTCTATACCCTATCTGGTCAGCTTTGAATCGTGGAGTGGATTCGATTAAGAAATTGATGCATGAGCGCAAGCAGCGCCGCACCCTCCTCAGGCGTCCCGTCAAGCTTGCAGGCGAGCTGCATAGGAAAGTCGAGTGCCTTCTCCTTCAATGCTCTGCCTTGCTCCGTGAGCTCAACTAAGACGCTGCGCTCATCGTTGCGATCGCGAGTACGAGTGAGATGCCCAGCGGCCTCCAGCTTCTTAAGCAGAGGTGTTAATGTGCCTGAATCGAGATAAAGCTTGTTGCCAAGCGCAGTTACCGTAACGTGATCCTGCTCCCACAGAGCGAGCATCGTAACATACTGTGTGTAAGTCAAATCAATCGTTTCCAGCATAGGTCGATACAGCTTCGTAATTTCCCGTGAACAGGCATAAAAGGCAAAGCAGATTTGGTTGTCTAATTTTAATATGTCATCGTTATTCATGTTGTTATCCTCCAAGGGAAGGTGAATTTTTGGGCTTCGAATACGCTGAGTATCGTAAACCGATTTAGTAAAATTAAATTGTTATAAATACAATATAGTAGAAGCGGTATTAAGTTGTCAATTTGCACGCCGTCCGTCGTTTTAATTGTAGTGTGGCAGTGAAGTATGCTATAGTTACAGCGTTTATTCCATGAAGGAGTGAGAAGATTGACCTATACCGCCAATGAGGTTGCAGAGTGGATGCTAAGTGAATTGAAGGAAAAAGGAATTTTGCATCAAAGCGCTGCCGTAGAGCATATTAAAAGCTTTTTTGGAGAATCGTTTATCTACATAAACGAGCACGGCAATCCATCCATTGATAAAGAAGTAAAGAAAGTATTCCGCAAGCTGCATAAAGGGAAAGCGGCGTGGGAGCGAGATGGCTTCTTCTGGGGCTGGAGCTAGTTTTCTCGGAAAGACTTGACAAAGATAACTGTAATCATTAAACTTACAGTATGAAAGCTAATAAAGACGTCACTTGAGTAATCGAATGTGCTGCGTCTACTTTTTTACAGTAAGTGTAATAAAAAAAGATACAGTTTAGAGGGCTAGTCCTACTATTAGAGATAGGTGGTGTTGGAGGATGAAATTCAACATAAGCGACTGGGTTCAAGGTAAAACGAAAGATGGAGAGCTTATCCATGGATTTGTGGAAACGATTGATATTTTGCAAGGCTTCGTGACGGTTAATGTTGTAAAATCGGATAATGTCGAAGTCATTGGTAAAATCGTTGCTGTTCGATCATCCTGGCTTAAGACCGTTTCCGATATTGCAATAGATGATGCCTATGTTTATCAGAATTCTATCGATTTGGCATTGGATACATGGGATGAGGCTTGGTTCATGGAGCTGACAAGTGCGCGGAAGGCAAGCGAGGATGCTGCGGCTCAAACGGGAGATCGTTCGAAAATTTACAAATTCCCTGTAAACCGCCTAGGACAATCCGCTTAATAACGTAAGTGGGTTAACCGTAGGCTTATCATAGCGATAACAAAACGAGGATGATGACCGGAATGCCGGTATCATCCTCATTTTTCATTTTACCTGTAATCCAATGCCATGAGCATTAGCGCTTCGTACAAAATAATCGGCTGCCGCCATATCAAACACAGCCATTCCCATCGGGCAAAATAATACGGACGCTTCGTTCGGATACGCTGCTAATGCGCCGCGGCATATGACGTCGGTTAAGGTCATCGTCCGCGCCTTGGTTAAGCCGCACTTAAGATGCAGCAGCTCAATGTCTGTATTTTCGCGACATACCTCTTCCCAATCATCGACGATAATCGCTGTGATACCGCCTATTGCGGCCGGCGTGTAATCCCGTAAAGACACATCCAGCAGCAGGCTGCCATCTGCAGGGGGGAGGTCGATATACCGTTGATTGCTTACCGTGCAGGTGATGATAAGATCACACTCGCTGTACAAATGCTGCCAGCTGCTCGTTATGTGGGTGCAATTGCGCAGAGAAGGATCAAGATGAGACAGATCGGTGTGATTCAGATCGCAGCCTCGAATATCGCAAACATAAATTTCATCTATTCTTTCCTTGAATAATTGACCGCACATATCATAATGGAGCCGCCCTATAGGACCGAAGCCGATAATTCCGAGCTTGAAGCGACGTTTCGCCCCCTGAGCTGCTAGATAATGACGAATGACCAGGCCGCTTACGGCAGCGGTACGGGCGGCGCTTGGCAGCGGCGTATTAAGTATGGCGTAAGGGATGCCGGTATCGGCATTGTTCAGCACGGTAATACTATGGGCGCGCGGCAAACCGGTGTCGATATTGCCTGGGAAGCTCGCAATCCATTTGATGCCGGCCGTCTGCACGGCTCCCCCGATATAAGCCGGCATGGCGATGATTCGATTAGCTGGATTATGATAACGCAGGTAAGGCTTGATCGGCTGCGCATAATCACCGGAATCGAGAGCGAGCACTGCTGTTTCCATGCTGTCTACGAGCGCTTTCCAGTGTAGGCCGATTGCGCGAATATGCTCATCACCGAGATATAACACGGACATTTTCCTTTCAGTTTTAAAATAATGGAGCGTATATGCTGCTGTTTTGTGTAAGTTAGGAGGAGTGGAATTGCTGCTTGACCCATTCGTCGCAATATACGGTATCCATATATCGCTCACCGCGATCATGCAAAATAACGACACAAACCGATTTGTCCGGCAGCTCGTGCTCCATCGATTTTAAGGCGTGAATGACTGCGCCGGAGGAGGGTCCAGCGAGAATGGATTCCTGGCTCACCAGCAGTCTGCAGCCTGCGACCATATCTTGATCAGCGACCTTAATCGCATAATCCATAAATCGTTTCTCCCCGAATGTAGGGATAATTCCTGCTCCGAGTCCGGGAAACCGGCGATTCCCATTCACTCCGCCAAAAATAACGCTTCCTGCCGCATCGACGGCGACCACCTTCGCAGCAAGCTTATGATCCTTTATATATTGTGCGCAGCCCAGCATCGTACCACAGGTGCTGACCCCGCCGATTATGTAATCGACATGACCCAGCTCTTCAACGATCTCGCGCATCGTTCCTTCATAATGAGATAAATAGTTGTTTGTATTGGCATATTGGTTTGGCCAAAAGCTGTTCGGTATGCGTTTCACCAGCTGTTGAACTCGTTGCAATCTTGCTGGCAAAAACTCTCCTGTCTCAGGATCGGCCGTCTCTACCAGTTCAATGTCTGCGCCATAGGCGCGCATAATCCGAATGTTCTGCTGCGTTGCCTTTGGGTCGATGACACTAATGAACCGCATTCCGAGGTAGGAGCAAATGGCGGCGAGGCTAATCGCCATATTGCCGGAGCTGGATTCAATAATAACGGAGCCAGGCCCGATGAGGCCCTCCTCCCACGCCTTATCAATGATGCGCGCAGCGGAGCGATCCTTTGCGCTGCCGCCGGGGTTCAGCAGTTCGAGCTTGGCAAAAACCTGGATGCCGCGATCGTTCGCGAATAGCTTTGAAAGTTGAATGAGTGGCGTATTCCCGATGATAGACAACAAATTTCTCTCCACTACCCTTATCTCCTTAAAAATAAATTTTTTTGGATTTCACCGCCCCGCGTTCGAGCTGCTCGTTTTCCGCTGCGCGTGTTACCGTAATTCCATCAAGCATGCGATTTTGAATCATTTGTCCAATCTCGACAATGGTATGTTCAATGGCATGCTGAATGTGAACAAGCTTCTCATCATCCAGCGCTTGGCTGCGAATATGAATGGACAGCTTATTTTCGCGCAGTCGTACGCGAAGCTCGGCATCCGGCGCAAATTGGTGCACGACACTTTCGATGTCATATAAGCTGATTTTTTCGCCATGCTTCAGGTCAGTGCCGATGCGTTTGGCTATGCAGCGGAAGCATTGCTTCTCCTCGCCGTCTATAACGATCGTCTGAAAATCCCGAACCACGTCATAGGTAACGTATCGAATAGCCGGGAACATCGAGCGATGATAAGAGGTCAGCACGAGAACATTCTCTCCTTCTTGCAGCGGCTCGAATTGATGATCGATCTGTTCGGCGGGCAGAGCTTCAGCTATAATGCCGTCAGCGAAAATATATCGCCCGAGTTTATGGGAGTAAGAGGCGATAGCGCCAATCTCAATCGAGCCATAGGTGTCCAAAATATGGTGAGGCTCGATTCCGAACCGCTTCGCTATATTGGCCTGCCAATTTAGCGGGGCCATTTCGCCTACTAAAATTATTTTTTGGATGCCAAAATGCTTCGGATCACCTGAGGCGGAAGCGATAGCGTCAAGAATGGACGGCATCGTGTACAGCAGCTCTGGTTGGAACGAGGCGAGTTTGCTCAGATGCTCTTCAATTGGCAGAGCGAAGGATAATGATTCTGCTTGAAGACCTAGCCGCTCGAATATCATCATAGCGGTGCTGGCTGCATGTCCGGTGCCCATATCCGCCAATGCTTTGCGAATTGGAGGGAGCTGCTGCTTGGATAGGCTGCTGTCTGTCAGCCAATCCCGAAAGCAGGCCGTCTTCGCGGCAATATAGCTCTCATCATCTTCCTCAGAGTAATAGATCGCTTTGCGAATGCCCGAGGAGGTGCCGGAGGTTTTATATACGGATAGTCCTTGCTCGGATCTTGTTTCCTTGGAATAGTAATGCTTTTCCAGAAGCTCTGATGTCATAAGCGGCAGCTCGGTCAGCTCGCAGGCATGCGGGTTGACCCCTTGCTGTAAAAGAAGTGTGTCGTACCAAGGGTGGAGCTGGCCAATGCGTTTGATTTGCTGATAGAGCTGAGTGATTGCGGTCATGCTGGTCGAAACCTCCTATGGCACAATATTCTTAGGGGCTGGATTACTAAAGCATATGTTGCTTTCGCTCTCATGTTCGAGCTTAGGGTATAGCGGCCTACATCCATTTTGCAAAAGATTCGTATGCTAATAGAAGCGAGAATGAAAGGAGGGAGTTTGTGAGGAGAAAACGAGGAGTTGTCTCGAAACGAGCTCACCGCGCCGCGGATAAGTGGGAGAAAACGCTGCTGTTTCTGGGGGATGCAAGGCTCAGAAAGCATCTCCCCGCAGCGAAGCTGTTGACTGCAGGAAATCTACAGAAGATGCTGGAGCGGTGGGGCATGGTCTATGTGAAGCCGACGAGGGGGTCGCAGGGCCGCGGTGTGATGAGAGTAGAGCAAAGCAAGGTGAAGAGTGCTGGCCGTGTGGTTCGGAGGTATCATTATCAGCTTGGTGAGCGGAGGCACAGCTTTGGTTCGTATCAGGCATTGTATTCTTCGCTCTTGAAGGATACTAAGGGGAAGGTTTATCTCGTGCAGAAGGGGATTCATATGCTTAAGCATGCGGGACGTCCATTTGATATCCGACTTGTTGTTCAGCGAACGCCGCGGGGCGGCTGGGAAGCAACGGGTACACTGGGAAGAGTCGCTCATCCTCGGAAAATCGTAACGAACGGAAGCCAGGGGGGAACGATTTATCCGACTGCGTTTTTGCTGAGGAAATATACGGATACAGGGAAGCGCAAAAGCATGCTGGCTGATATGGACCGGCTTGGCATCCATATGGCAAAGAAGATGGGGCGCAGCTATTCCGGTATGAATGAGCTTGGATTGGATTTGGCAATTGATCGTAGGCTTAAGCCTTGGATAATTGAGGCCAATACTGTGCCAGACCCTTGCCCGTTTGCGGTTCTTCGGGACCAGACTATGCTCCGCAAAATCGTGCGCTACGCCAAAGCCTATGGTAGAACCTACACTCTGAACTGCAAAAAGGCGAAGCGCGGTAAGCTATAAACGAACAAAAGAAACCTCTCCTTAGTTGGATGGCTGCTAATCGCTGCCATCTCGCTAAAGATTGGTTTCTTTGGGGTTGCGGCAATAAGCACACATGCGTGCTTATCCGCCCCGAAAAGCCGCGCCCCACCACTAATTCAACCTGATAAGCACGTATACGTGCTTATGACTCCAGAATGTTTGCTGTATCACGGCAATAAGCACACATGCGTGCTTATCCGCCCCAAAAAGCCGCGCTCCACCACTAATTCAACCTGATAAGCACGTATACGTGCTTATCACTCCAGAATGTTTGCTGTATCGCGAGAATAAGCACCTATGTGTGCTTATCCGCCCCGAAAAGCCGCGCCCCACCACTAATTGCACCTGATAAGCACGTATACGTGCTTATTACTCCAGAATGTTTGCTGTATCGCGAGAATAAGCACCTATGTGTGCTTATCCGCCCCGAAAAGCCGCGCCCCACCACTAATTCAACCTGATAAGCACGTATACGTGCTTATGACTCCAGAATGTCTGCTGTATCGCGGCAATAAGCACATATGCGTGCTTATCCACCCCGAAAAGTCGCGCTCCACCACTAATTGCATCTAATAAGCACGTATACGTGCTTATGACTCCAGAATGTCTGCTGTATCGCGGCAATAAGCACACATGTGTGCTTATCCGCCCCAAAAAGCCGCGCCCCGCCGCTAATTCCGCCTAATAAGCACGTATACGTGCTTATGACTCCAGAATGTCTGCTGTATCGCGGCAATAAGCACACATGCGTGCTTATCCACCCCGAAAAGCCGCGCCCCACCACTAATTGCATCTAATAAGCACGTATACGTGCTTATGACTCCAGAATGTTTGCTGTATCGCGGCAATAAGCACACATGCGTGCTTATCCGCCCCAAAAAGCGGCGCCTCGCCGCTAATTCCGCCTAATAAGCACGTATACGTGCTTATGACTCCAGAATGTCTGCTGTATCGCGGCAATAAGCACACATGCGTGCTTATCCGCCCCGAAAAGCCGCGCCCCACCACTAATTGCACCTGATAAGCACGTATACGTGCTTATGACTCCAGAATGTCTGCTGTATCGCGGCAATAAGCACACATGCGTGCTTATCCGCCCCGAAAAGCCGCGCCCCACCACTAATTGCATCTAATAAGCACGTATACGTGCTTATCACTCCAGAATGTTTGCTGTATCACGGCAATAAGCACACATGCGTGCTTATCCGCCCCAAAAAGCGGCTCCCCACCACTAATTGTACCTAATAAGCACGTATACGTGCTTATGACTCCAGAATGTCTGCTGTATCGCGGCAATAAGCGCACATGCGTGCTTATCCACCCCGAAAAGCCGCGCCCCACCACTAATTGCATCTAATAAGCACGTATACGTGCTTATGACTCCAGAATGTTTGCTGTATCACGGCAATAAGCACAGATGCGTGCTTATCCGCCCCGAAAAGCCGCGCCCCACCACTAATTGCATCTAATAAGCACGTATACGTGCTTATGACTCCAGAATGTTTGCTGTATCACGGCAATAAGCACACATGCGTGCTTATCCACCCCAAAAAGCCGCGCCCCACCACTAATTGCACCTGATAAGCACGTATACGTGCTTATGACTCCAGAATGTCTGCTGTATCACGGCAATAAGCACACATGTGTGCTTATCCGCCCCAAAAAGCCGCGCCCCGCCGCTAATTCCGCCTCATAAGCACGTATACGTGCTTATGACTCCAGAATGTCTGCTGTATCGCGGCAATAAGCACACATGCGTGCTTATCCGCCCCGAAAAGCCGCGCCCCACCACTAATTGCATCTAATAAGCACGTATACGTGCTTATTACTCCAGAATGTTTGCTGTATCACGGCAATAAGCACACATGCGTGCTTATCCACCCCAAAAAGCCGCGTCCCACCACTAATTCCGCCTAATAAGCACGTATACGTGCTTATGACTCCAGAATGTTTGCTGTATCGCGGCAATAAGCACACATGCGTGCTTATCCGCCCCAAAAAGCCGCGTCCCACCACTAATTCCGCCTAATAAGCACGTATACGTGCTTATGACTCCAGAATGTTTGCTGTATCGCGGCAATAAGCACCTATGCGTGCTTATCCGCCCCAAAAAGCGGCTCCCCACCACTAATTGCACCTAATAAGCACGTATACGTGCTTATGACTCCAGAATGTATGCTGTATCGCGGCAATAAGCACCTATGCGTGCTTATCCGCCCCAAAAAGCCGCGCTCCACCACTAATTCAACCTGATAAGTACGTATACGTGCTTATCGCCAAAGAAAGTAAGCTGTATCGCGGCAATAAGCCCCTATGCGTGCTTATCCGCACCAAAATGCGCATCCCCGCCACTAATTCAGTCCCATAAGCACACATGCGTGCTTATCGCCAAAGAAAGTAAGCTGTATCGCGGCAATAAGCCCCTATGTGTGCTTATCCGCATCAAAATGTGCGTCCCCGCCACTAATTCAGTCTCATAAGCACACATGCGTGCTTATCGCCTAAGAAAGTAAGCTGTATCGCGGCAATAAGCACATATGCGTGCTTAACCATCCGCCCGGAAGGCCCCTCCCCGCCACGGGGGAAAGGGCTTCCCCATCTGGCGAACAGCCATGTCACCCGCCCCTCTATTCCGCCAAAAACAGTGATTCCATAGAGAATGCTGTGCGGAAACGCAGGCTCTCAACGGGGTCGCGCAGGTCGCGGCCGGTGAGCCTTTCACATTTTTCGAGGCGATAGGTAACGGTGTTGCGGTGAACGAATAACTGCTTGGCAGTCTCGGCCAGCTGACAGTGAGTGTTGTAGAAGGTGCTGAGCGTCTTCAGCAAATCACTCCGCTCTTTCCCTTCAATGCTTAGCAAATCCTTGAACGTTTCCTCGTAATACTCCTTCAGCTCCTCCTTCGGAATCATCCTCAGCAGATTGTTGAAATTTTTGGCGCTATACGGCTGGACAAACTGTTTCTTACGGGCGTCATAGCCGGTTTGCAGCGCTTCGATCGCTTCCTTATATGATAATGGAATATCTGGAAGCTGCGACACGGGATTGCCGATCCCGATGGAAATAGGGATACTGTGCTCAGCACTCAGACTGCGTACCATTTGCTTCAACTGTTCAATAAATTTGCTTTCTTTGCTGTCGGTTACATCTTGGCTGGCATGCAGCGCAATGAGGAAGCAGAAGTATTCATTTTTCGTAAATAAAACAAATCGCAAATCGAGCTTCGAAAACTCGCTTTTCAGCACATTGTAATGGCGGTCGCGCTCGGAAATAAATCGGCCATCCGACTCAAGCGCGCTGGAGGGATGAAGCGAGTCGAACGACGTATCTCGTTTAGCGACTACACTAATGTACACAGGATGATTCAACAAATCATAGTTTTTGCTGCGGTGAAGCAGCTCTTGCTCAGAAGTAATGAGGCCGTCGACGAAGTCGGAGAAAAACTCATTTTTGTAACGCCGCGAACGCTCCTTGACTGCTTGCTTCTTCATGAGCTCTAGGCCGATCACATTAGCAGCTTGCTCCATCGCATGCTTAGTTAGGTTGTTAAGCTCGTTGCTGTTATTGCTCGTTAATGCGACTAAGTAGCCCTCCAGTTGAAAGGTTGTGATCGGATGGAGCTCGGCTGCGGAGTAAGGTATGTTTACATAGGATGGCTGCAGCAGCGTAACGGTAAATGAATTGTGAGTCCCGACTGCGGCGGACGTGGTAAGAAGCTCAGATGGCAGCCATTGATAGAGCTCCTCGGTCATCGAGCTGGAACGAAAGAGCAATCCCGCTTGCTGGTTTACCAGCATGACTGGCGAATCAATCAGAAGAGATAAGGCCTCGATAATATCCTCCGTGCTTTTGCCCTGCATGATCATTTGAGAAAACTGCTTGTGCGTAGTTAACGCATAGTTAAGCTCATCGGTACGTTTCTCCAAAATATGACTAAGTGAGTAGTTGGCGAGATCGCCTAATGATTGCTCTAATGAAAGCTCGATAATGGGAAAATGGAGCTCTGCAGCGCGCAGCAACACATCTGCGGGCACCTCCTGCAGAAAACGCTTCGTCTTAATCGCGAGCCCAGCGCAGCCAACCTTGGCCATGCTTGTGACGAGCGATAGCAGCGCTTCGGGGTGGTCCTTCATGGCATAGCCAGTCGTTAGGAGCAGCTCATTTGGCTTTAAATAATTGATAATATCGGGAGCGTCCATGATATTGACCGACTGGACGTTATTTGTCATGCCTTCATTTCCGGCAACAACCTTTGCATTCGCGTAAATAGGGAGGGAAATAAGCTCTTTGAGCAGCATGACGGCACCACCAGTCTATTTTAATGTCATATAATCTAACGTTAATATATCACCTATGCCACTAGCTGTAAATGTATGATTAGCTACTATATTCAATGAAAAGTACAAATTTTTAGCTATAATGCACAATGACAATGCTGGCGAATCAGATTATGATGTAGCTATACATCACCGATACATGTAATGAAAGCTAACAACAAAATGGATTGGGGTTGGAAAAAATGAAATTAGTAGTGAATCAGGTGGGCAAGAGCTTTGGAAGCAGAACGATTTTGAAAAATGTTGATCTCACGGTCAACTCACATGAATTTATTTGCATACTTGGACATAGCGGATGCGGCAAATCGACGCTGTTAAATATGATTGCGGGTTATCTTCTACCCGATGATGGTTCTATCTCCGTAGACGGAGAAGAGATCAAGGGACCGTCGAAGTCTCGCGGGATGGTGTTTCAGGATCATGCCCTGTTTCCATGGATGACGATTAAGGACAATATTGCCTTTGGCCCAGAGGTGCAGAAGGTGCCCAAAGCACAGGCGAAGGAAACGGCAAATGAGTTTCTAAAGCTGGTTGGACTTGAGCAATATGCGTCGCATTATCCAGGTGAGCTGTCGGGAGGCATGAAGCAGCGCGTTGGTATTGCGAGGGCGCTTGCGAGCAAGCCGGATATTTTGCTGATGGATGAGCCGTTTGGAGCTTTGGATGTACTGACCCGGGAGACGATGCGCGTAGAGCTGCAAAAGATTTGCAGCCAGCTGAAGCCGACCATTCTGTTCGTCACGCACAGCATTAGCGAAGCTGTTTATCTGGCAGATCGAGTAGTCGTCATGAAGCATGGCGAGATCGCAGAGATTTTTGAGGTAGGCATCAAGCATCCACGTTCCTCGCATTCCGCAGGCTTTGGCGAGATGATGAGCCGCATTGAGCGGGTCTTAATGGAAGAGGAGCATCTAGCGCTTGCGCAAGCAAAGGTGGGGTCGTAATGAACGGAGCAAAGCTTACAACGGTTAAGGATGCAGGGGCAAGCGGGGTAGCCTTAAGCGAATCACCAGTCAGAAGCAAGCAGGCACGCGGCAAGCAGCCATCTGCGATCAGTTTATTTTTTCAAAAATATAACATTCTTCCCTCTATTCTGTTCTTCGTGTTCTGGGAGCTGTTCTCTAGAGTAAATGGAATGGTCAAGTTTTTTAATCCTAACTTTTTGCCAGCTCCAACCTCGCTGCTATCGGAAGGCTGGGAGCTCGCCAAGACAGGGATTATTACAGATAGTATCATCTCAAGCACGATTCGAATCGCTCTCGGTTTTGTAATCGGCAGTGCAATAGCTGTTGGCCTTGGCGTCATCATGAGCAAGTTCAAAACTGTAGAGAGGTGGTTCTCGCCAATTCTAAATTTGGTCGGACCGATTCCTTCTCTCGCGCTACTGCCCTTGTTCATCATTTGGTTCGGTATAGGGGAGTTTCCGAAGGTGCTGTTAATTGCTTGGACGACATTTATTCCGGTGCTGGTCTACACGCTTGACGGCTTCAAGTCGGTGCCATCCACCCTTATCCGCTCAGCGCTCAGCTTGGGAGCAACGGAGCGCCAAATTTTCACGAGAGTTATGCTGCCGTCAGCGATTCCGAACTTCCTCGTAGGTGCACAAGTGAGTCTTGGGTTATCCTTCTCTGCTCTAATCGTCTCCGAGATGATGGGTGCGAAGTCGGGACTGGGCTACATCATCGTAGATGCAAGGAATTATTTTAAAATCAGCAACATGTTCATTGCCATCATTTTGATTGGCCTCGAATATAGCTTGTTCTCTTATTTGCTGAAGCTGGTGGAGAAGAGAGTTATGGTTTGGCGTAAAGGCGGACTTCGAGATGCCATCGAGAAGTAAAGCTGCACACTGATCCGAATAAAACAAGCGAATGTACAAACAAAAAAAGAGAAAAGTGGAGGGAATATCGATGAAAAAATCAGGAAATTGGTTCAAATCAGCAATTGTACTTACTTCTTTAACATTTGTGCTTGCGGCTTGCGGAGGCAACAATAATGCTCCAGCAGCAACCAATGGTGGTTCTGCATCGAATGCGCCAGCTACCACGGAGCTGGAGACAGTGGATTTAACGCTGGTCGGCGTTCGTGACGCTCAAATTTCCTCGCAGCAAATTATTGCCGATAAGCTGGGCTACTTCAGCGAAGAGGGCCTTAAAGTAGAAAGTCAACTCATCGAGAGCGGTCCGGATATTGGTCCGATGGTTGCCGGCGGCAGTGCTCCAGTCAGCATACAAACAAACTTTATGGATATTATTTTGAAATCGACAGACATTCCGGTCAAAATCATTGCTCCGCTCGCTCAAATTGCTGGAACACAGGCGGTAGTTGGCTCAAGCAAGCTGGTGCTGAACAGCGCCAAGGATCTTGAAGGCAAAACAATCGGCATCCCAAGCGGTGCGGACGTTACGATTGCGATCAATAATATGGCACAAGAGCTTGGCGTAGACGCTAGCAAAATCAAATACGTAAACCTTGCGCCAAGTGACGCGGTTGTTGCTTTGGAGAAAGGCGATATCGACGCACTGGCTGCATGGGAGCCGTTCGTAACGAAGGCGATCCAAGGCGGCGGAAAATTCCTCTTTAGCGGAACGAAGAGTGAGCTGCCAGACAAACAAGGCGATGTGAACTGGATGAGCGTTCATACGACAATCCAAGTTACCGACTCCTTCCTATCGAAAAATCCGAACACATTGAAGGCTGTCCTGCGCGCTTTGAAGAAAGCGACAGACTACATCAATGACAACCGCGACGAAGCTATCAAAATATTAGCGCCTGAGCTTCACCTTACAGTTGAAGAGCTTACACAAATTATGTCTCGCAACGTGTACTCGATGGAGGTTGGCGACACGTACGTAAATGGAAGCAACGGTCCAGCGGTGGGTGAGTACCTGAAGTCAGTGGGCAACATCAAGTCTGTACCTGCACCGGCATCCTACCATGATTTAAGTCTTCTTAAGGAAGTTGATCCGAGCTTGATCGTAACAGAGCTTAAGTAGTAGAAGGTAGAACTATGCAAGCTGCGAAAGGCATATAAGTGAATAGGGAAGCTAGCATAAATGGGCCGCGGACCTCGTTGTCCGCGGCCTAATTGTTTCTGTACAGCGCTATACACCAAGGAAGGCGGGAAGTCGAATGGCTGAACATAACGAGCTTGATCTGATCATTAAAAATGGAACGGTCGTATTGCGCGATGAAGTGCGCATGCTTGATATAGGAATGAAAGCGGGCAAAATCGTACAGCTAGGCGAGGAGCTGAATGCAGACCGCGCAGCTTCGGTCTTGGATGCGTCAGGCCTAACTGTCATGGCTGGAATGATTGATGTTCATGTCCATCTGAATGAGCCAGGCTTAGGAGACTGGGAGGGCTTCGTGACTGGCTCTGCGGCACTTGCTGCCGGCGGGTGTACGACCTATATAGATATGCCGCTGAACGGCATTCCACCAACCGTTACGGTGAGTGCAATGGAGCAGAAGCTCGCTGCTGCTAAGGATAGATCGTATGTCGATTACGCCATTTGGGGCGGGCTGGTCCCTGGGAAGCTGCATGAGCTTATTCCGCTGCATGAGGCGGGAGTTGTAGGCTTTAAGGCGTTCATGTCATCGCCGGGTGATCCGAGCGAGGATGCTTTCCGAGAGGTGGATGATTATACGCTGCTCGAAGGAATGAAGATTATCGCGGGCCTAAATAAGGTGCTTGCGCTGCATGCGGAGAGTGAGCCGATCGTCGCTAAGCTAGGGAATGCGATGCGGGCGCTGGGCAAATTAACGCCAAGTGATTATGTGGCCTCGCGTCCGATTATTGCGGAGCTTGAAGCGATCAATCGGGCTCTCTTTTATGCAGAGCAAACGGGCTGTGCGCTTCATTTTGTCCATATTAGCAGCGAGGCTGGTGTGCAGGCCATTACAGAGGCGCGCGAGCGCGGCATGAATGTAACGGTAGAGACTTGTCCGCACTATTTGATGCTGACGGAGGTTGATTTGGATCGTAAGGGTGCGGCAGCCAAATGCTCGCCTCCACTGCGGGATGCTGATGAGCGCGAGAAGCTGTGGAAGGTCATAGCGGAGGGTGCGGTTGATATGATTTCATCGGATCATTCCCCATGTCCTGTTGCTATGAAGGAAGCGGACAATTTCTTTGATGCTTGGGGCGGTATTGCGGGAGCGCAAAGCTCAGTGGAGCTGATTATTGGAGAGGGGCATGTGAAGCGCGGGCTGCCGCTTACGCTGCTCAGTGAATTGTTAGCCAGCGGGCCGGCGCGGCGTTTTGGATTACAGGCTGCCAAGGGGGAGATTCGAATAGGGGCTGATGCTGATTTTGTTCTCATTGATCTGAACAAATCCTATGTACTGGAAGAGCAGCATTTGTATCAAAAGCACAAGCATAGTCCGTATATTGGCGAAGAGCTTCATTGCAAAATCAAAGCGACCTATTTGCGCGGTGAACGGGTATATGAAGAAACAGCGGGACTCAGTGAAAGCAAGCAGGGCCAATGGGTGAAATAAATATGGGCTAATGAGTTAGGAGGAGCAGCTATGGAGCGAAGTGTACGTCTCTCTCCTCTGGAGAAGGAGCAGCAATTGTCGTATTTTGAAACAGAGGTTATGAACGTATTAAATTGGCTGGCTACGTTTAGTCCGGATGAAGAAGGCGGCATTACGCGGCTGCTTTACACAGAAGGCTGGCTCAAGACGCAGCAGGCGCTTCAGCTCAAAATGGATAGCTGCGGTCTAGTGACCGAGTTTGATAATGTTGGAAACTTATTTGGCAGACTACTAGGCGAGGATGAGAATGCGCCTTCTATTATAACGGGCTCGCATATTGATACGGTTATTCAGGGTGGCAAATATGATGGAGCTTATGGCATTGCAGCGGGCTTGCTGGCGCTGGAATATTTGCAGCGGCGTTATGGCAAGCCGAAGCGAACGCTTGAAATTGTGTCGTTGTGCGAGGAGGAGGGCAGCCGGTTTCCTATGGCATACTGGGGCTCGGGCAGCATCGTTGGAAAACGGAATTTTGAGCAAATCGTACATTTGCAGGATTCGCAGGAGGTTTTTTTTGCAGATGCGATGCAGCGGTGCGGCTTTGGCGAGGGAATAGGAAGAGAGAGTCGGCGCGACGATATCGCTGCTTTTATAGAGGTTCATATTGAGCAAGGAGCGGTGCTGGAGCAGGATGGTTTTTCCATCGGTGTTGTAGAAACGATCGCGGGCCAGCGTCGGATGAAATTTGAAGTTATTGGCGAATCGAATCATGCAGGAACGACACCGATGCCGATGCGGCGAGATGCTCTAGAGGGTGTTAGTATGATGATTCTGAAGCTTCGGCAGGAGGCGCTTCGGATTGGTGCTCCACTCGTAGCGACCGTTGGGCGGCTGCAGGTGCTGCCGAATGTGCCAAATGTGGTGCCGGGCAAGGTGATCTTCACGGTAGACGCACGACATGCTGACGGACAGGCGCTGGATCGTTTTTGCCAGTGGGTGATGAAGGAGTTTGCCACACTTGCGGCTGAGCGTCAGCTCGAAATCGAGGGAACGGAATGGTTTCGGGAGGAGCCGGTTCCGATGAATGAGCGGCTCAAGCAGCATATGGATGATGTTTGTGGGCAAATGGGCATTTCATCAAAAAGAATGATTAGCGGGGCGGGACATGACGCCCAGATGTTTGAGCATATTTGTCCGACAGCGATGCTGTTCGTACCGAGCAGACGAGGGATTTCGCATTCACCGGAGGAATATACGAGGCCTCGTGAGCTAGCTGTAGGCGTGCTTGTGTTAACGGAGCTGCTGTATCGATTAGGCTATGAGGGGGAAGAGCTATGAAAAAATATAAAGATTTGGCGCCATCGCCGCGTACGATCATGACGCCAGGGCCAGTGGAGGTTGACCCGCGGGTGCTGCGGGCCATGTCTTATCCTATACTCGGCCAATTCGATCCTGAGTTTACGTCTTTGATGAATGAAACGATGGAGATGCTGCGGGAGCTGTTTCAGACAGAGAATGAATGGGCTTTTCCGGTGGACGGGACGTCGAGGTCTGGCATTGAAGCGGTGCTCGTTGGTTTAATTGAGCCAGGAGATAAAGTTCTTGTGCCCATTTATGGCAGGTTCGGTCATTTGTTGACAGAGATCGCGAAGCGCTGCGGCGCAGAAGTCGTTACGCTGGAGACGGAATGGGGCAGTGTGTTCAAAACAGAGAAAATTGTTCAGGCGATAAAGGCTCATCAGCCTAAGCTGGTGGCGCTTGTCCATGGCGAAACGTCGACGGGACGAATGCAGCCGCTTGAGGGGATAGGTCAGGCGTGCAGAGAAGTGGATGCGCTGTTCGTAGTAGATGCTGTTGCGACGATTGGCGGTATAGAGGTGGCGACGGATCGTTTGCTTATTGATGCGGTCATCGGCGGCACGCAGAAATGCTTGTCTGTACCAGCGGGTATGGCTCCGATCACCTATAATAAACGGGCGGAAGCGAGGCTCCTAAGCCGCAAAAAAATTGAAAGAGGTCTGCTGCTCGCCGATGGCGAGGATGATCCGCTGCTGCGTCCCATCCAGAGCAACTATCTCGATCTTAGTCAGCTTCAGGACTACTGGAGTCCGGCGCGGCTTAACCATCATACGGAAGCGACCTCAATGCTGTATGCGCTGCGCGAGGGCTTGCGACTAGTGCTGGAGGAAGGGCTTGAAGCGCGCTATGCACGGCATCGTGAGCATGAGGCGGCGCTGATTGCTGGCTTGGAGGCTATGGGACTAAGCTTGTATGGCGATCCTGCCTGCAAAATGACAGTCGTCACCTGTATAGAAATACCTGCTGGGGTGGACGGCGAGTCTGTGCGGTCGATGCTTCTAGATCACTATGGCATTGAGATAGCCAGCTCCTTCGGCCCCCTGAAGGGCAAAATATGGCGTATTGGCACAATGGGCTACAGCTGCAGCAAACGCAATGTGCTGCTTACGCTCGGCGCGCTGGAAGCGGTGCTGCTTCGCCACGGTCACAAGCTGGCTGCAGGCCGGTCGCTTCAAGCGGCGATGGATGTTTATGATATGTAGTTACAAACGAACATAACAGCCGTCTCACTCTGGATGAAGTGAGGCGGCTGTTATGCTTCTATGCCAAAAGCTGTTTTGGAGCGTCGAAGTGTTTTAAGTAACATTTATTGGCGCCAAAAAGCAGCTTTGCGTAGTGTGCTGCATGTGGCGTTTGAGCTAAAAGCTGCTTTCAAGAGTCGAAGTGTTTTAAGTAACCAAGTTTAGCTGTTGGTGCTGCGGCTATGAGGTGAGTACCATATGATTTAGAGTGCTTGCTGCTGCTTCCTATACCAGAAGCCCCGTCCGAGCGTCGCCCAATGATGCTATGTTGTACCTGTGCAGTAACTTACGCTTATTTGACGGTGCGTGCGAGTCTATCCTGCACATTTGCATTAGAATACTGCTTTGGAGGGTGCAGAGGAGCTGAAACCCACCTCTATGTTGTATGGAGTGCAGGATAGAAGCCGCAACTAGCTCGAAATGGGCTGCTATCCTGCGAATGTGCAATATAGGAGAGTAGGTTTGGACGGCGCGAGTGATTTAGAGTGCTTGCTGCTGCTTCCTATGCCAGAAGCTCCGTTCGAGCGTCGAAGTGTTTTAAGTAACCAAGTTTAGCTGTTGGTGCTGCGGCTGTACCGAGAACCACCCCCGAGCGTCGCCCAATGATGCTATGTTGTACCTGTGCAGTAACTTACGCTTATTTGACGATGCGTGCGAGTCTATCCTGCACATTTGCATTAGAATGCTGGTTTGGAGGGTGCATAGGAGCTAAAACCCTCCTCTATGTTGTACGGAGTGCAGGATAGAAGCCGCAACTAGCTCGAAATGGGCTTCTATCCTGCGAATGTGCAATATAGGGGGAGTGAGCTTGGGGCTTGAAGCTGCGAGGGAAATGATGCTCATAAATTATTACTCGGTTTATGAGCATCACCTACGCTTCATTAAGCTGGAATGAGTGCATCAGTAGTACTAGTACTATCGTGTGCGGCTGTTGCAAGAGCCCAGTTAGTCTCTTTCTTGTTTGAAATTTCTCGTTCAAAACAAAAGATCAAGTGTGTCTTCTTTTAACTCATAATATCTTATCGTTGTCCCTTTGGAGATAGGCTGAAGCCAGCCCTTGTGGGCGAGCCCTGCAAGGAGCTTGCGAGCTGTGCGAAAGTTGAGCTCCCACGCGGTGCAGACATCGATGGGACGAATGGGTCTGCCTAGTCTCCAGGCAAGAAGCAGCAAGTCCTTTTCGATCTTGGTAGCGGGATTTAAGCCACCTTGATGCAGCAGATAGGGACCGAGGACAAGCTTGAGCAGTGAGCGGCAGATTTCAGGACGATCCTTAATGTCATCGAAGGAAAAATGGATCATTTTCCAGCCGAGTGCGGTGAGGAAGGTGTCGCGATTCAGAGAATAGCTGAATTTTTCGCGATCCATATCTTTGATGTGTGACTGATAGCCGTGGCATTCTAGGTTGAATTGGCCGAATGGGGGAGTGAATGCTAAGTCAAGAAAATAAGATTTGCGGCTTCGATCATACACTTCGTATTCAGGATGGAGCAGATCAAAGTTCCCGAACACGGGCCACCATACATTTTGCAGCAGCAGCTTTTCGCCGTATCCGTGACCTCTCAGTAGTCTTGCTCTGCGCTCTCCGCTCCTAGCATCCACATGCCTTTCAATAAAAGCCACATGCGCACGTTCAAAAGTATCCATCCCTCTATTCCTCCTTTGTATAAACGCAAAAAAACGCCCACATGCCGGTTGGCAAATGGACGTTCTTCGTCTATTTCTAATCCTAATGGCTTACAGGAGACAGGTCAAACCTATTTTTTCGTGGTGATGGAGTAAATAAAGGTTTTTGTTGCCGACGGGTGGCTCAGAACGAGCGTTTTGATGAATTGGTCGATTTTTACCGATTTCTGTGACCGGAAGGTCCTATCGGGATATTCGTTTAATATTACTTTATTTTCCATGTTGTTAATAGTTTTCTCTGTCCAATGGCCTTTGATATCCTTAAATACGGGTGAAGTGGCGGAGGGTGCTAATGCTATTGTCGAATGGCTATCCGTGAACGGATAGGACAAGGCCGCTATAAAAACAATGATTATCATTGCGATAAAAGCGAAGCGCGTCATACAAATATCCCCCTAGTTATTACTAATTTTGACCCGTTTTTTGGATAAAACGATATATTCCGACAATATCTAGATAACCATAAATATTCGTTATTGAGAATAGGGATAAAGGATCATCATTTTTTTGGTCTAGTCCTATAAATGGAGATACTTCCAGCAGGGGTGGGGATGTTTAACGGATGAAGGTTTGTTTTATATTGTTTAAATGTTGTGTTAGAGAACAATAACGAACAAAAAAAGAGCTCTCAGTCTCCGTTAGCGAACGAAGGTCTGAGGAGCTATCGAATGCCTGCTATCTTGGAGCGGCGATTACTGCTATAGTAATTAGATTGGAATCATATGGAAAAGAAGGGATTGATAGATTGTGAAATTTATTAATATTAAAACGCAATGGATTGGTTTGCTATGTTTGCTTTTATTATTTTTTTCAAGCTCCCCTTCTATTAAAGCCGCTAATCCCGCCACCGCAATTCCAGTCCATCTAAAAGCTGGGATGTATTCGATTCTTTATACTTATCCATCGGCTCCATATATTGATGCTCAGGGAAGGCTGCTTATTCCGTTGCGCACGATCGAAGGTCTGTTTGGTGGAGTTGTCTCTTATAACGCATCAACTAAAATAGCTGTGGCCGAGTGGTTGGGGCATTCTTTTGAGGTCGCTATTGGATCAAAAAATGCAAAAATTGACGGCAAGCCTGTTGTGATGGATACGATTCCTGTTAATAAGAAAGGTTCAATTTACCTACCTATTAGGTTGTTATTGGACGGGACTGATCTTGAATGGACGTGGAACAACAAGACTAAACAGTTGTCCATAGATGATGAGAGAGTTCTGAAGGGGAAGCCTTTTCAGCAGTTTGAAGGCAATGATTTTGCTGATGTGAAAAACGAGGATGCATTGACTATTATGTCCTATGTTCTTGAAGGTAAAAGCTTGACGGTAACTGCCGTTAACCATTCAGGACACACGATTCCAGATGGAAAAGCAGATATTCAGCCTTTGGTTTCATATAGCGGCAGCGGTGGGTTTTCGGTGGATTCCTATTCTCGACCGTCTTATTTGCCTTTGAAGGGAGTCCTGAACAACCAAGAGACTCAGAAGTCGGTTTCCATTAGCCCAAATGATATCGAATATATCATTACAGTTGGACGTGAACTGAATTAAGTATATATAATAAACAGCTCTCAGCCTTATGCGCGGAGGCAGCAGGCTGAGAGCTGTGATTTAACCCTACGAGAGGGATGGTCGGCGCTAAAGATTAGTCAAGCACGGCTGTGATATGAGCTTTCGTAATGGACCAGTGTGAAGTCGACCATACTTTTTCTTTTTTATCAATAAACATAATTTGTGGAGACTCATGCTTTACGGATGTGTCTTCAGCGATTTGGTTGGAAACAGGGCGAGACTCGATCACCTTAACGAGCACGTATTCTACGTCCTCTCTAGGCTTGCCGTCGAGGTATTGGTTAAATTCCTGGTGAGCGTTCGCGCTAACCGGACAAGTCGTGCTGTGTTTGAAAACAACGAGCGGGCGAGTGGCAGAAGCTTCATAAACGTTATTCCATTCTTCGATGGTTGTAATTTCTTTGTACGACATAGGGAAACACTCCTTTTATTCTGCTGTGCAGATGATAGTTACAGCTGTATCTGTATTATATCTCTTTTTGCCGAATAAAGTCATCTTTATTCAGCTCTTGCAAATGGAAATGGGCTGTGATAAGATAGTCACATTCGAAATGACTGATTTGGTTTTTTGGTCATTTACAAGAGCGGAGGCGATAACATGGCGATCGATCGGCGGCAGCAGATTGTTGAAGCGGCGTCAAAGTCGTTTGCGTTATTTGGATATAAGGCAACGACGATGGATCAGGTAGCTAAAATTGCGAATGTAGGCAAAGGAACGATTTATACTTTTTTTACGAATAAAGAACAGTTGTTTCATGAAATTATGAAGAAGCTCATTGTCGATATGAAGCAGGTGGCAGAGCGGGTTGTAGACCCTAATAAGCCATTTTTCGATAATTTAAATGCTGCACTGGAGCAATTGCTCGAATTTCGCGAGGAGCATGAGCTTGCGCTTCAGCTTTCGCATGAGGTACGTGAGATTGGTACGCCTATGGCGGTTGAGGGCATGCAGCAGATTGAAGGAGCGGTTGTTGGTTATATTCAGCAGCAGGTGCAGGCGGCTATTGATAAGGGCGAGATCAAGCCTTGCAATTCCGAGATGACGGCTTTTGTTATGCTGCGCTTGTACATGGCCCTGACAGTAGAGTGGAAGAAAACGCATGAACCGCTAAGTAAAGAGCAGGTTGCGGAGCAGCTGCGTTTTTATATGCAAGTAGGATTGGCTCCGGAATAGCCTGGATGCCTTTTTTTTACTCCATAAATGACCGTTTGACAGAAATGGTCAGTAAGTTAGAAACTGAATAGGAGCGTGGATCATTTGAAGTTCAGAGGGTTAAAGCAGTTCGGTGGTGAATTATCTGGGATTGCTCGCAACAAGCTGTTGTTGATTTCGGTCATCGGTGTGCTGATGATTCCAGTGATGTATTCTGCCATGTTTCTTGGGGCATTTTGGGACCCCTATGGAAATTTAAGCAAGATGCCGGTAGCGGTCGTTAATGCGGACGCAGGTTTCGAATATAACGATGAAATGATGCATATCGGTGATGATTTTGAGGAACAGTTAAAGGAAGCAGATAGCTTTGAGTGGCATTTTGTAAGCAAAGAGGAGGCTGAGGCAGGCCTTGAGGATCACCGCTATTATATAGCGATTGAGATTCCGGCTGATTTTTCGGAGAAAACAACCTCTTTATCATCGGATGAGCCAGTCTCGGCGAAGCTGACTTACTTAGCGAATGAGAGCTATAACTATTTGGCCTCCCAAATCGGCAGTAAAGCTGTCGATACGATGAAGGTTGAGCTCAATAAAGAAGTAACGTCGGCCTATACGCGCACAGTATTTGAGCAGATGGAGGAGCTTGTCGACGGAATTGGCCAAGCGAGTGACGGTGCAGGCGAGATCGCCGACGGCACAACGAAGGCGAAGGATGGAGCTGTGCTCATCGAGAAAAATTTGGCTAAGCTCGTCAGCGGATCGTTGACGCTGCAGGAGGGCGCGGCGAAGCTGAATGAAGGCGGAGCGACGCTCGGCAAAGGCAGTGCCGAGCTTAGCGCAGGCACGGCAAACTTAGCCAGCGGCCTGGCGCAGCTGCAGGCAGCGCAGCAGCAGCTTAGCGCGGGAGCCGCATCGCTTGGCGAGGGCGCGGGTTCGCTTGGAGCCGGAGCGGTGAAGCTGAGCGATGGCTTGGCGCAGCTGGCTGGAGCGAGCGAACAGCTGGCGGAAGGTGCTGGAGATGCGCAGCAGGCTGCGGGGCAGCTAGCGGGCGGTCTTAAGGAGTCAGCTGCGGGCGAGAAGCAGCTGAGTGCAGGTGCGGCGGAGCTGGCGAATAAGCTGGCGCAGCTGGGGCAGGCAAATCCTGAGCTCGCAGAGAGCGAGGGGTTTGCGTCTTTGCTCTCAGCGAGCCGAGAGCTGGCGGCGGGGCTGGAGAAGTCCTCCGCAGCTCAGGAGCAGCTGAGTGAAGGGGCGACGCAGCTGGGCGGGGGTCTCGTTAAGGTGTCGGAAGGTCTAGGTGCGTTTGATCAGAAAGTAGAAGAAGCTGCAGCGGGCGGCAAACAGCTAGGCGTATATGGCGAGCAGCTTGTAACGGGCTCAAAAACATTCACAGCGGGGATGACTGAGTTTGGTACGAAGCTGGCAGAAGCCAGCGCGGGCGGAACGAAGCTTGCGGCGGGTGCTGAACAGCTGAACAAGGGAGCAGCAGAGCTAACTGCGGGACTGTCTAAGCTTTCTTCCAATGTAACGCCGTTCGTAGATGGCTCTGCTCAGCTTGAGGATGGTGCACAGCAGGTTTCTTCCGGACTGCTGAAGCTGGAGGATGGCGCGCAAGAGCTGTCTGGCAAATTAAGCGATGCATCGGACAAAACCTCTGATTTGAAGCTGACGGATACGATGGTTGATATTTTTACTGAACCTGTAAATGTTAATGAAGAGAAAATATCCGAGGTTCCAAACTATGGTACAGGACTTGCGCCATACTTCCTGTCGCTAGGTCTTTATGTCGGCGCTATGCTGCTGACAATCGTTTATTCGGTACGTGATCCCTTGGTGCGTCCGTCTAGTGCCTGGAGCTGGTTCTGGAGCAAGGCGCTTACGCTTGCGCTTATTGGTACCATTCAGGCTGTAATAGCCGACGTAGTATTGATCAATTTGCTGAAGCTTGAGGTGCAAAGCATGTCGTTATTCTTTGCCTTCTCCATTCTTACAAGTATTACTTTTATGATGATTATTCAATTCTTGGTTGCGACTCTCGGCAATCCGGGCCGCTTCATTGCAGTCATCTTATTGATCCTGCAGCTTACAAGCTCGGCAGGTACGTTCCCGATTGAGCTTGTGCCTGATTGGATGCAAAAAATATCACCATTCATGCCGATGAAGTATACGGTAGCTGGCTTTAGAGATATTGTTTCAAGCGGCAACTTTAGCTCGATGGGCAAATATATGGGAATACTCGCGGGAATTGCGATTGTATTCGCAGCATTGTCTTACACTTACTTTACCTTATCTCATCGTAAAATGAAGAACGAAGCAGCGGCTCCTGATGCAGCAGCTTCTGTATAAATACAAGAAAGAACAGCGGATGCCCGCTGTTCTTTTTTGGGTGCGCCCAGCATGGGCGCTATCTCTAGGGTTCGAGTCCCGAATGGTGAAGGCAGTAGTAACCATAGCTTAAGGCAAGGGTGTCTACCGTGAGGTAGAATCTGAAGGAAGCCGGCGGCAAATCTCCGGTCTGAGGAACACGAACTTCATATAAGGCTAGCGTACGTTGGATGAGGTTGCACAACAAACCAAAGTCCATACTGCCGAAGGCGTACGAAAGTAAATGAAGCAGATAGATGGAGAGGAAGATAGCGCTCTTACCTGGGGAGATCTGTACATAAGCAACGTTAAAGCTGCAAGCATGGCTGTGAAGCCATGTTGAATGTACAGAAGTCAGCAGAGGTCATAGTACGCAGGTTGTTGCAACAACCTGCGGAAGGACTGAACATGAAATAGGAATGGATCAACTTGGCGTTCGGGGATAGGCAATGAAAGCAGACAATCCGAAAGGACTTATCTCAGGAAAGTAGCGGTGAATACGCAAGGGTACTGAGAAGGGCAGAGTCTATCAACGGCATAAAGAGAAGAAACATTCACGTAAGGAGTGTACCTCGAATGATCGAGCAAGTATTGTCACGAGCGAATATGCTGTCGGCACTAAATCGTGTCGAAACGAATAAAGGAAGCCATGGCGTAGATGGCATGTCGGTAAAAACCTTACGCGAACACATCGTACAAAACTGGGGAACGATTCGTGAAAGCATAATAAACGGAACCTATGAGCCGAGTCCAGTCCGACGGGTCGAAATCCCGAAACCGAACGGCGGAATAAGGCTTTTAGGCATACCTACCGTGACAGATCGACTCATTCAACAAGCAATCACTCAAGTACTAACTCCTGTATTTGACCCGAAGTTCTCTGAACACAGTTATGGCTTTCGCCCAAAAAGGCGAGGTCATGATGCCGTGAGGAAAGCGAGAGCATTCATGCAAGAAGGCTATCGAATCGTGGTAGACCTTGACCTAGAGAAATTCTTCGATCGTGTGCATCATGACCGTTTGATGGCGAGACTAGCGGAAGAAATAACGGATAAAGCGTTATTGAAACTCATTCGAAAGTACCTGCAATCAGGGGTGATGGTGAATGGCCTCGTCGAACCAACGACCGAAGGAGCACCGCAAGGCGGTCCGCTAAGCCCATTATTATCGAATATTGTACTGGACGAACTGGATAAGGAACTAGAGAAGCGCAACTTGCGCTTCGTTCGCTACGCGGACGATTGTAACCTCTACGTGAAAACGTGGAAAGCAGGTAAGCGAGTGAAGGAATCCGTGACGCAGTTTATTGAGAAGAAGCTAAAACTCAAGGTGAACCAAGCAAAAAGTGCAGTTGACCGACCATGGAAACGAAAATTTCTAGGGTTTACGTTTAGCTGGGACAAAGCAAATCCAAAGGTGCGAATCTCAAAACCATCCTTGCAACGAGTGAAGGCAAAGATCAAAGAGATCACATCGAGGAAAAGTCCCATACCAATAGACCAGCGGATCAAGAAACTTAACCAGTATCTGACGGGATGGTGCGGATATTATGCGCTAGTAGACACCAAGACAGTGTTCAAAGAGTTGGACGAGTGGACACGAAGAAGATTACGAATGTGCATATGGAAACAGTGGAAATTACCACGAACAAAGGTGAAGAAGCTAGCCGCACTAGGCGTATCTAAAGGAAAAGCCTATGAATGGGGAAATACAAGGAAGAAGTACTGGAGGATTGCAGGCAGTCCCATTCTTCAGTCCACGTTAGATAACCAATATTGGTCATCTAACGGACTAAAGAGTTTGCTGGACAGGTATAACTCACTACGGAATAATTCATGAACCGCCGTATACCGAACGGTACGTACGGTGGTGTGAGAGGACGGGAGCTAGGCGCTCCCTCCTACTCGATTATTGGGATGAATGCGGGCAGCAATAAGCTTCCCTTCTCAAAGGGTGTTTTTCAAAGCTGATAATTAACGCTCTACAGGAATGCTAGTGGCTAGGGTAGCGCAGTAGTTGGGTTAGTTGAAGAGCCCGCTGAAAGAGACGTTGGAGAGCTGCTTGGAGGGTTAGTCTGGGATAGCCGTAAATTCACTCCGAGCACGACCATCAGTTTCCCCCGCACGTAGGCTATCCTGCATATTTGCAGTAACTTCGGGCTTTTCAGCCTCTCTGAGTTAGCTATCCTGCACATTTGCATTAGATTAGACTGATTTCGGCTCAAGGCGCATCTGTAAGGGCGTCTATAGTGCTGGGGTGCAACATAGGTACGTGGGAGCGCAAAAAACGAGCGTCTATCCTGCGAAAGTGCAGGATAGCGCCGTAGTTGGGTTAGTTGGAGAGCCCGCTGAAAGAAACGTTGGAGAGATCGCTGGAGGGTTAGTCTGGGATAGCCGTAAATTCACTCCGAGCACGACCATCGGTTTCCCTCGCACGCAGGCTATCCTGCATATTTGCAGTAACTTCGCGCTTTTCAGCCTCTCTGAGCTACCTATCCTGCACATTTGCATTAGATTAGACTAATTTCGCCTCAAGGCGCATCTGTAAGGGTGTCTATAGTGCTGGGGTGCAACATAGGTACGTGGGAGCGCGAAAAACGAGCGTCTATCCTGCGAAAGTGCAGGATAGCGCAGTAGTTGGGTTAGTTGAAGAGTCCGCTGAAAGAAACGTTGGAGAGCTGCTTGGAGGGTTAGTCTGGGATAGCCGTAAATTCACTCCGAGCACAACCATCAGTTTCCCCCGCACGCAGGCTATCCTGCACATTTGCAGTAACTTCGCGCTTTTCAGCCTCTCTGAGCTACCTATCCTGCACATATGCAAGAGAATCTACTCACTTGCATTAGATTAGACTAATTTCGCCTCAAGGCGCATCTGTAAGGGCGTCTATAGTGCTGGGGTGCAACATAGGTACGTGGGAGCGCGAAAAACGAGCGTCTATCCTGCGAAAGTGCAGGATAGAGCAGTAGTTGGGTTAGTTGAAGAGTCCGCTGAAAGAAACGTTGGAGAGCTGCTTGGAGGGTTAGTCTGGGATAGCCGTAAATTCACTGCGAGCACGACCATCAACTTCCCCCGCACGCAGGCTATCCTGCATATTTGCAGTAACTTCGCGCTTTTCAGCCTCTCTGAGCTACCTATCCTGCACATTTGCATTAGATTAGACTAATTTCGCCTCAAGGCGCATCTGTAAGGGCGTCTATAGTGCTGGGGTGCAACATAGGTACGTGGGAGCGCGAAAAACGAGCGTCTATCCTGCGAAAGTGCAGGATAGAGCAGTAGTTGGGTTAGTTGAAGAGTCCGCTGAAAGAAACGTTGGAGAGCTGCTTGGAGGGTTAGTCTGGGATAGCCGTAAATTCACTCCGAGCACAACCATCAGTTTCCCCCGCACGCAGACTATCCTGCATATTTGCAGTAACTTCGCGCTTTTCAGCCTCTCTGAGTTAGCTATCCTGCACATATGCAAGAGAATCTACTCACAAAATATGAGGTTTTGTACAGACGTTAGCGTCACAACCAATGTTTTTCTTGAAACTAGTAGGTTATGGTGTGAAAATAAATAGTAGGAAAGTTGGAAATTGTGGACATCATGATGAGGCTTTGGGTAATCCATAATCGACAAAATTAAAGGATCCGCTCGAACGAGCGGATCCTTTTCTTCTTCGTAAAATAGGGTATTGGGTACAGATATACCGCTAGACGTTGAGCTAACTGGTAGTATAGTTTAGTTATAACCGTACTTTTCGAAAAAGTAAGCGGTAAACTATCCGGAGCGCGACACTTGAGGGAGATGAAAGAAACTATGGTAGACGCTGTAGTTGCACAAGCAGAACGAATTGCAGGAGATTTTCTTCTGGAACAAGTAAAAACTTCATATCAAATCATAGGAAAAGGTTTTGTAAATCAGGTTTGCGTAGTCGAAACCGAAAGTCGTAAAGTCGTTGTTCGAATGAATGATGCCGGTACATACCCAAGCTATGTGAAAGAAAAATGGTGCATTGAACAGGCTGCCGCGATCGGCATTCCCGGACCTGAGGTGTTGTCCATTGGAATAGTTGATGAAACCGCATATATGATTCAAGCTTTTGTTGATGGTGACAACGGGGTGGACAGCACGGTTCTCAAGTCCGATATTTGGAGGCAGCTTGGCAAATATGCCAAACGTATTCATTCGATTCAAGTGAAGGGATATGGGGAAAATCTGATTGATCCAGTCCGTGGTGAGTTTCATTCACCTCCTCATGCAGGATCGGACGGCAGTTGGCTAGGGTATGTGCAGTATAATATCAATAGCTTGACGGAGTATGATCGGTTGATTGAGCTTGGAGTAATCACTCGGATGAAATCGCAGAAAGTACGAAAACTGTTTGAGAATTTGAAGAAAGAAAATTTCCGCTTCGGTTTAATTCATGGAGATATCTCATTGAAGAATACGATTGTTAATCAGACAGGACAAGTAATATTATTGGATTGGGGCAATGCAGAAGTAAGAACGGTACCGCATGGAGATATTATTTGTGTGATGCAGTGCCAAATGCTAGACGGAAATCCGAATGCAGAAGAATTCAAAGCATTTCTAGACGGGTACGTTATAAGTGCAGAAGACCTTGCTGATATGAGAGTTTTGCTGCTATTAAAAGCGTTCGATAACCTCAGGTGGGCTATTGATCGAAGTCCGGATCGGATCGAATCCTATGCTGCGTTCGCGAAACAAGCTGTTGACTCGATTATGGATTAACAGAGATTGCTCGATATTCGAAGTGAGATGTCAGGTAGCTGTTGTAACTCGTGCAATGTAGCCCTGAAGAGAATGGGTTGGAGGCAGGTATCTGCTCTTCTTGATCGCCTTGTCTAATTGGATGAACGTAGCGGTGCTACGTTGCAGTTAGTGCAATGGAAAAGGCTATTTGGCGGTTGGGTTCGAGCTACAGTGTAGTTAGTGCAATGGAATGTTGGATTTCGGCCGTTTTTAGAGTAAATAGGGGTGAATCTGCTGCATTACTGCAACGTAGCTCGATATTTGGAGTGTGATGTCAGGTATCTGCTGTAATTTGTGCAATGTAGCCTAGGAGAAGTGGGGGGCGAAAGTAATACGAGTGTTAAAAACAGCAGCCATAGAAGTCAGGCGCGGGGCCTGAACGCTGTGGCTGCTGCGGGGGTTAGAAGCTGAAGCTATTCATGAATGTCAGTGAGCAGCTTGCCAAGCGCTTCGAGTGCTTGTGTTTCCTGCTCGCCGTCGATTTCCAGCGTGACTTCCTCGTTTGCTGCAATGCCTAGCGTAAGCATGCTTAGCGAGCTTTTGCCGTTTACCCGCTTGCCCTTGTTAATGACAAATATTTTGCAAGGGAAGGTGCTGGCGGTTTGGACGAAGGTTTTGGTTGGGCGTACGTGAAAGCCTGTAGGATTCAGAATCGTAAAAGATTGACTAACCATGATGAATCACTCCGTTTCTTGTGTGTTCTACGAATTGCGTGATTTCCTGTGTGCTCCGCATCGTTAATGCTTGATTGGCGTAGTCGGACCAGCTGGACTGGTCGAGCTGACTGATCAGCTCTCTAGCTGGGAGAATGGAGCCGGCACTCATGCTGAACTCATGCAGGCCAAGTCCGAGCAGCAGCGGAATAGCGGTCTCGTCCCCTGCCATTTCGCCGCACATGCCAACCCATTTGCCTTCCTTCTCCGCCGCTTGAATAACGAAGCGAATTAAGCGAAGTAGGGAGGGATGCCAAGGCTGATACAGATAGGCAACCGTTTCGTTCATGCGATCTGCTGCCATCGTATATTGAATCAAATCGTTTGTACCGATGCTGAAGAAATCGATCTCTGGCGCGAATAGATCGGCTGCGATTGCCGCAGCTGGAATTTCGACCATCATTCCGATCTCAATATGATCAGCAAGCTGAACGCCTTCGGCGATAAGCTTCTGTTTCTCCTCTTCAAGCAGCTGCTTAGCCTCCAGCAGCTCCTCTAATACAGCGATCATCGGAAACATGATTTTCAAGTTGCCAAAGCGGCTGGCGCGCAGCAGTGCACGCAGCTGGGTACGGAATAAGTCCTGTCGATCCAGACATAGGCGCAGCGCACGCTGTCCGAGGAAGGGGTTGCTTTCCTTCGGCAGCTCCATGTAAGGAAGCTCCTTGTCGCCGCCTATATCGAGCGTTCTAATGACGACGGGCTTTGGGTTCATTTTTTCAAGCGCGTACTTGTAGCTGGTGAACTGCTCCTCCTCGGTTGGGAGGGAGCTGCGTCCCATGTATAGAAACTCGGTGCGAAAGAGGCCGATGCCTTCGGCTCCGTTGTCAATCGCCCGCTGAATATCCTCCAGCTTGCCGATGTTGGCTGCCAGCTCAACCTGCTTGCCGTCTGCGGACAAAGTAGGCAGATCCTTCAGCTTGCTTAATGCCATTCTGCGGAGATCATTCTTTTGCTTCTTGTCTTGATAGGCAGTAAGCTCTTCCTCTGTGGGTGCAATAAGGACAATGCCCTCATTGGCATCCATGACGATAACGGCTTGCGCTGGAATTTGCTGCACCGCAGCCCCGATGCCGACGATGGCTGGTATTTCCAAAGAGCGCGCCATAATCGCGGAATGGGAGGTGCGGCTGCCTATTTCGGTAACGAATCCGCGGACGAACTCCAGATTAAGCTGAGCCGTATCCGATGGTGTCAGATCCTTCGCTACAATAATACATTCCTCTGTCATGCCGGCAAGATCCATATGCGGTACACCGCGCAAATGACTCATAATTCGGCCGGACACATCCTCAATATCGACCGCGCGACCGCGCAGCAGCTCGTCGGACATCGACTGAAGAAGCTCGATGAAGGACTGTGCAGTCTCGTGAAGCGTAAATTCTGCGTTCATCGCTTCGTCAGTTATTTTCAGGGCAATGGCATCTATGAAGTCGGGGTCCTCGAGTATCATGAGATGACCTTCGAAAATTTCTGCCTTGTCCTCACCGAGCCGCTCTGCGGTCGAGCTGCGAATAACCTCGATCTCATCACGGGCGACGGCGACGGCAAGGTGGAACCGTCCGACCTCCGCGTCAGTATCCGTGATGGCTTGCTGAGTTGGAATGAAACGTTCGTGAGCGAGATGGAAAGCGCGTGCGATAGCAATGCCGGGTGATGCGGAAATACCTTTTAAGGGTGCTGTCATGATTTACTCATTCCTTTCCCTGCGGAGCCAAACGTCTGCTCCAGCTCTTGGTATTGTTCGGCCACCTGCTTATGAAGAGGATGCTGTTCATCTAAGCCTGTATATTTTGTGATCGTATGAGTAAGTCCTTGCTCCCGTATAGCAGTCTGCAGCTCGATGGCTTCGGGATCATCGGAATTTTGGAAAAGCAAGGCTGCTGCCATAGCAGCTGTCAAATGGGTAACGGGAATATTAAGCTCATAAGCTAATAAGGCCGGACGTACTAGACGATCACTCGGTGACAGCTTGCGAATGGGCGAGCGGCCGATTCTCGCAATTTCATCGACCAGATAAGGGTTGATGAAACGTTCCAAAATTTGATCGACATACAAGGCGTGAGCACGCTCATCGAATTGATAGGTTTGGACGAGTGCGGCACCTGACTCCAGCAGTGCGCCTTTAACCTCTGCGACAACAGCGGGGTCCTTCATCGCTTCTTGAATGGTCTCATAGCCTCTTAAGTAACCGTGATAAGCAGCTACGCAGTGACCTGTATTGACGGTAAATAGCTTCCGCTCAATATACGGCTCTAGCTGATCGACATAATGAATCCCCTCAATTTCGGGCAGCGAGGAAAGCAAGGGTGAACGCTCTACGGTCCATTCATAGAATGGCTCTACGACAACAAGGAGCGGGTCCTCATGCTGCTGAAGCGGAACGATGCGGTCTACGGCTGCATTTGGGAAGACGATGTGTTGATCAGCCAGCGCTTGCATCTCCGCCGATAGATGCTCATAGACGAACTGCTTCAGAATCGTACTGCCGCCAAGCGTATTCTCGCAAGCGATAATGGGAAGAGCGGCTTTTGCCTCGCCATTCGAGAGTCTGAGTTCAATTCCTTTAGCAACCGCTGCTGCAATATGCTTTAGGATCGATACGCCAACGGCTGTCGTAACGATGTCGGCTTCGGCGATTTTCTCGGCGACTTGGGCGAGATCTTTGCCATTAATGGCTGTAATGTGATCGACAAGGTAGGTGTCTCCTGGCTCGTTTGCAAGCTTCACCGTATACTGCTGCTTTTCCTGTAAATTAGCGACAAGCGCGTCGTTCACATCTGAGAAGCATATCTCGAAGCCTGCGTTATGCAGCAGCAAGCCGATGAAGCCACGGCCTATATTGCCTGCTCCGAAGTGTACGGCCTTCATGATTCCATCCCCGATTCGAAAATAGAAATCAGCTCCTGCTCAGAAGCTGCGTTCAAGATGCGCTGCATATCTTCTTCCTCTGATACGAGCACTGCTACATTGGTCAAAATATCAAGGTGATCGTCGCCGACCGCAGCTAATCCGATTACTAGCTGAGCTGGCTCCTCGCCGCCGAAGTCAACGCCGGCCGGTACGATAATAATCGACATGCCTGTCGATTGAATAAGCGCCTTTGAATCATTCGTGCCGTGAGGCATAGCAAGGCCTCCGCCGATGTAGGTGGAGAGTGACTCCTCGCGTTCGATCATTTTGTCGATATACGCCTGCGGAGCGTGTCCGGCATCAACGAGCATTTGTCCAACGATACGAATTGCCTCGTATTTGTCTTTTACACTAACGTTCAGCTTCACCTTGTCTGTAGATAAAATAGTCATGATGATTCTCTCCATTCCAATTTTGTTTTTATATAGCTTTCTAGCTTTCTGGAGATGAACAGCTGGATGCTGGCAGCATCCCCATTCTCAAGTAGGGTAAGCAGGTCAGGCAGCAGCAGCATGGCGCTAATTTCGCTGAGCAGCTCCAAGCTGTATTTATCAAGCTTCAATGGACCTAGCATCATTAATAATTGCAGCGCCTGAATGGAGCTGTCCTCACTTAAATCCAGCGGCCGGTCATATCGAAATAGGACTAACAGTGGTTCCTCAATCCACTCGCTTCGTGTATGAAGCAAGGCGAGTTTGGTATCGGGAATAACCACACTTCCTAGACGCTCCCTTTCCAGCAGCTGCTCCGCAATTTTCTCGGTATGTTTGTCGACATACGGTTTAGCGACTAAGGATAGCATGCTTGGCAGCTGCTTCTCTAATGGCTCTTGCCCCACCGATAGAGCGAGGTCATGAACGCGGAAGCCGTCAAGTAGCCGCAGGACAATTCCAGAATAGAGCTGCAGCAGCAGCAAGCGATCCATTGGCGATTGTACGGTTTCCCCTAGTTCTGTGGCAATCGACGGTGCGGCCTTTTTTAACGTGATGTCTTCGATATAGCTGCGCAGCTGATTGGTTTCTTCAGGCGAGAGCATTGGACTTAGCTTAATATACCGATTCGGCTCCAGCGGCAAATCAACGGTTGAGATGATCAAATCGTATCGGCTCTCTGGGAGTCTGGTCGCTTCGTACCAAGAATAATGACCGATGAGGTCAATTTGCGGGAGTCTCTTGGCGATTTTGACAGCCAGCAGCTTTGAAGAGCCGATTCCGCTCGTACATACGAGCACAGCTCGTATTTTTCTGGAAAATGGCTTCAAGCGCTCCAAGGAGGCTCCGAAATGCATAACGAGATAGCCGATTTCCTCGTCGGGTATTTTGAGCTGCGGATATACCTCTTGTACACCGCTGCGCATAATGGAAAACAACGAGCTGTAATCTTTTTTGATTTGCACCAGCATCGGATTTCGGATGGCTATCCCGTCCAAAATACGCTGAAACGCTGGCTTGATATGCTGAATGAGTCCCTCTTCCAGCGAGCGGTCCTCCATAAGCGACATATGCAGCTGTTTCTCGACATAGCGGATAAGCTGCTTGACGCCTTCAATGGCCGACATATCGTCATGATGGATCAGCAGGCTGCTTTGTGCCACAGCCTCGTTGCCCAGCAGCTCGGATAGATAACGTTGTTCCTCTACAGGAAGCTGGAGTCTAAGAATGTTTAACAAGCTGTTTAGCAAAGGGGATGAATCCTTGCCATAGATCTGCTCTGTTATCAGGCACTTATGCTCAATGCGTGTTAATGCAACGGAAAGCTTTATGAGCATTCTCGTATAATCGGATTCCGTTAAGGTGTCGGGCCAATCGACATTCAGCTCCCAGAGTGCCTGCTCCAGCTTCTTGAAATTTTCTTTGCCTATCATATCCAGCAGCTGTGCGATGATCGGATTGGTCACTGTCTGATCCTGAAATTGTCCGAACAAATCGGAATCATCGAGATGATTGAGTGCAAGCAAGCTGATGGAATGGCGCTTAGCTTCTTCAGAGCCGTTGACCTCGACGCCGTAGCCTCTTCTCCGGACGAGTGTGAGGCCTTGCCTCAGCATCGTTTCCTCAAGCTCATCAAGGTCATGACTAACGGTTGGCATCGTCACGCGCAGCTCATGCGCGAGCGAGAAGAGCTTTAACGGCTCATCATGCTCAAGCAATCTGCAAAAAATAATGATTTTGCGCTCCTCGGCTGAGTATTCGAAGGGGTCGGAGCGATCGAAGGATTGCTTGAATCGCTCCAACGCTTCATTATCGGCTTCAATGCGAATGCCAAGTCCGGCGATGCGATGAAGCACAATGCCGTTTGCGGCTAGCAAAGGCTCGATATCGCTAAGCTCTCGGTGAACCGTCCTTGTGCTTGCTCCGACGAAGTCAGCGATATCGGCAGCCGTTATTTCATGCTTCTGACCCAGCAGCAGCTCAATGATTCGGCGTTGCCTAGTTGAGGCTTTGATAGGCTATCCTCCTTAACAGAAGAATGGACTTAACGCCGACAGATATCTGTCAGCGTTAAGCAGAGCTTCATTCACTTAGTCTTTGGACGAGCAAGTCATATTCAGGACTCTTAAGGAAATTTTCGATGGAAATATGCTCAGCGTTTGGCGCTTTTTGCCGAGCTCGATCCGTAAGCGTCTTATGGGTGATTACGATATCAGCATCGCCTGGAATATCGCTGATCGCTGTATTGATGACGGTAATTGGCAGCTTGGCTGCATTTACTTTCTTCCTTAGAATAGAGGCGCCCATAGCACTTGATCCCATGCCGGCATCACAGGAGAAGACGATTTTGTTTACCTGCTCCTTTGTAAGCTGTGTTTGCGAAGCAGTGGTAGGAGCAGCTCCTTTGGATTCAGCCTTCATTTGCTGCATCTTCTGCGCGGCAGCCTCAAGCTCGTTGTCAGCATCCTCATTCTGCTTAGTCGTTTTCAGCAGTACGGCAGAGACTAGGAAGGAAACGACCGTTGCCACTAAGACGCCGCTAAGCATAGCGAGTATACCGCCTCTTGGCGTCATGGAGAAGTAAGCGATAATACTGCCTGGTGATGGAGCCGCGACAAGACCTGCTCCGAAGAGGGAGAAGGTGAATGTACCGGATACGCCGCCTGCGATAGCTGCTAGAATAAGACGCGGATTCATTAGAATATAAGGGAAATAAATTTCATGAATACCGCCGAAGAAATGAATAACAACTGCGCCTGGCGCCGATTGCTTCACCATTCCTCTGCCGAATACCCAGTAAGCAAGCAGGATACCAAGGCCTGGGCCTGGATTTGATTCCAGCATGTAAATGATGGATTTGCCCGTTTGCGTTGCTTGATCCAGCGCAAGCGGTCCGAGTATGCCGTGGTTAATCGCGTTGTTGAGAAATAATACTTTGGCCGGCTCGATCAGAACGTTCACCAGCGGCAGCAAGCCCGTATCAATGAGCCATTCCACGCCAGTCGTAAGCACCTTGCTTAAGGCTTCGACTACAGGGCCGATTCCCTTGAAAGCAACGATGGCTAGACCGCCGCCGATAATGCCGGACGAGAAATTGTTAATGAGCATTTCGAAACCGGAAGGAATTTTGCCTTCAATCGATTGATCGAATTTTTTAAGTACCCATGCGGCAGCTGGGCCGACAATCATTGCTCCGAGGAACATGGGAATATCTGCTCCAGATATAACGCCTAGTGTAACGATCGCGCCGATAACGCCGCCTCGCACGCCATGTATCATTTGACCGCCCGTATAACCAATGAGAATAGGCAGCAGATACGTAATCATTGGTCCAACGAGCGTGGCGAGACTCTCGTTCGGATACCAGCCTGTCGGTATGAATAAAGCCGTTATGAGTCCCCATGCGATAAACGCTCCAATATTCGGCATAACCATGCCGCTGAGAAAACGACCAAATCGTTGAACGGAAACTTTGACGCTGCCGGTAACCGGTTTTTCAAGCTCCAGTTTACTCATGCTTCAACCTCCTATTTGTAATCATATAAACCAATTGAACATGAGTTAATCGTAATGTATAGCGCTTTCATTATCAATGAATTGATAAGTGGGTTGCGTCAATAGAGATGTTGACAGCATTTCTCCTTTTACTATTGCTGTTTTTCGGGGATGATGTATAATCACAGTTATTCTTTCTAAACGGGCAAAGGAGATACAAGATGCAGGAGCAGACGATTATTCGTTTTGAGTATGTAACGAAGCAGTATGACTATAACGACGAGCCTGTTCTTAAGGGCGTCAGCTTCACCATAGAGCGTGGCAAATTTTATACGCTGTTAGGTCCGTCAGGCTGCGGTAAAACGACGATACTTCGTTTGATTGCAGGCTTTACCGAGCCGTCAGAGGGCCGGATTTATTTTAATGGGAAGGTCATTAACCGGGTCCCTGCCAATGAGCGTCAGGTGAATACCGTCTTTCAGGATTATGCCCTATTTCCTCATCTTAATGTATTTGAGAACGTAGCGTTCGGTCTGCGCATCAAAAAGCTGAAAAACGCTGAGGTGTCAGCCAAAGTCATGGAGGCGCTCCGCTTCGTTAACTTGAATGGCTATGAGAAGCGTGAAATTACCGAGATGTCCGGCGGCCAGCGGCAACGTGTAGCGATTGCTAGGGCAATCGTGAATGAGCCGGAAATTATTTTGCTGGACGAGCCGCTCTCCGCACTGGATCTAAAGCTGCGAACGGAGATGCAGTATGAGCTGCGAGAGCTGCAGCGGCGGCTTGGGATCACGTTTATTTTCGTAACGCATGATCAGGAGGAGGCGCTGGCCATGTCGGATGAGATTTTTGTTATTAATGAAGGGAAGATTCAGCAGAGCGGCACGCCGACGGATATTTACGATGAGCCGATCAACCGGTTTGTAGCTGATTTTATTGGAGAAACGAATATTGTGTCTGGCAAAATGGTGCGTGACTTCGAGGTGGAATTTGCGGGCCGCACCTTTGAATGTGTCGATCAAGGGCTAATGCCAAACGAAGCGGTGGACATCGTAATTAGACCCGAGGATCTGGAGATCACCTCCACAGGCAATGGAAAGCTGCAGGTGCGCGTAGATTCTCAGCTGTTCCGTGGCGTGCATTACGAGATTTGCTGCTATGATGATGCTGGCAATGAATGGCTTGTCCATTCCACGCGCAAAGCGACGGTGGGAGAGCGAATTGGACTTACGTTCGACTCTGAGGCGATCCACGTTATGCGGCTTGGCGAGACAGAAGAAGAGTTTGATAAACGTTTGGAAGCTTACAGCGAGGCCGGCGATGTCAAATAAATCGCGCAGCTTTTACCTCATCCCTTATTTGGCGTGGGTCGTGCTGTTCGTCATTGCGCCAATTGTTCTCGTAGCGTATTACTCGCTCTTTAACGTGGAGGGTGCCTTTACGTTCGATAACTACGTGAAGTTTTTTACGCCAGTCTACATGCGAATGACGGTTAACTCCTTCTGGTACGCCTTTCTCATTACGGCTTTTTCCTTGCTTATCGCCTACCCAACAGCGTATTTGCTGACAAGGACCAAGCATAAGCAGCTTTGGCTTCTGCTTATTATTTTGCCGAGCTGGATTAATCTGCTCTTGAAGGCTTACGCGTTCATTGGCTTGTTCGGCACCTATGGCTTCGCCAACTCGGTGCTTGAGGCCGTCGGTATCGGCAAGCAGCAAATTTTGTTTACTGATTTCAGTTTTATTTTCGTATCGGTTTATATCTTTATCCCGTTCATGATTTTGCCGATCTTTAATGCGCTTGAGGGAATGAACCCTTCGCTCATCTATGCGGCGCGGGACTTAGGGGCATCGGCATGGACGACGTTCCGTCGTGTCATCTTCCCGCTCACCATTAGTGGTGTGAAGGCGGGCTGCATGGCGGTATTCATTCCGGCGCTGTCGCTGTTCATGATTACAAGGCTGATTGCGGGCAATCGGGTGATTACGCTAGGAACGGCCATCGAGCAGCATTTTCTTGTGACGCAGGACTGGGGCATGGGCTCGACTATCGCAGTATTTCTCATTTTGGCGATGGCGATTATGATGCTCATCACCGGCAAACGGAAGCGAGGTGCGGTCGATGCGCGAAAAAAATAAATGGTCCAATCTGTATTTGGTGCTCGTATTCGCAGTCCTTTATGCGCCTATTTTTTATTTAATGTTTTATTCCTTCAATAGCGGCGGCTCGATGCGAAATTTCGAGAGCTTTACGCTTGATTATTACAAAGAGGTTTTTGAGGATACACGGCTGCTGATCATTGTGCTGAATACATTCATCATTGCGCTGCTGTCTGCGACCATCTCGACGATTCTAGGTGTAATTGGAGCCATTGCGATTCACCATATTCGAAGCAATCGTCCGAAGCAAGCGCTGCTTACGCTCAATAATGTGCTGATTGTGAGCCCGGATGTCATTATTGGAGCTTCCTTCCTGATCCTGTTTACGATTATCGGCATTAAGCTGGGCTTCGTTTCGGTGCTGCTGTCGCATATTGCTTTCAGCGTTCCGATTGTCGTCATTATGGTACTGCCGAAGCTGCAGGAGATGAGCACAACATTGCTTGACGCTGCCCGCGATCTTGGCGCAAGCTCGCTGCAGGTGCTGACAAGGGTAGTCCTGCCCTTTATCAAGCCGGGCATATTCGCGGGCTTCTTCATGGCGCTGACCTATTCGCTGGATGATTTTGCGGTCACGTTTTTTGTTACAGGCAATGGGTTCTCCACGCTGTCGGTCGAAATTTATTCACGGGCACGCCAAGGCGTATCGCTGTCGATCAATGCGTTGTCGACGCTTATCTTTCTATTTACAATCGTTCTCGTTGTCGGCTACTACTTCGTTTATCAGCGGAACACAAAGTCGTCAGTTAAGGAGGGACGCTAATGAAGCAGCTCATACGCATGTTTGCTGTGGTGATGATCGTATCGCTGCTGCTCATTTATTTGACCGCCTATCTGAACTCAAGCGAGGGCTACAGCGGCGATAATACGTTAACGATTTATAACTGGGGCGATTATATAGACCCTGAGCTTCTTGCTCGTTTTGAAGAGGAAGCAGGCATAAAGGTTATTTATCAGACCTTTGATTCGAATGAAGCGATGATGACCAAGATTGAGCAAGGGGGGACGACGTTCGATGTGAGCATTCCCTCAGAGTACGCCATTAGCAAAATGAAAGAAGAAAACCTGCTGCTTGAGCTCGATCATTCCAAGCTTCCGAATTTGAAAAACATTGATCAAAGATTCATGAATTTGTCCTTCGATCCGGATAATACCTACTCGATTCCTTATTTCTGGGGCACGGTCGGTATCGTATACAACCCGGAGCTGGTTGGCGAGCTGACCTTCTCCAGCTGGGATGATCTATGGGACGAAAGTCTTCGCAATCAAATCCTGCTGCTGGATGGGGCGCGCGAGGTGATGGGCATGGGGCTGAACAGCCTTCAATACTCACTCAATGATACGGACGAGGCGCATTTGCAGGAGGCGAAGGCGAAGCTGCTCCAAATGACGCCGAACGTAAAGGCAATTGTAGGCGACGAGATCAAGATGCTGCTTGCGAATGAGGAAGCGGCGGTAGGCTTAGTGTGGTCAGGAGATGCCTCGGAGATTATGGGGGAGAATGAGAAGCTTGATTACGTCGTTCCGGAGGAAGGCTCGAATCTATGGTTCGATAATATGGTCATTCCAAAAACAGCCCGGAATATCGAAGGCGCGCATCAGTTTATTAATTTCATGCTCGATCCCGAGGTAGCGGCGCAAAATACGGAATATGTTGGCTATTCCTCGCCTAACCAAGCGGCAATGGCTTTGCTGCCCGAGGAAATTTCGGGTGATGAGCGATTTTATCCGGATGAGGAGCTGACCAGTAGGCTTGAGGTGTACGACAATCTCGGCAAAAGAATGCTGTCCCACTACAATGAGCTGTTCCTTGAGTTCAAAATGCATAAGAAATGAACTGAATTTACAGCGATATGAATGCATGAAATATAGTGGATCGAGAAAGCTCTCAGAGCTCTCTCGATCCATTTTATTATGGAGAAATAGATCGCATTAAAATGTAAGCGGTTCATATCATTAGGCATCAAAAAAATAACATCAAGCTAGGGCAAATAAGCAAAAATAATGGAAAATCTGAAGAGAGAACACCGAAACTTGTCGAAAGCTTGAGGGAATTCGCGTGAATTTTGTTAATGTATCTAACGTTTATTATCCTGAGTGGAGTCGATTGGATGAATAAAACGATAATTATTGATTTTTATGATGTGATTAATGACATCAGATCGGCGCTTGCGAAGTGTAGGATAAAGCTTGGAATTTACAAAGTATAGAGCTGACATCGTATCGATATGAAGCTTGTGAAACGATTCCCAAAGTGGTTGTGGGTTTCCGGAATCGGCGAAAATAGGGATAAGCATGCGTCGGAAAGCAAAGTAAAGGACAATCATGCTTCAAATTGGTGTATCTGTGTCGAGGGAGATTAGGTTCCGTAAATGACCAATTTTGTTTATTTTTTGCGATAATTCGAGGTTTTCATAAGCTTTCTTCTACGTGGTGTGTTATTAATCATAACATGCAAATGATATATAACATGACAATGGATAAAAATGTTGAATATTTGTACTTTTTAACGAAAAAAATCTTTTAAAATACGTTTGAAAAAGGTAAAATCATTAAAGCGGCTTTTCGATGGATTGGGAGTCGAATTCTACGATGAAGGAATGAACCTGAAATGACAGTGAGCACAGTAGTAGAAACGTTGAATCCGTACCAAATTGCACAACAACAAATTGATACTGCAGCGGCACATTTGCAATTGCCTGAGCATGTAACACAAATTTTGAAAAATCCTAAGCGTGTGCTATCGGTTAACTTCCCTGTTCGTATGGACGATGGAACCGTTCGTGTGTTCGAAGGCTACCGTGCCCAACATAACGATGCTATCGGTCCCACTAAGGGCGGCATTCGCTTTCACCCAGATGTAACTCTCGACGAGGTTAAAGCACTTTCCATGTGGATGAGCTTCAAATGCGGCGTGGTAGGCCTGCCATATGGCGGCGGTAAAGGCGGCGTAGTTTGTGATCCTCATCTTCTTAGCAAAGGCGAGCTTGAGCGTGTAAGCCGTGCTTTCATGGAAGCTATTTCTGATTTCGTAGGACCAGACAAAGATATTCCTGCACCGGACGTATATACGACACCGCAAATTATGGGTTGGATGATGGATACGTACAGCAGACTTAAAGGTGTGAACTCCCCGGGCGTTATTACAGGTAAACCGCTTATTCTTGGCGGATCGAAAGGTCGTAATGAAGCTACAGCACAAGGCTGTGTCTACACGATTCTGGCTGCCCTGAATGATAAAGGCATTCCAGTTCAGAACGCTACTGCTGCTGTTCAAGGCTTTGGCAACGCAGGCCGTATCGCTGCGCGCTTGCTTAGCGAAGCAGGCTGTAAAATTGTAGCGGTAAGTGATTCCAAATGTGGAATCTACGATGCGAACGGAATAGATATCGAGAAAATATCCACACTAAAAGATACATCCTCCATTCGTGAGTATGGCGAGTCGTTCGTCATTTCAAATGAGGCGCTTCTTGAGCTTGATGTTGATATTTTGGTACCAGCTGCACTTGAGAATGTCATCACTGC
The DNA here is from genome assembly GCF_038630985.1 of Paenibacillus sp. FSL H8-0548. Classification (NCBI taxonomy): domain Bacteria; kingdom Bacillati; phylum Bacillota; class Bacilli; order Caryophanales; family Paenibacillaceae; genus Paenibacillus; species Paenibacillus sp. FSL H8-0548. Next base: position 451,625 of record NZ_CP152049.1, read on the forward strand.
TGCGAATGCTGATCGCATTAAAGCGAAGATCGTTGCTGAAGCGGCTAATGGTCCAACAACACCGGAAGCGGATCGTGTACTTGCAAGCCACGGTATTACCGTTATTCCTGACGTGCTTGCGAATGCAGGCGGCGTAACTGTGTCTTATTTCGAGTGGGTTCAAAACCTTGCGAACTACTACTGGAGCGAAGAAGAAGTGCTTGAGAAACTGGAAACGAACATGATTCTTTCTTATGTTGCTGTTCGCGACCTGGCTAAAGAGCATGACACGGACCTTCGTACAGCTGCTTATATGATTTCGATCAAACGAATCGCAGCTGCAATGGAAGCAAGAGGCTGGATTTAAGCTTTTAAAAATTTTTTATGAAAAGGTGGCAGCACCATGACTGAACAGATTCGCATCGGCATCGTTGGTTACGGCAACTTGGGCCGCGGTGTTGAGCTTGCGATCAAGCAAAGCCCGGATTTGAGACTAGATGCGATTTTTACGCGCAGAGATCCTGCTTCGATTCCTTCTGCAATCAAAGCCTATTCCGTCCTAGAAGCTGAGCGCTTTGTTAATGATATCGACGTCATGATTTTATGCGGAGGCTCGGCAACGGATTTGCCAGAGCAAGTGCCTGCTTTTGCACGCTTGTTCCATACGGTAGACAGCTTCGATACCCATGCTCGCATACCTGAGTATTTTGAGCAGGTGGACGCAGTTGCACAGGCGAGCGGCAAGGTGAGTGTTATTTCGACAGGCTGGGACCCAGGTCTGTTCTCATTGAATCGTCTGCTCGCTGAAGCGATTTTGCCGGTAGGCAAAGAGTACACGTTCTGGGGCAAAGGAGTAAGCCAAGGGCACTCCGACGCTATCCGTCGTGTGAAAGGCGTTAAGAATGGCGTTCAATACACGATTCCAAGCGAAGATGCAGTTGCCCGCGTGCGTGGCGGCGAGGAGCCTGAGCTTGCAACACGTGATAAGCATATCCGCGATTGCTACATTGTAGCAGAGGAAGGTGCGGATCAAGCGGCGATTGCCGAGGAAATCCGTACGATGCCGAACTATTTCGCTGATTACAATACGACTGTTCACTTCATAGATGAAGCGACGCTGAAGGCAGAGCACTCTGCGATGCCTCACGGCGGTACGGTATTGCGCAGCGGCAAGACAGGCGATAACAATACGCAAATTATTGAATTTGGCCTGAAGCTTGCAAGCAATCCGGAATTTACGGCAAGTGTTCTAGTAGCCTATGCTAGAGCGGCATTTAAGCTTGCTGGCAGTGGTCAGGTTGGAGCGAAAACAGTCTTCGACATCCCATTTGGCTACCTTTCGCCAAAATCCGCAGCAGATCTACGCAAGCGATTGCTATAAGCTGAAGGACATCTGAACAAATTCTGAAACTCCCTCGTTTTAACATTTTTTTACTAACACTTTTGGTAATTGTAGGGTATACTGATAAAAGATATGAGTTAAAACTGTCGAAATATAGTGGTTGGTGCTGAATCTTGAAACTTCCTATGATAGAATGAAGTTCAAACCAGTGATTGATAGGTTATGAACAGAAACTATCAGAAAGTGAGATTAGCATGATTGATATCCATACACATATTTTACCCCAGGTAGATGATGGTGCTGCGAATTGGTATGATACTTTGGACATGGCCCGGGCAGCCGTTTCAGAGGGAATTACAACCATTATTGCAACACCACATCATGCTAACGGGACCTACACCAATGCAGCAAACGAAGTAATCAAGCACACTCGCTCTATTAATGAACAGTTAATAGATGCTGGTGTGCCTGTTACTGTCCGGACTGGTCAGGAAATTCGCGTCCACGACGATCTGCTTGATGCTTGGCATAGGGGAGAACTGCTTTCTTTGGCAGAGTCCAGCTATGTATTGATAGAAATGCCCTCCTCGCGTATTCCGAAGACGATGATTGAGATCATTCATGAATTGAAAGTAATGAATTTGAAGCCTATCATTGCACACCCTGAGAGAAATTTAGAAATTGTACAGCATCCAGAGCGTTTAACTGAGCTTATTGATGCGGGAGCTTTTGCACAAGTAACGACCCACTCGCTATTAGGCGGATTCGGCAAACGAATTGAACAATCGGCGTGGTCATTATTGAAAAGTGGAGATATACACATTGTATCTTCAGATGCTCATCATATTGTTCGCCGAGGCTTTCGATTGAGCGAAGCCTATGATTCAATTGAGAGGCGGATGGGAGAACAGTGGGTGAGCTACTTAAAGATGAATGCTCAAGCTGTTGTTCTTAATGCTCTATTTCAAGATCAACCGACTATAGTCTCATCTTCGGATGGGATAGTAGGACGATTTATTTCCTATTTTCAGAGAAGTAAGAAAGACTAGGTTTGTGGTTCGCTAGAACTAACAAACATCGATTGTTTTGTCGATACATACATAATGGTGTTATTAGACATCCATCTATTAGATGGATGCAACTATTATATATAGGAGTGGTATAAAGTGAAATTAAGAAGAAAAATAGCAATTTCAACCATTGCAGCGAGCGTAGCTCTTACAGCATTGGCTGGAATCCCGCTAAGCAGCAAGGGATTGGTTGAGAAGCTTGGAGTAAGTGGAGTAGTATACGCAGCATCGACTGGCTCTAATGCAGCTTTCCTAACAGAATCTGGAAAAATTTATACGGAGCTGGCTAAGATTTCTGGTGGAGTTGAAGCTGTTGAGGCTTTCCGTGTGGAAATTGCAGCCGCACTTGCCATTACTGGAAACTCGATTTTGGTGCCGATTACAGAGCGTCTTGACGTTGATGATCAAGCAGGCTTTAAAGAAGTAATCGTAGATCTGCTCGCTGTTCCGGTTAGCTCGGGCTGGGAAGCTTCGCTCGATCAGAAGCGTGAGCTTCACAAGGAATATTTGAAGGGCTTGTCGCAGGCAGCTGGTGTAACGTTGACGGTTGATGACATTGCTCAGGTTGCACTTGCGCTAGAAACCAAATTAGCAACCATTGCTGGCAGTGTAACGGGTCTAGCAGATATTAATGCTTCGCTGAAGGATCAACTCCGTGCAGCTGTAAAATCAGCTCTTGAGTCTAACACCAACGTAAAAGCGGTAATTGAACACTATCAAATTACAACTGAAGATTTAACAAATGTATATACCGAGCTTCAAGCTAGTCCTGCAGTTAACGCGTTGACAGCACTTTCAGCATTTGTTGCATTGGACAAAGCATACAAAGCTGCTCATCCAGCTACAGGCGGCATCGGCGGGGGCGACGTTATCCCTGTTCCAGAAACTCCAGTTCCAGAATCAACAGGTAAATTGCTTGATGATTTGACGAATGCACTTGATAAAGCGACTGAATCGGAGAAAGCTGCGATTATCACGAAATTTGTTGCAGATGCTCAAGCTGAGATTGCTAAGCTGGCAACAATTAGCGCATCCTCCAGTGTCAGCACAGTAAACGGTCAAGCGGTTCTTCAATTAAATGATAGTGATGTATTGTCAGTAATCGCTGGAATTAACGCAGTTGCGGCAAAGGTTAATGAGGTAGCTCCGACTGCGGCGATTGCTAAAACGACTTTGGCCATTAATCTTGGCGATGTAACGGCTAAGGATGTTGTAGTCAACCTTTCTGACGCAGTTGTGAAAGCAGCGGCAGCCGGCAATGTATCCGGCGCAGCATTCACCATTGGTGAATTTAAGGTGACGCTTCCTGTTGGCGGTACGTTCAATTCTGCTCTTTCGCTTACCATTAAGAAGAGCGAAGCGACTGAAGAGGCTGTTGGTGCTTTGAAATCGGCTTCAGAAATCTACGATTTCGGCCTAACTGTCGGCGGTACTGCAAGAACTACCTTCGATCAACCGATTACTCTCAACATTCCACTTGGTGATACGACAGGTATTGATAAAGAGCTGCTATCAGTAGCGAAGATCGTTGACGGAGAGCTTGTATTCCACGGCGGTCGTGTATCCGGCAATTCGATTATCGAGTCTCGTGATTCGTTCTCCTCTTATGTGGTTGTAGAGAACAAGGTTTCGTTTAGTGATATTGCTTCGGTTGAAGCTTGGGCTGGCCGCCAAATTCAGGTTGTAGCTGCCAAGGGCGCTATTGAAGGCAAGTCAGAAGGGAAGTTTGTTCCGAAGGATAAAGTAACCCGTGCTGAGTTTGCCAAGATGCTTATCCGTGCTCTAGATCTTGAGAATGGTTCGGCAGCTGAAAGCTTTGATGATGTGAATTCGACTGACTGGTATGCACCGTATGTGGCTGCAGCAGCCCAGTTGAAAATCATTAACGGCCGTTCGGCTTCGAAATTTGATCCTAATGCTACCATCACTCGCGCTGAGATGGCGACAATGATTTCCCGTGCATTGAAGGTATCCCATGATGCAGCAGCTGTCACTGATGTGGACACAGCTCTTAAAGGCTTTGCTGATGCTGCGAGAATCAACGCTACGTTGAAAGAAGGCGTGGCCTTTGCCGCGACTCACAAAATCGTAATTGGTGATGCTGGTAAGTTCCTGCCAAACAACAATGCAACTCGTGCTGAAGCAGCCGTTATTATTTACAGAGCGCTAAACTTCAACAACTAAAATAAAAATAGCGTAATCTTCCTCTCATGCAGATGGGAGGAAGATTTTTTTCGGAACTAGGATAGGTTTCTAAAATAAACTAGAGAATTAAGTGTTGGGGGTGTAGTTCTTTGGAATTATATAATTAATTCCAGAAGACTGTATCTTATGGAGGAGAATGGCGTGTCTAACGAACTGGATTTGCGGCAATACATAGCGATTATAAAGAAGAGATTATTACTGATTATATTGATGGTTATCATATGTACGGCAGCAACGGCTGTGGTTAGCATTTTTTTCAAAAGCCCTGTCTACGAGGCTTCTACGAAGATTATTGTAAACCAGACAGCGACACAGATGACAACGGGTCAACTGGATATTAATCAGATTAACTCCAATATTAAGATGATTGATACGTACAAAGAAATCATTAAAACACCTGCGATTTTGGATAAAGTGGCTTCGCAGTACCCGGAGCTAGGTCTGAATGCAGGCGAGCTTTCGCGCAAAATTCAAGTGAGCTCCGTCAACAATACACAAGTCATGACGTTGGTTGTACAAGATGTGGACTACAGGCTAGCAGCTCAAATTGTGAATGCGGTGTCTAATGTGTTCCAAGTAGAGATCCAGAATATCTTTAAGGTTGAGAATGTCTCCATTCTTAATGAAGCAGTCGTAGATGCGCAGCCGAGCCCGGTATCGCCTAATATTCCGCTTAATATTGCGATAGCCGTTATCGTTTCTCTAATGATTGCAATTGGAATTACATTTTTGCTTGAATATTTGGATGATACGATTAAGACGGAAGCAGATGTATTGCAATTTTTAGGACAGCCTACGCTTGCAATGATCTCAAGGATGAGTCCTGAGGATGCTAATTCTAGCCAAACCAGCGCAGCAAACCAAACATACAAGGCAGGTGAATTAGAGCGTGTCTCAATCGAAAAATAAACGTCAGCTCATTACCATTACAAATCCTCGGTCTCCGATCTCTGAATCCTATCGCGCGCTGCGCACCAATATTGAATTCTCATCGATTGATGAGAAGCTGCAGGTCATTATGGTTTCCTCGGCTGGCCCCGGTGAGGGCAAGTCGACGACCATTACGAATCTGGCAGTGACATTCGCTCAGTCGGAGAAGAAGGTTGTACTTATCGATGCCGATCTCCGCAAGCCTACCGCCCATCATACCTTCTCCATTTCTAATCGGTACGGGCTCTCCAGCGTTGTTTCTCAGCAGTGCTCATTGGAGGAATCCATACAACTGACCAATGTGCCAAACCTGGATGTCGTTACATCGGGTCCAATTCCGCCTAACCCCGCGGAAATGATGAACTCCAAACGAATGACCTTAATTCTTGAGAGATTAAGGCAGTTGTATGACATTGTATTAATTGATACCCCCCCGCTGCTTGCTGTAACGGACGCGCAGATTGTGGCTGCCAAAAGTGACGGCGTTCTTCTAGTGGTAGACCAAGGGAAAGTGAAAAGGGATATTGCAAGTAAAGCGGTGAAGAGCTTAGAGAGCGTAAATGCTCATATTCTAGGTGTTGTGCTTAATAATGTGAAGCGCAAAGCCAATGAAGAAGCCTATTATTATTATTATGGTGTACAAGATAAATAGATTGATCGGGGTAGAGGTTTAAATTTGTGGAGGGATGAGTCGAGTGAGCAACAAAAATAGAATGTTAATCATATTAATAGTAGATATTTGTATTGTATGGTTGGCAATTTCAACCTCGTATTTGTTTCGTTTTGATGGAAGTATCTCTCCCTTCTTCGAAAAACAAATGCTACTATTTGCTTTCTTGACAACATTTATTGGCGGCAGCAGTTTAGCTTACTTCCGTATGTACAGAAGAATGTGGCAGTATGCCAGTATAGGGGAAATTATTGAGCTTTTTAAAGCCGTATTCATCGGCCTTCTGTTATCTTATGCTGCGACCTACTTAATCGCAGGCAATCGGGTGCCTATATCGGTAGCTACTAGAACGCTAGAGCTCATGCTGTTATTTATGGGCGGCTCACGTTTCCTATGGCGCTTAATAAGAGTAAACAGAACCAAAAAGACAGGGCTGTCTAATCATGTACTCGTTGTAGGGGCCGGTGATTGCGGTGCATTGATTGCGAAGGAAATAATGACTAGCGTTAGCTTCCTGGGGAATCGGATTATCGGCTTTGTTGATGATGATCCACATAAACGAAATATGCATGTCGTAGGCTTACCAGTTCTTGGAACGCGCACAGATATTAAAGAGCTAGTAGAGAAACACCAAATCCATGACATTATTATCGCCATGCCTTCCGCGAAGCGGATGCAGATATCCGATATTATAAATATATGCAAGCTGTCAGGAGCCAAGGTCAAAATCATTCCATCGATCAATGACTTTATTAAGGGGAAATTAGCAGTAAGGTCATTGCGAAATGTAGAGGTTGAAGATTTATTGGGTAGAGATACGGTCATGACCGATTTGGAAGGGATTGCGAATTACGTTTCGGGTAAGGTCGTACTCGTTACAGGTGCTGGAGGATCAATTGGTTCTGAGTTATGCAGGCAGATTTCCTCGTTCGACCCTTCCGTCCTAATGCTGCTGGGGCATGGGGAGAACAGCATCTATACGATCGAGATGGAGCTTAGAACCAAGTTTCCGCATGTTCATTTAGAAACCGTGATCGCAGATATTCAGGATCGCAGTCGAATGGATGATGTATTCCGAAAGTACAGACCTCAGGTCGTATTCCATGCGGCAGCACATAAGCATGTCCCTCTCATGGAACGAAATCCATCGGAGGCCGTGAAAAATAATGTTTTTGGAACTCGTAACGTAGCCGATTGTGCAGATAAATATAAGGCAGAGCGTTTCGTGATGATCTCCTCCGATAAAGCGGTGAATCCGTCAAGCATTATGGGGGCGACGAAGCGAATAGCAGAGATGTACATACAGAGTATTAATACCATAAGTGAAACACAGTTTGTAGCGGTTCGGTTCGGCAATGTACTGGGCAGTCGTGGCAGCGTTATTCCAAGGTTTAAGGAGCAAATTGCTGCAGGCGGCCCAGTCACGGTGACCCATCCTGATATGGTGAGGTACTTCATGACTATACCGGAGGCCGTACAGCTAGTTATACAGGCCGGTGCCTTCGCCAAAGGCGGGGAAATCTTCGTCCTGGATATGGGTAATCCGGTCAGAATACTGGATTTGGCACAGGATTTGATTCGTCTATCCGGCTATGAGCCTTATGTAGATATAGAAATTAATTTTAGCGGCATGCGTGAAGGTGAGAAGCTGTTTGAAGAGCTGTTAACGGATGAGGAAGCAGTAACCTCTACACAGCATGAACGAATCTATATCGGTAAACCAACTCAGATTAATAGAGCGGAACTGGAGCTCCAATTCAAAAAAATTGAGAAAGTAATTGGAGAGGACCAGCGTTCAATCAAAGAGGTAATCGAGCATCTTGTTCCTTTTTATTTCAATGCATCCTAAAGGATATTCTATGAGAGTGAGGGAAATTGCATATGCGTAAGAAAAAGTGGAAAAAAATTATTATCTGGGCGGTATCGATTATCGTAATACTGGGAGTTGGGGGGTTATTTGCAGCAAATTATGCGGTAAATAAGCTTATTTCTTCGTTGTCTGCGAGCCTTGAAAATGACATTCTGAATGAGGTCTCTAAAGCGAACGTCGATAATCAGGAGGCTCAGGGTGATGAGCCTGTAACAGGCACAGTGGATGGAGATGCTGCTGAAGGAATAGAGGAAGGCACAGATACAGGTGATAAGAACAACGACCAAACCGATCCATCTAAAGAAACGGGTACTGTTAAATCAGGAGACGGATATCAAGCAGAGGTTTCTATAGATAAAGCGAAGGATGTTCAGGAGAAAATTACCGTTAGTGAAAAAGCCCAATTGACATCCGTGTTTCTGAAGCAATTGAGCATGTCTGACATACAGGAATTACAGGCATTGGCTAAAGGCGGTCTAGGTACGGATGAGAAGAAACAAGCGCGTAGCATTATTCTTGCTAAGCTAACCCCTGAACAATACGATGAATTAATTCAAATCGCTAAGAAATACGGAATGAGCCAAGGAAAAACATATGATCAGGTCAGTAGTGAAAAATAGTAGTTGATGAAGGAGGCCAACGAGGATGAAGGTGCGTAAAGCGATCATTCCAGCAGCGGGTCTAGGTACTAGGTTCCTGCCAGCAACTAAGGCAATGCCCAAAGAGATGCTGCCCATTGTTGATAAACCGACTATTCAATATATCGTAGAAGAAGCAATTGAATCAGGTATTGAGGATATTATTATTGTGACAGGTAAAGGGAAACGGGCCATCGAGGACCACTTCGACAACTCCTTCGAGCTGGAACAAAGCTTGTTTGAAAAAGGGAAGTTTGAGCTGCTGAGTGAGGTTCAAAAGTCCTCAAAAATGGTGGATATTCACTATATTCGCCAAAAGGAAGCCAAGGGCTTAGGACAGGCCATATGGTGTGCTAGAAAGTTTATTGGCAATGAGCCCTTCGCAGTATTATTAGGCGACGATATTGTACAAGCTGAAAAACCTTGCTTAAAGCAAATGATTGAACAATATGATCGTTATACCTCATCCATTATAGGCGTACAGACCGTCTTACCCGATGAAGTATCACGATATGGCATCGTAGACGGTAGGGAAATCCACGACCGTCTCTTTAGTGTGAATAATTTGGTGGAGAAGCCTAAGAAGGAAGATGCTCCATCTAATATAGCGATTATGGGACGTTACATCTTAAGCCCGAAGATCTTCGAAATACTAGAAAATCAAAAGCCAGGCGCTGGTGGCGAAATCCAGCTGACGGATGCGATCGCCGAGCTAAACCGAACGGAAGCTGTTTATGCCTATGACTTTGAAGGAACTAGGTATGATGTGGGTGAGAAGATTGGGTTTATTAAGACGCAGCTGGAATTTGCTTTGCAGCGTGAAGATTTAAGGGATGAGCTTATGGAGTACCTTAAGCAGCTGCTTGCCAAGGATGCAATGGTTAAATTGTAATGATAAAGACTTAAAACGATAAATAGTTTGTAACGGAGGATGCCTTTCATGAAAAAGATTGCTGTTATAGGCACAGGCTATGTAGGGCTAGTATCAGGAACTTGTTTCTCTCATATAGGAAATAATGTAATGTGCTGCGATATAGATCAGCAAAAAATTAATAATTTAAAAAATGGAATGATTCCTATTTATGAGCCGGGACTTGAAGAACTGGTGAAGGAAAATATGGAGGCAGGCCGTCTGCAGTTCACAACGGATATAGCTACTGCTATACAAACGGCAGATATTATTTATATAGCAGTAGGAACGCCTATGTCTATCACGGGTGAAGCTGATCTTCGTTATGTAACCTCCGTGGCCCAAACGATTGGTGCTAATCTTAATGAATATAAGGTCATCGTGAACAAAAGCACGGTTCCAGTAGGAACAGGGCGACTGGTAGAAAGAATTGTAAGAGAGAACTTGCAAAATAAAATGTTAACCTTCGACATTGTATCTAATCCAGAGTTCCTGAAGGAAGGCTCTGCAATTGCCGATTGTATGAATATGGAGCGGGCTGTTATTGGCGCGACTAGCGAGCGAGCTGCAAAGATTATTGAAGAGCTTCATGAGCCATTTAATACGAATATCTTCATCACAGACCTTGAAAGCGCTGAGATGATCAAATATGCTTCGAATACATTTCTAGCAGCTAAAATTTCATTTATAAATTCCATTGCTAATATATGTGAACGGGTAGGAGCCAATGTAACTGAGGTAGCCGCTGGGATGGGGCTGGATTCTAGAATTGGATCTAAGTTTCTTCAAGCGGGTATTGGCTATGGCGGGTCTTGCTTTCCGAAGGACACACACGCACTTGTACATATTGCTGAGAGCACAGGCTATGATTTTCAACTTATGAAATCAGTAATTGAGACGAATGAGAAGCAGCGGGTTGTCGTTATCCAAAAAATAAAAGATCTCATTGGAGATCTTAAAGGGAAAACGATCGGTATTCTCGGGCTTGCATTCAAACCAAATACCGATGACATGCGTGATGCCCCTTCACTATCCATTATTCCAAAGCTGCTGCAGCAAGGCGCAAAGATAAAAGCGTTTGATCCTATTGCCGCTAAAGAAGCAAAAATTCATTTCGGAGAAAAAATCAGCTATGAGAAAGATCCTTATGAAACGGTAATGAATTGTGAAGTCTGCTTGATCCTGACCGAATGGGAAGAAATTAAAACAATGGATCTCGAGCAGGTCAAACAGCTATTAAAGCAGCCTATTATTGTTGATGGCAGGAACTGCTTTGAACCGGAAATGATGAAGAAAAAAGGGTTTACATATGCATCTATTGGAAGACCTAATGCATATGGCGAGAACCAGGACGAAGTAAAACAGAATAATAGATTGGAAGAGCTAGGATATACCTTTGAGGCGGGTGTTTAAAGAGGATGATATATCTAAAATTCAAACGAATAATTGATTTTCTCTTATCCCTTATAGGCTTAGTTGTACTAGCTCCTATCTTCTTGGCACTTATTACAGCGATAAAACTGGACTCTAAAGGTCCAGTCCTGTTTAAACAAAAGCGAATAGGTATCAATAAAAAGCACTTCTACATTTTGAAATTTCGAACCATGCGAGTTGACACGCCTAAGGATACCCCAACACATTTACTTTCGAATTCTGAACAATACATAACTAGTGTTGGAAAATTCCTTAGAAAAACCTCTCTTGATGAAATACCTCAAATATTGAATATTTTGGCTGGAGAAATGTCGATTATAGGGCCACGTCCGGCTCTTTGGAATCAATATGACTTGATCGCTGAGAGGGACAAATATGGAGCCAACGACATAATTCCAGGGTTGACAGGCTGGGCACAGATTAATGGTAGAGATGAGCTGCCTATTGAGGTCAAATCAAGGCTAGATGGCGAATATGTAGAAAAAATGGGCTTAGTTATGGATACGAAGTGTTTCTTCGGAACGATAGTAAGTGTCTTAAAGAGTGATGGTGTAGTCGAGGGTGGGACAGGCAACGTAGCTAGAAAGAGTGAGCTAGGAAGCTAAGCGATATATAAAACAGTCTGTTACAGCAGGAGTCAGGAGTTTGACGAGAAATGAATAAAGCAACCGCAGAAAAAAAGAAAATACTTATTACAGCTAAAAACAGTTACGTCGGTAATTCATTTGCTAATTGGGTCAGTGCTAATAATAATTACTCAATTGACTTCATCTCCTGCCGTACGGATGACTGGAAACGTTTGTCGTTTTCTAATTATGATGTTATTTTACATGTTGCTGGTATTGCTCATGTCGATGCAAAGTCAAATCAAGAAGCCTTGTACTATAAGGTTAATCGAGATTTAACAATCGAACTGGCTAAGAAAGCTAAGCTAGATGGTGTTAGACAATTTATATTTATGAGCAGTATGATTGTTTTTGGTGAGAGTAATTCAAAATTACCAAATGTCATAGTAACAAAACAGACAATGCCTAATCCAAGTGGTTTTTATGGAGACAGCAAATTACAAGCTGAGATGGGTATAACGTCACTTCAAGATGAAAGCTTCAATGTCGTAATAATCCGTCCTCCAATGATTTATGGGAAAGGTTCAAAGGGCAATTTTCCGAAATTAGTTCAACTGGCTAAGAAAACTCCCATTTTTCCGAACATAGATAATAAGCGTAGTATGCTTTATATAGATAATCTTAGTGAGTTTATAAAACTAATGATACATAATGATGAGTTTGGTGCTTTCCATCCTCAGAATAAAGAATACGTAAATACATCAGAGATGGTTTATAAAATTGCTAGCGTCTATGGAAAAAAAATAGCTTTAACAAAGCTATTTAATCCATTAATAAGTAGCATTGGCAATAAAGTTAATACTGTAAACAAAGTATTTGGAACCTTTACATATGAAAAGGAAATGTCAATTTATAAAGAAAGTTATTGGGTGAGCAATCTAGATGACTCAATACTACTAACGGAGCGAAGTGAAACATGAAAAAAGTTCTGATATTGGTAAATCATGATGTTGTAATATACAACTTCAGAAAAGAGTTAGTTGAACGTCTATTAAATGATGGCTATGAGGTCTATATCTCTTCTCCCTACGGTGAACGTATAGATGATCTTAAAAAATTGGGATGTAAGTATGTGGAGGCAACAATAGCAAGGCACGGGACTAATCCAATAGAGGAACTTAAATTACTACGATACTACAAAAAAATAATGAAGGAAATAAAACCGGATATTGTTCTTTCCTACACAATTAAGCCTAATATTTATGGTGGAATGGCATCTGCTTCATTGAATATTCCTTATATAGCAAATATAACTGGTCTTGGAACAGCAGTTGAAAATGATGGAATTATGCAGAAGGTAACAGTTCTTCTCTATAAATATGCTTTTAGAAAAATTAGTTGTTTGTTTTTTCAGAACGAGGAAAACAAACAGTTTTTTGTTAACAAAAATATAGCCGTAGGTAAGCATAGACTAATTCCAGGCTCGGGGGTTAACTTAGACCATTTTACTGTATTAGAGTACCCACCTGAAGATACGATAGAGTTTGTATTTATATCGAGAATTATGAAGGAAAAAGGGATAGATCAGTATTTAGAGGCAGCTAAATATATTAGGGAGAAATATGCAAATACAAGATTTCATATTATTGGATTTTGCGAAGAGGATTATGCGGACAGATTTAGGGAATTGAAAGGTATAGTTGGGTATCATGGTATGCAAAGAGACATAAGAAGCTTTCTAGAAAAGACACATTGTACTGTTCATCCAACATATTATCCCGAGGGAATGTCAAATGTTTTGCTGGAGAGTGCAGCGAGTGGTAGGCCGATTATAACAACTAATAGAAGCGGATGTCGAGAAGTAGTTGATGAGGGTATAAATGGTCTTATCGTGGAGCAAAGGAATAGTAGAGATCTAATTGAAAAGATCGAAAAGTTTATTAGTTTAAACTACGATCAAAGAAGAAAAATGGGGATATTAGGTAGACGCAAAATGGAACACGAGTTTGATAGGGCATTAGTAATTGAGATATATATGGAAGAAATTAATACATTATTTTGTTAAATTTTAACTATTAAGTTACTATGATAAAAGCCTTTGATTGCTAAGGAGAATGAAAATGGAAAAACCTGTTAGGGTATTACATGTTGTTAGTAGTCTTGGAAGCGGCGGAGTGGCTATGTCGTTATTGAATAGTTATAGACACATGAATCGGGGCATGATTCATTACGACTTTATTTCACATAGGTCTGAGGGAATGATAGAGAGAGAACTAAGGGATTTGGGTTCAAAAGTATATCACTTGTCATTTAGACGAAAGCATCCGATTAAGTCAGCAATAGAGTCCTATAAAATATTCAAAAATGAAAACTACGATATTATACAATTTCATGGAAATTTAGAGGTTTGTCCCGCACTATTTATGGCAATTTTAGCCAAAAAAGGAATTAGGATTTGTCATACTCATACTTTTATGCAAAGTGCTAGCTTTTTTCAACGAATAACAAACCTATTAGCAAAGATACTAATAAGGGCAATGGCTACAAATTATTTTGCGTGTTCAAAAAGCGCAGGTAAATGGGGATTTGGACAAAGTATTGAGAATAATAAGAAATATAATGTCGTATATAATGAAATAGATGTAAATAAATTTTCATTTAATAATAAGGTAAGAGAGAATAAACGAAAAGAACTAGGTCTAGAAGATAAAATTGTTATAGGTACCATAGGAAGATTTGTTCATGTTAAAAACCACGAATTTTTAATTGAGGTGTTTAGTCAAATTTATAAAGCGAATCAAAATACTATGATGATTATGATTGGAAACGGTGATTTAGAGGAGCAAGTTAGGGAGAAAGTTGTTTCACTAGGATTGGAACATAGTGTTGTAATGCTTGGAGCGCAGTCAAATGTTAATGAGTTGTTACAAGCAATAGATGTCTTTGTGTTGCCTTCAAAGAATGAAGGTTTTGGAATGGTGCTAATTGAAGCACAGACCTCAGGGGTGAAATGTTTTGCATCTAATAAGGTGCCAGAGGAAGTGAAGGTCACTGATTTACTGACGTTTTTACCGATTGATGAAGGACCAACTGTTTGGTCTGAAACAGTTTTAGAGAATATCAATTATGATAGAATTGATCAGTCAAACACAGTAAGAGAAGCTGGATTTGATATAAACATAGGAAGTAAAGTATTACAAGAATTATACATGAAAATATATAATAAATGAGGATATATAATTATGCTTTTATATATTGGTATCTTTGCTGTTTTAGCTACATTATCATGGATTGAAATATTCAATGGGGCATCAATTAAAAAAAATCAACGCTTCTTTATCACGGTGGTAGCTACATTTTTTTTAGTCTTATCAGCAATAAGATGGGAAAGAGGGACAGACTGGAGTCCTTATTATGAATATTTCATAAGCATACAAAGTATTGATTTGGGCTCAAATGATAGATTTGAATTAGGTTATAAATATTTGAATTATATTGTTAATTTGATATCTGACAATTATACAGTCTTCCTGGCCATATGCGCTTTAATTGTATATGCATTTCAGAAGAAGGCTATACTTAACTTTAGTTTTCTGAATCTAAAAAGGTCTATTAACCAAGATGTTAATTTAAAGTATGAAAACGAATATCCAATGACTATGTTATTAATTATATGGACGTTATATCTTGGAAACGTATTTGTTGTTAGAAGTACCATCGCATATATTATACTATTTTTCTCAATAATATATATCCGTGAGAGAAGGTTGCTACTATTTTTAGTTTTTGTGACTATTGCGGCACTATTTCATAGATCGGCTATAATTTTTCTTCCTGCATATTATTTATATCATATAAGGCTAAATAAGCGACTTATTGTACTTGTTATTATGTTGTTGCCGTTAGTAATTTATTTAGCTGATGATGGAATGTTATTGCTGACTAAGGTATTAGGGGGTAGTTACGAATATAAAGTGAATAACTACCTATATATTTCAAATGCGGGAAACAGTCTTTCAGGAGTAATTAATAATTTCCTTTTAGTTGGTTTATTCATACTTATGTATTTTAAAAAATTCAAATCCAACAGCGATCAATTTAGAGGTATGTTTAATTTATTTTTATTTGGAGTCTTATTATATTTAGGCACATACATTAATTCTACATCATTAACCAGAATTGCTCTGCCGTATATGATGACACAAATTGTATTAATACCGTATGTGTTTAAATGGATTAAGAACCCTGGTATTAAGTTATTAGTATTTGGAGTTCTGATTCTATATTTAATATCGAGAAACTTCTCTGTTATATCTACTTATTGGGATCTTTATATTCCATTTAAGTCAATATTCGATATGGATACTAATGTGATTATTTATTGAAATAAGTTATATGAACTATCTTTAACGATAAGGGAGTAGCATATGAAAATACTATTTATCGATCTGATGTCGCCGATGGGACATAAGAATTATAATTATGGAATTTTAAGAGCACTAACTGATTTGTGTCAAGTAGATGTTTTAGTTAGAAAAGATTTTTTAGAATTAGAAAATAATAAAATTATGGTTAGGAATACATTTTATATACCCGATGAATTTATTCCCGAAATACTGATGTCTAAAAGTAAAAATATGGCTCTGTTCAAAGTGAAATATCGAATTAATCAATTTATATGTATTCAATGGATTAAGAAGAATTTTGAATTGGGAAACTATGATCTTATTTTCTTTAGTTCAGTTGATATTATTTCCTACTCTCTTGCTACAAAATTTATTGAAAATAGATGTGTTTTCGTTGAACATGGAATATCAGATATGGAACACAGTGCGATAAAAAGGTTTTTCTTAAAACGTGTTAATAAAAATTTTGAATTAGTCGTGTTAGAAACATATATTAAAAATTACTTAGAAGATATTCTAAAATACAAGAATAAACTTAGGCCAGTGGTGCATCCACTTCCCTCAATTAACGTAAATGATTATAATGAATTACTGATTGCTCAAGAAAAAAAAATAATATTTGCACCAGGGTTTAGTAACGAAGAAAGTTTTATTGAATATTTAATAAACAATAAAAGCTTAATTCCAGAAGGTTTTAAAATAGTATTAAGAAGTCGCAAAAGAAATGCTATTTTTGATAATCTTGTAGTGTATAACAGCAGAATTACAGATAAAGAGTATTATGGGACTATGATCAATAGCTCATATATATTATTGCCTTATGAAGAAACATATAATTACAAGACAAGTGGCGTATTTTTTGAATCTGCCCATTTTAATAAGCCATTGTTACTAAATAGTAATAATACGCTTAAAAACTACAATGATACATATCCAGGTATTATTAAGCTATATGATGGATTTGAAGATTTTTTTATGCTATTAAGTAAATTAAAAGAAAAAGAAATGAAACCAAATGTTGAAATGTTCAACAAGATATTAAGTGACTACTCAGACGAAACAATAAAATTACAAATAAAAGATTTACTTAATGGTTAATGATAGGGGTTTATTTGAAATTGCAAAAGATATTACTAGGAGGATAAGTTGAACATTATCTTATTATCAGGTGGTTCTGGTAAAAGGCTGTGGCCTTTATCTAATGACACTAGATCTAAACAGTTCCTGAAATTGTTGAAAAATACAAGCGGCGAGTTTGAGTCTATGGTTCAGCGTATTTATGGACAAATTCAAAAGGCAGGTATTGAGGCAAATATTGTAATTGCTACGGGGAAATCGCAAATCGATTCTATAAGGAGTCAACTTGGGGCGGCAGTTGACATTGTATTAGAGCCGGAGAGAAGAGATACATTTCCGGCTATTGCATTATCATCTGCCTACCTTGCATTGGAGAAGAATATGTCTCCGGAAGATGTAATATTAGTTCTACCAGTAGATCCTTATGTGAGTGTTGAATATTTTATGAATTTAAGTGAGATGGAGAAAGAGGTTAAAAAAGGGATTTATGACATAGTTTTAATGGGAGTTAAACCGACCTATCCATCAGAAAAATATGGTTATATTGTTCCTGAGGCAAATGGGAATATAGGAAACAATTTTATAGTTGAACGTTTTACAGAAAAACCAAACTCAGAAAGAGCTAAGGAATTAATTGAAGAAGGAGCCTTTTGGAATAGCGGCGTTTTTGCATTCAAACTTGGTTTTCTTATGAATATCGTTAAACAACAGTTGGAGTTTAAAAGTTTTGAAGAGTTGAATAGGAACTATGCTCAACTTAAAAAGATTAGTTTTGATTATGAGGTAGTAGAGAAGGCTTCTTCTATTGCAATGGTGCCTTATAATGGTGAATGGAAGGACCTTGGTACTTGGAATACATTAACTGAAGAAATGGATGGGAATTATTTAGGATGCGCAACTATTGATGAAGAAAGTGTTGATACGCATATAATTAATGAATTGGATATTCCTGTTATTGCTCTTGGAGTCAAGGATTTGGTAATTGTAGCTAGTCATGATGGTATTCTTGTTTCAGATAAAGAGGCTAGCGCTCGATTAAAATCTTATGTCGAAAACTTGGATCAAAGACCAATGTATGAAGAGCGGCAATGGGGAAATTATAAAGTGCTTGATTTTACCACCTATGAAGATGGTACTTCGTCATTGACGAGAAGTTTATTTATTTGGGCGGGCAAATCTATTAGCTACCATTATCATACAAATAAAGATGAAATTTGGACAGTAGTTAATGGTAGCGGTGAACTAGTGGAAAATGGTCACGTACGTAATGTGAGAATAGGTGAAGTTATTTATATAAATAAGGGAACGGTTCATTCAATTAAAGCAGATACTAACTTGAGAATTATTGAGGTTCAAATAGGAAAAGAGTTGTTTGATACTGATATTGAATATTAGAATTGAAACAGTTTGAAAAGATTTATTATTGAAAATTCATAATTATATGGAGATGCAATGAAAATACTAATATTGAATGACTATTTAGTATATGGTGGAGCCGAAGTGCAGACTTTAAGAGAGAAGCAAATACTTGAGCATAACGGAAACGAAGTATATCTAATGACATTTGACGAAAATTTCCCAGAAGATGATGTGCTTTATAACATAGGCAACCATTATATCAATATTCCTATAAATTATAGTTCGATTAGAAGAAATTATCATAGATTTGGATTGTTTAATATAAAGTTAGATTTATTGAGTAAAATTCAAGAAAATATTGAAAGAATATCACCAGACATTATTCATATAAACAATATAAATAAAGAACCGTTTACTATATATGAGGCTATAAAAGGATATAATGTTGTGCAAACGTTGCGTGATTATTCAGCAGTTTGTCCAAAAGGGACCTGTATAAAACCAGATGGCTCAATTTGTGAAGGTTCCGCTTATAACAACTGTAAAACGGTATGCGCAGATAATATTGTTAAGAAGTTAAGATTTACTTTATGGGGAAGAATAAACAAAAAAAGAAAAGTGAGCATAGGTAATTATATATCGCCCAGCTTGAAACTTACAGAAATTTGTAGGAGAAATGGCTACCATATTAGATGCATAAATAATTCGTTTGATTTTAAAAAATACGAGCAGTATGAAAAAAATACTGATTTTGAAAACAAAAAGTATCTTTTTTATGGAGCAATTAATAGTAAAAAGGGAGTATTGGAGTTAATTGATGCATTTCAGATATTTCAAAAAGATAAAAAGGTCGAGCTATTAATTGCCGGTAAGCTTTTTGAGGATATTGAAGATACATTTCGCAAGAAAATTGAAGGATGTAAAAAAATTAGATATTTAGGGGTTTTAGATTATTCAGAAATGATAAATACTTTGGAAAGCGTTCATACCATTGTAGTTCCATCTGTTTGGATGGAAAACTATCCCAATACAGTTCTTGAAGGCCTTTCAATGAGGATCTTGGTTATAGGTAGCAATCGAGGTGGAATCCCGGAAATGCTGGATAACGGAAGGGGTTTCACTTTTGATGTATACAAAATTGAGGGAATTATTAATGCTCTAAAAAAGTCTTATAATTTATCAGAGGATGAATATAATCTGATTGTAGAGGCTAACAGGGACTATACTATTAAAAATAATTCGCTAGATCAATATAGCACACGATTAATGATGTGCTTTAACGAAATAGTTGAGAGAGATTCTCGTATTAATTGATGATCATATGCTCTGGAGTGATGATATGAGATTTTTAGATAGGTTAACATCAGTTATTAAAAACCCAGGGAAAATTGTTATTTACGCTGATTTCAAAGGCTGGCTCAGGCGTTTACCAGATAAAATATATTTGAAGCTAATGTATCGTATTAGAATAGGTAAAAGTCTAAATTTAGAAAATCCGAAATCTTTTAATGAAAAACTACAATGGTTGAAGCTTCATGATCATCAATCGGTATACACTGACTACGTTGATAAATTTGAAGTGCGCAAATATATTGCAGCCTCAATTGGTCAGCAATATACAATACCACTTATTGGAGTGTATGAGAGTTTTGAGAACATAGATTTCGACCAATTGCCTGACGCTTTTGTATTAAAGTGTACTCACGATTCAGGTGGAGTAATAGTCTGTAAAGAAAAAGAAAACTTTAATATTGAGGCTGCAAGGAACAAGATAGATAAATGTTTAAAAACAAATTTTTATTATAATGGAAGAGAGTGGCCCTATAAAAATGTGAAACCCCGTATTATATGTGAGAAGTATATGGTAGATGAATTAAACAAAGAGCTTATTGACTATAAATTCATGTGTTTTAATGGCGAAGTAAAGTGTTCTTTTGTTTGTTTAAATAGAGACTTGCCGTCTGGTCTAAATGTTGACTTTTACGATATGGATTGGAATCCCATGCCATTTGAGAGATACTATTCAAATAGTGGAACGGAAATTAGCAAGCCAAAGAACTTTGACAAAATGGTTGAGTTCGCTGAAAGGTTATCCAAGGGTATTCCGTTTTTGAGGGTAGACTTTTACGAAGTTAACGGACAACTATATTTTGGGGAACTAACATTCTTCCCGGGTTCTGGATTTGAAAGGTTTATGCCGAGCTCTTATGATGATCTACTGGGTAGTTGGATAGACTTATCTTTACAGAATGAGAACATGAAATAACGAATACTGAAACGATTAAAAGATTATATGGGTATTTAATGGTGAAATTTGAGATTATATAGGGAGTAACTCGGAATTAGCTCAATATGCTTATTATATTGAAATAAACAAACCGCAAGATCAGAGGAAGAGAGCCTTGGACAATAATGATATATCAAAGAAAATAGGTAAAGCGGCAAAATGGTCTACAATTACTGAAATAGCCGCGAAACTAGTAACACCTGTTACAAGTATGATATTAGCAAGGCTATTAGCCCCAGAAGCATTTGGTATTATAACAAGTATAAGTATGATTGTTAGTTTAGCAGATATGTTTAGTGATGCTGGATTTCAAAAGTTTCTAGTACAACATGAATTTAAAAATGAAGAAGAGAAAAACAAAAATGTAAATGTAGCTTTTTGGTCTAATCTCGGCCTATCGATATTTCTATGGGGATTAATAGCTATATTTTGTAAACCAATAGCGGAGCTGGTGGGAAATCCAGGGTTAGAAATAGCACTTATAGTTGCTGCGGTTCAATTGCCTTTAACATCTTTTTCAAGTATACAAATGGCGCTCTTTAAACGTGACTTTAATTTTAAATCACTCTTTTTGGTTCGCATTGTCTCCGTGTTTATACCTTTTGCTATATCGATACCATTGGCCCTATTGGGATATGGTTTTTGGGCACTAATAATAGGTAGTATTTGCGGACAATTATCAAATGCAATTTTACTGACTGTAAAATCTAAATGGAGACCAAGGCTATTTTACAGACTTGCAATATTGAAGAAAATGCTATCTTTTAGCTTATGGTCATTGGTTGAGGCAATTTCGATCTGGTTGACATTGTGGATTGATGCGTTGATTATCGGTAATGCATTGGATTCATATTATCTGGGATTGTATAAAACTTCTCTAAATATGGTTAACGCGCTTATGGGAATAGTAACCGCTTCATTTATTCCTATATTATTTTCTGCGCTGTCTAGGCTTCAAAATGACGAATTAGGGTTTAATAAGATGTTTAACAGTATTCAAAAATTAGTAGCATATTTAGTTCTTCCAATTGGGCTTGGTTTATATCTATATAGTGATATAGCTACTCAAATAATGCTTGGTGATCAATGGGCCGAGGCCAATAAAATCATTGGAATTTGGGCGCTAACATCCTCTATATTAATTGTTTCTTCAAACTTCAATAGTGAAGTTTATAGATCGAAGGGTAGACCCCAGCTATCCTTTGCAGCACAAATGATACATTTAGCATTTTTAATACCGGTTTGTTTAATTAGTCTGAAATCAGGGTTTTGGGATCTGGTTTATTCAAGGGCATTAATCAGATTGGAGAGTGTAGTAACCGGAATTATCATAATGAAATTCATTATTAAATTCCCGATAAGAAATATATTTAATAATATAGGTAAACCAATTATGTGTACTCTGTTGATGGGGTGTTTAGTAATGATATTAAGACAGCTATCACAATCAATGGTTTGGAGCATTCTATCAATAATAATTTGTGTAATTGTGTATGTTATTACTGTTGTCTTAGTTGCTCGAAAAGATGTTAAAACTTTTCTTGGGTTTGCAAATAAGAAGTTCTAGGTCATGAGGGCTGAAATTGTCCTTTGTTTTTATGGAACATTAAAGGATATCTAGATCTAAAAGGAGTTGATAGTTAATGACCACAATCGTTGTTACAGGGGGAGCTGGCTTTATTGGCTCTCACCTATGCGAAGCTTTACTGCAAAAAGGGCATAAGGTAATTAATATTGATTGCTTCAATGATTATTATGACCCAGCAATTAAAAGAAACAATGTTATGGAAACGCAACAATTAGTTGAGAAGCTCAAGCTAGCTGATGATTGTTATACGGTAGAAGAGGGAGATCTTCGGGATATCGATTTTTTGAATCGTGTATTTGAAGAAAATCAAGTGGATATGATTGTACATCTTGCAGCCTATGCAGGAGTAAGACCTTCTATACAAAATCCGGTTCTTTACACTGACGTTAATATTAATGGAACGGTAAACCTTCTAGAAATGAGTAAAAAGCACAATATAAAGAGCTTTGTATTTGCTTCTTCTTCCTCTGTCTATGGAAACAACACGAAGGTGCCATTCTCTGAGGAAGATGTTGTCGATTTCCCTATCTCTCCTTACGCTGCAACTAAAAAAGCAGGAGAACTTCTATGCCATACTTATCATAGTTTATACAATATTAATATGGCTTGCTTGCGATTTTTTACTGTATATGGTCCAAGACAACGTCCGGATCTTGCGATACATAAGTTTACAAAGTTAATTTCTGAAGGGCGGCCTATTCCTTACTATGGTGACGGTTCTTCGGAGAGAGACTATACCTATATTGAAGATATTATCGATGGGGTTATTAAGGCTGTCGAATGGGCAAGTGAAGGTGAAAAGAAATATGAAGTATTTAACCTCGGGGAGTCAAATACGATCAACCTGAAAAGAATGGTCGAAGCAATAGAGGACGCTCTAGGGAGAAATGCTGAAATCAATAAAATGCCTATGCAGCCTGGAGACGTGAATCGGACTTTTGCGGATGTGAGTAAAGCGAAAAAAGTGCTGGGCTATAAACCATCTTGGCATTTTGAAGATGGAATTAGTAAGTTTGTTGAATGGATGAAATCGGTGGAAAACATTTAAGAATAAATTCCAATGTCTCTATGTGACGAATTGAATGATCTCTGTTGGATAGAATATTAGTATTTCTGTTCGGATTCAGCACTTACTTGAATGTGAATGGTTGCCGAACTGCCTTAAAGTATTAAGGGCTCATGCTATTTGGATGCTAGGTATATGCGTAATATAAACTCGTTAAGGCGCAAAAGTACACTTGTCGATAAAAGAAAAAATTGTAGTTTGCGCGTCAAAGCACTAAATTCTGTAATCAGTTCTTATCGATTAAGCGTGAGCTGAAGAGTGGTTTTACCAATAAGACAATATATCACCTACGAGGGTCAAATCCACACTGTTCTAAATATTAAATGAATATGGTTCTCAGCAGCGGTCCCGCAGGTTTCTTAGGTTTAGCTTAAACCAGTTGGATGAGAATACGGCTTCCTTATTGAAGAACTTGAGATTGATAACAACGAAGCATTAAAATTCCTATTATAGGAAGAAAAACTATATTTCACCAATACACTTCATGCTGTAAGTGGTAAGTAGTAATATCTAGAGTCTGATTGTGACAGAAGAAGCAAACAGCTGAATCCATTAAATTTTCTGATATATTTAATTAGGACGCCCCAGATTCCAACATCTGGAAGCGCATGACAATATGTTGTCTTGTTCGATCTCACCTCTTCTATCTTTCTGCGTATTTAAATCATAATACACTATGTTTTATTTTACATGGTACAGACTATTTGGGATTTACCAATGTACATACTCGATAAAGGTAAACTTTTAAAAATTAAATGATTGACTTCGAAAGTTTTCAGCAGAAACTGAATGTTGTTCAGATACAATGATTATTGTGTGTACAACATAAGCTGCGAGTATTACTCATACGTATATAAACTAATGTAAATACATAATGCAACAAATAGTGATTGAGCATTTACTCGAAAACATTAATAGAATCGACACTTTTTATTACTTTAGCAGGATTGCCCCCAGCAACTACCATAGGGGGAATGTTTCTTGTTACAACGCTACCAGCTGCTATTACACTACCTTCTCCAATGGTTACGCCTGGAAGAATAATAGAATTAGCACCAATCCAAACGTTATTTTTGATAACAACAGGATTAGAATCACCAATTGTATTAATACGATTAGAGGGATTATCGAAAGACAAATCATGGCCACTACCATCTATGATTTGAGTATTGGCAGCAATCAAGCAATTCTTTCCTATTGAAATTTTCTCATAGGCGTGAATACAAGTACCATGAATTCTTGTATTATCACCTATAATTATTTCAGCGTTGGGTCTATCTGCATATAGCTTAACGGGTGAATGCATGTTAATGTGATAGCCCTTGTTTCTAGAATTTAATGTTACATTATTTCCCATTACTATCTTTCCTCCATTTCTAATATCCACAATTGGGGAGTCAATTACTTTTAGTTTTGTACCAAATGTGAGTCCTTTAGTTCTCTTGAGCTTATTAAAGATTAATTTTCTTTTAAGTCGATATATGATTTTTTGTAACATGAAAATATCGTCTCCCTATAATAGTATATAGTTGTATAATAACATTTAATTCATTATTAGGTTTACCAAAGTGAATAATATTTGCTATTAAGTTAAGTATGATCCATTAATAAAAAAACACAGTAAAAAATGGCGGAACAGTAAACTTTCTAAACAACACGTAAGTACCTTTTTATGAGGAAGATGATTTTGATTTTCCTGTCTCTCCGTATGTTGCAATGAAAAATGGTATGCTTCTGTGTCATACTTATCATAGCTTATACAGTACAATCAGCTTGAAAAGAATGGTCGAGGCAATAGAGGATACATTAGGAAAGAATGCTGAAATCAATAAAATATCTCTGCAGCTTGGAGATGTAAATAGGACATTTGCGAAAGTGAGCAAGGCAAAAGAAGTATTAGGATACAATCCTTCTTGTGATATTGAGGACGGGATAAGGAATTTTGTCGAATGGTATAAAGCTTCAAATGACAAATAAGCAATAACATATAGGCTGCTCTGTTCAATTTTTCCATTCAATCCTATACATCCCCCTACAATTTTGGTACGATACCACTAAATAAACAACTGCATAAACCGTACGATAAAGGCAAAACCATTGAAAAGTGGTGACGCAAAGCTAGAGGGGCTTATCTGTAATCAGAATGCCAGCCAGCTATCGAATATCGTACCTCCCGTCGTGGTTTATGTGAATAAATGGAGGGTCTTCATATGCTCATACGCGAAATTTTTGTACGTGAGTGGCATCAGCTTTGTATTGCATTTCATGAAAACCTATGGGAAGATTGCTTGGATGAAGAAAAGCGCATGGAACTCTATTTAAAGATCATATATCATAAGAATAAATTAGCGGCAGTCGCTCTTCCGTAAACCAACCCTTAGCGTACCCGTTATCGTTAAGAAGATGTTATATCCCAAGCTGACGCCTTATCCGTATAAGGTATCAGCTTGTTTTTTTTATCTAATAAAAGGAGAATCATATGTGGATATTGCTCTTGCAACCGCACATATGAACCAAAAACAATGAAAAAATGGAATATGAAACTTGCTATTCTTGCAGGTGCTGTCGTAATTATTGGTCTTGTGATCTATGGTGGTACGAGCTTGTATTCCAAGCTGAATCAAGTGAATGAGTTGAATGAACGTTTAAATGAATCGGCTGAGGCAGCCGAAGGATTGGAATCACCGGTTCCGACAAAGGAGCCAGCTGATCAAATAGAACAGACACCGGCTGCTGAGCCCACGCTAGCCCCAGAGCTAGTACCTTCTACTCAGCCTGACGATGTCATTCAGCCTACTCCCACTGCAACTTTGACACCTGAACAAGCGTCTAATAACGTAGACAAGGGTCAGAAGCCGGAGAAAGCAGCCACGAGTTCAGAAGAGAAGTCCCGGAAGAAGAAAGAAATTGATGCTTCGGTCACTGCCAAGCTAGATAACCTGAAGTCATCCTGCCAAGCAGCTAGTAGAAGTCTAATTCAGCAGATCACGGATGAGCTGAGTGGTAATGAGGATGCTACGCTTGCGGATATTCAGTCCAAGTATCTGAGTAAGGTCATAACGGCAGAGTCGGATTGTGATTTAAAGTTTAATGAATTGATAAGCAATGCCAAGAGTGAGTATAAAGCAGCCGAACTAGGCGATCAGCCCTTTCCTGATTGGAGCTCGCAATACGAGAATGCGAAGGCAGGGGCTAGAGCCGATGCGCTTGCTGCTATTGTAAATTCGATTAAGTAGCTATATAAGTTGAATTTAAAAAATGATCTACTCGCACAGCGTACAAAACGTAAATTTCTAGTTCAACTTATATGGTTCTATTATTTTGAGGAGGATCTATGAAACAGTCACGTATATTATCTATTTTTCTTGTTGCTATGATGCTATCTTCCGTATTTGCTGCCGCTGTATCGGCAGCGACGACAACAATCAAGGTCAAGACACAGCAGATTGGTCTGCAATTTGATGGACAAGCGCTTAAACTGCCTGACGGTCAGTATTCTTTTATATATGAAGGACGTACTTATGTGCCAATCCGTTATATCTCTTACGCGCTGCAAAAATCTGTGCACTGGGATGGCGCGAAGGCTGCAGTCTCAGAGCCGACAGAGAAAGAGCTTGCTGCGCTGAAGAAGCAGCTTCAAAGTGCAGCTGCGGGCAGCCAGAAGCCACAGGCAAGTGTTGAAATTGCGATTCAGCCTGTAAAGGCATCGTTGGTATTCGATGGGAAGACGGCATCCTTGCCGAGTGGGCAATCCATTTATAACTACAAAGGCTCTATCTATGTGCCGATTCGCTTCTTGTCTGAGTCAGTAGGGACGCAGATTAGCTTTGACCCTATTACGAAGACAGTTAGTGGAGAGTCTGCTGCATATCGAGCTGGGCAAGGAACAGGTGGAGGCGCCGTCGACGGTGGTACTACTGGTAATGCTGGCAGTGGCGGAACAGGCGGCGGAGTGGTTAAACCGACTTATGAGCAAATTACAGCAGATACCGAATTAAAGCTTGCTGCTTTGAAAGAAAGCTGCTGGGCGACTCTGACGGATATTGGTCTTCAATACCTGGCGGCAAGTGCTGTGGATCAACCTAGCATTAAGGAAAAAGGGCTTCAGAAGCTGAACAATTGCTCTGTAAAGTTTGAGGCGATTATGTCAGATGCTACAGCTAAGCTGACAACAAACGGATATAGCACGGATATTATTGCTACTTACCGTGATACCTTCAACAAAGAGCTGGAAGCAGGAAGAGCTCTTGCGGAGGGCATAGCTTAAAAACACAAAAAAAAGGGACAGTAGTGAAGTTGCATCGACTTCTCTATTGTCTTTTTTTTTGATAGTAAAGACACTACCAAAGTCCTAATTTTTACGTTAAACTACTATTATTAACAAATTTACAATCATACAGCAGCGCAGATGAAATAAGTGTGGCTTAGCAAAGTCACCTTTGAATAGAATCCATGAAGCAATATTAGTCTTATCCAATGATTGCTTGATTATTCTTTAAAGAGGCTGCTTCCTATGGGAAGGGTGAACAGTTATCAAAGATAATATCCTAAATAAGCAACAGCTAGAGCGAATGATAGAGATGCTTCGGCAGGAAATGGTCGGAAAATTGTTGTTGAGCCAGTCTTATCATGCTGAAGAGGTGTTAGGGGCGAGTCAAGCTCTGGATCGAGTATTAAATTGTTATGATTGTTTACGCTTTAATAGAAGCTGTGAGAATGAGATGAAATGTGAGTCACGCTCTCTATTGTTAGGAGATTCTTATGTTATTTAAAGAGGCGTTTACGTTTATTGTTTCTATACTTATACCAATAATCCCCGTTCTCATCTTTGAATAGCCGTATGCCAAATATTTTTAAAGGTGTAGATAATTCGGTAAACATTAAATAACTGGACATAGGGATCTCCTCGCTTTAGTTCTTATTTAGTTATAATACCAAACTTTAGTCTTATTGACTATAATAATAACAGGATATTTGTACTATTATTTTTCCGTCTGCTGAAAGTGTATCATAATACTATAGTTGATCTTTCAGCTGTAAAATAGTGATCGTTGTCATCTTTTTTGTCATATGACAGTTTTTTATGCTGGCTATTTTCACGTATGATAGAAAGGGGGAAAGCAAGCGGCATTGCAGGAGGTGCAAGTAAATTGAATAAAACGAATAAGTGGATGCCAACTATTTTATGGGGATTATTGCTTGTTGGATGGCTCGGGCTCTTGTTCCTATTCTCGTCTCAGACGTATGAGCAGCAAAGTATTCAGCCCTTTCTTCGCAGTCATTTTAGCTATGAACAGCTTGTAAGCTGGCTGCCTGATGTTACGATTACTTATCGAACCAGCGTCGTTAATTCTCACGATCGGCCATATAGCTTTATTGAATTCTTATTTCGCAAAGGTGCGCACTTGTTTGTATACGCAGTATTTGCTGCCATGCTTTATATGTTCCTGCGTGCTCTGAGCCGCGGCCGCTGGTTCATTTCGATGGTTATTACGCTATTAGTAGCGATAGCTGTTCCCGCTTTGGACGAGTGGAACCAGCTTGGCTCTGATGAGCGTACGGGCAGCGCGACAGATATTGTGCTTGATTTTGCCGGTGGATGTGTAGGATTGCTTGTCTGTTTATGTATTTTGGGATTGGTGAGATTGTGGCGATTGCGATCACGGAAACGGTCCTCATATCGATTATAAAGAAAGCTGTTGTTCAAACGATATCATCGGCTGAGCAGCAGCTTTTTTTTGGCTGCGAGCCTGACTCTTAATCGATCTCTAATAGCAACTTTTCAAACCATTATGCGTCTAGATGGTATTGGTTACATAAATTGTTAATTCGGAGGACTGCGAGTGAAAAAGGCCCTTACCTTGCTAATCGTTGTTATGTCTTTCCTGTCATTAGGGAACGAAGGTTTTGTGCACGGAGCGAAAGCTCAAATCATTAAGGATATCCCTTTGACCGGTATTATCGACATTGATGATCGAAGCTATTCTGAGCAGTACTATGCTTTGCAAGAGGACGGAACGATATGGATAATGACTGGCAACGAGCCTGCAGTTAGAGGTCCGCGAATTGAAGGTGCTGTAAAAATATCAGGAAATCTTGTTCTTACTGCAAATGGAGACGTATGGGCTTGGGGTGCTAACCCTGCCGATCGTCCGAAACGTATCGAACAGCTGTCTAATATTGCGGATATTAGCGTAGGGCCTGCGAATATGGCTCTCAATGATAAGGGGCAGTTATACGTATGGGGAAGCCTGTGCTATGTATCACTTATGAGACCTGATTTTCAAAATAATCAAGTACATTCATGTTCTCCCAGCGAAGGATCGCGAGCAGATATCGATCTAGCAAACCTTCCTAAATTCGCGCTTGAGAATGTGCTGGCCATACGGAGCTCACTGCAAAGCTTGATGGTGCTGATGAATGATGGGAAGACGGTTCAACGGTATGGCATCACTGACTTCTTCACGGATATGGGCATGCATAGTATGGGGCAAATCTGATTGGGTGGAAGGATCGGTACAGCGGATACAGCCCTTGAAGAACATTGTTCAGCATGCCATTGCCCTAAATAGCGGTACTGCCTTGGATAAGGATGGCATCGTTTGGACATGGGGTAATCGTCGTAATATGCCTTATAGCGGGAAGCCGGACAAATTGAGAACCAAGATTGACGCGCAGCCAGCAACGCGACAGCTGTCATTAAAAATTAACAGTGCGTATGTCGCTTCGAATCCCGGTCCCATCCAAATGAACGGGGTCACCCTCGTGCCGCTGCGTGTATTATTCGAGTCGATAGGCGCAAAGGTTAACTATGTTAACGACAAGATTACGATCTCTTATGGCAAACAAGTGCTAGAGATAAAGGTATATGATACAAAGGCTGTAATGAACGGGAAAAATCTCAAAATGAATGCAGCGCCAACGTCTTATCAGGGTAAAACGTATGTGCCTGTCAGGTTTATTTCAGAAGCCCTTGGTGCGGCTGTCGAGTGGGATCCCGCGGACAGCTGTGTCGTTTTAAAGCTGCCTATAGCAGCTTCTAAGTGATCTTATTTTGCTTCCTGGCGGCGTAAGAAAATAGTTAAGGACAAAGTGGTCTGCTATCCCTTATAATCGTCTAGATATTATGTAGATTCGGTAAATGTGGGGGAATTGGAGCTTGCAGCGCTATGAGGAATTAGATTCACTTAGAGGATTGGCGGCACTTGCCGTTATGATTGGCCATTTCTTATTGGTGTTTGCGCCAATTGCGCAAAATACTTCCGATCTCGGCTTTCTAGATTACCCGCTTAACCTATTTAAATACACACCGCTGCATGCGGTATGGGGCGGTCATGAAGCGGTCATTATGTTTTTTTGCTCAGCGGCTTCGTGCTTTCCCTACCGTTCTTCAGCAATCGTCAGCAATCGTATTCGAAATATGTAGTTAAGCGAATTTGCCGTATTTACTTTCCGTTCCTCGCTGCCTTGCTTATCGCCATATTAATGAGGGAAATCGTCTACGTGTCGAAGCTGACGAACTTGACGAGCTATTATAATAATATGTGGGTGATCCCTCCGAATGTGAGCTCGATCATTCATCATTTGCTGTTTGTTGGGAACTACAATACGACGAGATACGACCCGATTCTGTGGACGCTCGTTCATGAAATGCGCATCTCGCTATTATTCCCGTTTATTATGTTTATCATTGTAAAGAGCAGTTGGAAGCTGGGTCTGCCGCTAGCTCTTGCTTTATCCATTGGTGCGGAAATATTGCTCGAAAATGTTGAGACACGATATATGACAAACTTTGTGATCTCGCTGCATTATGCCTCCTTCTTTATTATAGGTGCGCTGCTTGCAAAATATCAGAAAGAGCTGAAGTCAGCATTTTCTCGAATAAAAGGTTGGCGGCTCATGCTGCTGCTTGTTATCGGACTTTGCTTCTATTCGTTCAAATGGATCGGTTATGGCGAAGATTTCCATGATATGCTCATGCCGCACGGCGGCGATTGGATGACGGCTATAGGCGCTTCGATATTTATTGTTGCAGCGCTATCCTCTGTACGTTTATCCAGGCATCTACAGCGAAAACCATTACTTTTTTTGGGAAAAATCTCATACAGCCTTTACTTGTATCATATGATTGTGCTGTTGTCGCTCGTTCATCTGCTGAATAGCGAGCTGGAAACAACATTTATCGTCATACTCGCCTTTGTTGCCTCGTTCGGAATGGCAGCGCTAAGCTACTATTTCATTGAGCTGCCATCCATTCGTTTAGGCAAGTGGTTAACGGGCTGGGGAAAAAAAACGAATACAGCTGCTGACAAGCACGGAGCCCGTGTATCCTCCAATTTATAAAATAGCCTCTCGGCATTCGCAGTGGCAGATGGGACAAGGGATTCCTCGTACCATCAAACTTGCTTTCCTCCTACGCAGTAGGGGGATTTTGTTCTTTAATTCCATATTTGATCATGGGGGACATTATAGAAACTTTTAGCTATTTTCTCTAAAATACCCTTGACTTTTCCTTTATTTTTCCAAAAACGCGTGTAAAGGGTTTTTTTTACCTACTCGCGATTGGAGTGCATCGATTTGAAACCTGTTCTTGTTCCACACACCGATTACCAAGCCTTTGTTCTTCGGCAACTTCGCACACATTACAGCACGGGTCTCGTTCTTATCCCTAAGGATTGGCAGCTTGCACTTAAGCTATGGCAGGCTGATCTCTCATCCATCACTACGTTTCTTCATGACTCTTATGCCGATCGCGGTCCACTTCCACGCGATCCTGCTTCCTTGCTGCGTTCTTAGGGGGTTCGCCTTTGACGATCTTCCCAGCGTCGGTACCTTCTACGATTTCTTACGGCGCCTATGGCCTGCCGTAGATAATGTCCGGTTTATTTTGTTATTAAACATTGCGATTTGCATTGATTTTCAAGGTGTTATGGTTCTAGAATGGTAACATGATATCTCAGCATCAATTAAAGGAAAGTAGTTGAGCTGATCAGGAGGCCAATGTATTCGTATGAGGAGAACCATCGTTATTTCAGACATTCATGGCTATTATCAGACTTTCGTTGCGTTACTCAATATGGTTCAGTACAACGCTATTCATGATCGGCTTGTTTTGCTTGGCGACTATGTAGATGGCGGGCCTTCGTCTCTTAAAGTTGTGCAGTATGTGAGAGGATTGGCTAAATTAAATGGGGTAAGTGCAATTGGCGGTAACCATGACGATATGTTTTTAAATTGGCTGGATGATAAAGATTATATCCTTTCTCCCTATACGTCAGCCCGTAATGGAGGCATGCAAACCATTCGTTCGTTCTGTCCTTGGTATGAGGATGAGTCGGATGATGTGAAGGCACGAAGTTTTATTAAGCAGAAGTACGCAACTGACATACATTTTCTTCGCAATTTAAAATATTTCATAGAAGATCAACACCATATTTATGTACATGCTGGTATTGATCCGCAATTATCACATTGGCGCCATACTTCTACCAAGGATTATCGCTGGATAAGGGGGAAATTCCATGCTCATGATGGGATATTGCCTATCTTTAAAAAGATTGTATTCGGACATGAGGTAACCGCTAGGCTGCATCATTCGAAACAATTTGATCCTTGGTTTGGGAAACAAATGATCGGTATCGATGGCGGTATCAAGTTCGGGTACCAGCTAAATGCTTTAATCATTAGCGAGCAACAGGAATATACGTATGTGAGTATAGAGAGTAAGGATTGAGTGAGTAATCATCATTTTTGGATTAAAAAGGGGTTTAGTCTCTAATAAGGAACAATAAAAGCCGATATAACTAAAAATAGTCCTTAAAGGAGAAATGGATTCATGCTTCCCACTTATGAACAAGCAATGACTAATGTCAGCCTACCATATGATGAACTGAATCATATCAAAGCAGAAACGAATCAAAAGCTGCTTAGGGCGGCTGCTTTATTTCTAATTTGTACGATTATTTTGATGGTTACATTTCTAAATGTGGAATACTCTCTTCTAACGATTTTTATTATTGGTTTATGGCTCGTTTCCTTGTGGTATACATTTAGAGTTTTTCGTAAAGGGAGAGCCGTCTACAATGCGGAGCTAAAGCAAGCAACAATTGGAGCCTTTGCAGACAATATGCTTAAGTATGCCAAGCTGCCCTACGAAACAGATGAGTATGAAAAATATTGTAATTATGTACATAATGCTCGAATTAGCGATGAATGGATTGATGCGAGCGAGCTGTTCGTGTTCGGAAACAGACATATTACCGGTGAGGATTATTTTGAAGGAAAATATGGCTTAACCGAATTCCATATGTCTGAATTGAAAATCACGATAGAGAATCGTTTCTCTGATGCAGATGGTTATACTACAAACCAAAAAGATCTTGCTTTTAAAGGAGTATTATTCATAGCTGATTTCAAAAGGGAGTTTTCTGGCCTAACAGTAATAGAGACAAACTTTTTGAAGTCTACTAGCACTGCGGGTCGGTTTTTTGGTAAAATGCTGCAAAAAGCTGCTTCGACAACCAGCAAGAGGGCAAAGGCGATTGAGCTTGAACATGCTGAATTTAATCAGTATTTTACTGTTCGTACAGATAACGAAGCTGAAGCACACAGTATTCTAAGCCCATCATTAATGGCTCAGATGCTTGATTTCTGTAAAAGATATTCAAGCCCGATGATGATCTCATTCCATCATTCTTCTATGTTTGTTGCTGTATGGTCGCAAAAAAACTTTATTGATAGTGGCATTAAGAAGAAGCATGGCGAGTATGATCTGAGAAATGTTTACGATGAGATGGCTGTTTTCTTCCATATCATCGAGGATCTTGATTTGAATGATAGAATTCGGAAACAGAAATAAAAGGACGACGATTTATCAGAACTCGTTACTTTTTAATCATATCGTAGAATCATTGGCTGCGTCTTTGTGACGCGGCCTTTTTTTTCATTCCGCGGACGGAAGGCGCCATATTAGTGTTTACCTACTCGCGATTGGAGTGCATCCATTGTTTTTAATTCATCCCCTAATTCTGTCCATTTAATTCCGAGAGGCTATTAAAAAACAGAAAATTTAATGAAGGCACGGTTCTCTTAGCGGGAGCCGTTCTTTTTTATGAGCAGAGTATAGCGGGAAAATGTTCATGGCAGCAATTTTACCCATGAGAGAAGCGCTGTCGGTATTTGCGCGGCGATATGCCCTCGTATTTGGCGAAGCAGGAGGTGAAGTAGGCGGCGTGGTTAAAGCCCACCTCTTCACCAATCCGAGCGATGGGCAGGTCAGTCTGCAGCAGCAGAAGCTTTGCCCGCTCGATGCGGAATCGCATTAAATAATCGAAGGGCGCACAGCCAAACTCCTTCTGCATGCATCTGGCAATATAGACAGGATGAAAGTTGATGCTCTCCCCAAGCTCCTGCGCGGTTATATCCTCCTGGTAATGCTCACGCAAATAGGAGGCGGCCTGCTCTGCGCAAAGGGCGGAGGGTGAGGGACCCGCTGTCTCCATGGAGGCCGATAGATGCTCGATAACCTCTTGAAACACAAGCTGCTGCTTCCATTTTACGCTAGGGATATGATCGTTCATATTAAGCTGGACAAGCTGGCGTAGAAGATTATCCATCTTCGAGGGCTGCAGCAGCTTGGCGAATTGAGGCAGCTGCTTCGTGAAGGTTTGTGTAGTGTACTTGTTGGACGCAAATATGTTCTCGTCTTTCGGCTCAGCGGGCTCAGCTGAAAGGGATTGATCGGACAAGCCCCACTTTCCCAGCGTCTGAAAATGAATCCAATAATAGCCTGTTTGTTCTTGGCAGGCACGCGTAGCATAATGATAAGCATCCGGTCTTAAAATAAGTGAGTGCCCTGCGCTCACTTCGTATTCCTGTGCTTCCTCGCCAAGGTATAAACAGCCGCTGGTGACTACAAGCAGATCGAACACTTCAATGTTGCGCCTGCTCGGATGCTTGCGTCCGGTCGGGGCTACCGCATAACCTCCGATTATATAGTGGGGCAGCGGTGGAACGGTCAGATGAAGGATGGTCATAGCCCTTGTGTTCTCCTTGTATGATCGAAGTTTGAATCGTTATAGTTTGCGTTGTAAAACTGATACATTATGCTCAGTATAGCATCTATAATTTGTAATGACGATTCATGATCGAACAACAGATACGGGCTGCTTGATGGCGGTCAGTGCAGGGGGAAACTTGAATGGCTTTATCACACAAAAAATTATCGCTCTGGATGTTGGCATGGCCTATATTTATTGAGCTGTTTTTACAGTTTTTGCTTGGCGCGGCGGACACATTAATGGTAAGCCGAATTTCAGATGACGCGGTTGCGGTTGTTGGCTTCTCCAATCAGCTGTTTCAAGCTTTAACCACGTTGTTTATTACGGTTGCGAGCGGAGCGGGTATTCTCATTGCCCAAAAAATCGGCTCGCGAAACAACGAGGATGCACGTACGATTGCGATTATGGCGGTAAATGTGAGTGGGATTATCGGCCTTGGTCTGAGTGTACTGCTATTTCTAATTCCAGGAGAAATTGCTTCGATGCTTCAGCTTCCAGAGCAGTTGATCCCTATGGCGAAAACCTATATATCTATTGTCGGCGGCGGTATGGTGCTCATTGCGTTAATGTCTGCACTGAGTACGGCCATTCGCAATACAGGCAATACGAAGGGTCCGATGTATACGGCGATTGGCATGAATGTGGTGCATGTGTTTTTTAACTATGCTTTTATTTTCGGGGCGTTCGGTTTTCCAAAATGGGGCTTGATGGGCGTTGCCATCTCCACGGTGCTATGCCGCTTGCTCGCAACTATCGTGCTGTTCATTATGTTCCTCAGCTCCTTCGAGCGCACGATTAGCTTGCGTGATCTTAATGTGTTTAATCGCAAGCTGTTCGGCGATATTGTTCGCATTGGATGGCCGCTCGGCGTCAATATGTCCTGCTGGGTATTTACACAGCTGCTTATCTTTACGTTTCTCGCCATGCTCGGCTCGAATGAGCTGGCCGCGCGAACCTATATGAATACGCTCGAATCATTCTGCTTCATGCTGGGCTACTCCATTGCGCTGGCGGTGCAAATTCAAATTGCGCATTTGTTCGGAGCGGGCAGGCTGAGGGAGGCATATGGTCTTGCCTTTCGAGCGATGTGGATCGGTCTTGCTATCGTAACCGTTAATGCGTTTATTATCTTTATGTTCGGGAAGCAGCTGCTCGGCATATTTACAGACAATAAGGAAATTATTACGCTTGGTGTATCGCTTCTAGGTATGAACCTGCTGCTGCAGCCGGGCAAAATGGTCAACATGGCGCTTGGTAATTCGCTTAATGCCGTGGGAGATACACGGTTTACGATGTGGACGTCTGTGTTCTCTATGTGGCTGGTGGCGACGGGGCTCGCTTATTTTGTCGGTATCGAGCTCGGTTGGGGCTTAATCGGCATTTATGCCTGCATGATCTTGGATGAATACATTCGAGGAACACTGTCGCTGATTCGTTGGAGAGGCAAGAAATTTCTGCGCAAAGCAGAACGTCATGAAGCCGATGCCAAGGCGATAGCAGCGGACGGTACAGGTGGAGCGATGCATAAAGCGTCTGTCCTTGATGCGTAATAAAAGAGTATACTAGTAGAAGGAATAAACAGCGGCTTAGTTATTAGAGGCTGCTGTTTGCCGTATATACAGTAAGGGAGCGATATGTAGTTATGGCATCGATGGTCATTATGAATGAAAAGATACGAGCTTCAGAAGTGCGCCTAACAGGACTGCGCGGCGAGGAACTCGGCATTGTCTCGCGCGATGAAGCGCTGGCAAAGGCGCGGGAGCTGAAAGTGGATTTGGTCTGCACCTCGCTGATGAGCAGTCCGCCGCCGTGCAAGCTGGTTGCCAAAGGGCAGGCCAAGCAGCAGGCGGATCAAGAAAAACGCGGTGCGAAGGTAAAGGATCAGCCGAGCAAGGTGAAGGAGCTTCGCTTAACTCCGCATATTGAGGAGCATGACTATGATACGAAGCTGCGGCAATCCGCGAAGCTGCTCAGCTCTGGCAATGCGGTACAGCTTGTGGTGAAGATTCAAGGAAAGGAAGGGCCGAAGGCAAAGGAGCTGCTGGAGCGTATGCTGAAGGATTTGGCGGACAGCGGCAAGAAGCAGTCCGGTATTCAAGTCAGCGGAAAGCAAGCAGCAGTGCAGGTGCTGCCTATCTAGCGGCTGCGCAGGCGAAGCGAATTGCGTCATGCTCGCTGTAGAATTGTATGGATGGAGGATAAAGGTGGCGTCATCATGTATGTATGCGCTTACCTTTCTTTGAGCGATAAGCTTAACCGTCCGATCATCGTATTTGTTTCATAATGACTAGCTATGAGGTGAATCATTTATGAAGAAAACTATGCACACAGGCCCCATAAAGCTGCCGCGACGCCCCGATCCGAAGCTGTGGGTGAGCAAAGCGCCCTTCGGGCTTGGACGCATCAAGCCGCATCATATTCGCGATACGCTTAAGGTTGCATGGGACAACCGAGACAATTTGCCGTACGCCTATCGGATTCTAACGCAAGGGGTATGCGATGGCTGTGCGCTTGGCGTATCCGGCTTATACGATCAAACGCTGGACGGCCCACATCTTTGCACCACAAGGCTTAATGTTCTGCGTTTGAATACGATGCCTGC
Source organism: Paenibacillus sp. FSL H8-0548 (assembly GCF_038630985.1). Taxonomy (NCBI): domain Bacteria; kingdom Bacillati; phylum Bacillota; class Bacilli; order Caryophanales; family Paenibacillaceae; genus Paenibacillus; species Paenibacillus sp. FSL H8-0548. Next base: position 489,683 of record NZ_CP152049.1, read on the forward strand.
AATTAAGGAGACTGTGCTTCACTCTGATATTGATGAGCTTCGGAGGCTCGATAGTACGCAATTAAGGAAGCTGGGCAGACTGCCGTACCCTTTAATTCGGAGCAAAGGAGAGCGCAGCTTTCGAAGAATTTCGTGGGAAGATGCGCTGGATCGTATCGCAGAGAAAGCGCGGGCGATTGATCCGAAGCAGCTTGCTTTCTATTTAACAGCACGAGGCATAACGAATGAATCGTATTATGTGGCTGCGAAGGCAGCAAGGCTCATTGGCACCAATAATATTGATAATGCTTCGCGGATTTGCCATTCGCCATCCAAAACAGCGATGAAGCGCTCTATTGGCGTAGGCGCCTCTACATGCAATTACAAGGATTGGATCGGCACGGATGTACTCGTATTCTGGGGCAGCGTGGCGGCGAACAATCAGCCGGTTTCAACCAAGTATATGTACGCAGCCAAACGCAAGGGTACAAAAATTATCGTCATTAATCCTTATCGCGAGCCAGCGATGGAGGGCTACTGGATTCCGTCTATTCCGGAATCGGCGCTCTTCGGCACGAAGCTTGCCGATGATTTCTATCAGGTGAATATTGGCGGGGACATTGCGCTTATGCACGGCGTTATGAAGAGCTGGTTCGAGATGGAGGAGCAGGAGCCGGGCTCTGCGATCGATCATGCTTTTGTTCATGCGCATACGAATGGATATGAGCAGCTGAAGGAGCATATCCAGAAGCAGGAGTGGGGACTGCTGGAGAAGTCATCCGGTCTGACAAGAGAGCGGATGAGCGAGCTCGCTTCCGTGCTTGCGGCAGCGAGTACTGGCGTGTTCGTCTGGAGTATGGGACTGACGCAGCATCGCTTTGGTACGGACAATATTTCTCAGGTGGCCAATCTTGCGCTGCTGCGAGGCTTCCTCGGTCGCGAGCATTGCGGCTTGATGCCGATTCGCGGTCATAGCGGGGTTCAGGGCTCAGGCGAAATGGGTGCAGACCCGTTCAGTCTGCCTGGCGGGGAGTTCAAAGGTGAGGATATCCGCCGTATTGAGGATCTTTGGGGCTTTGAGCTGCCGGCTTGGCAGGGGGATATTGTCGGCGTGTCTTTGGAGAATGCCGTGCTGCCTGAGCAGCACGAAAGAAAGCTGAAGCTGTTCTATACATCGGGCGGTAATTTTGTCGAGACGATGCCAGACCCTGATTTTGTGAGGAGCTGCTTAGAGGCTGTTGATATGAGGGTTCATCAGGACATTGTGCTGAACAGCTCCACTTTGCTCGATGCTGCGGAAGAGGTAATCGTTCTTCCTGCTATGACAAGGTATGAGCAGCCAGGAGGCGGGACCTCGACCTCGACGGAGCGAATGGTTTATTATTCGCCAACGATTGCCGGTCCGCGAATGGAGGAGGCGCGTGCGGAGTGGCAGATCTACGCGGATTTGGCTGCTCGCATTCGTCCTGAGCTTAAGGCAGCCATTAAGTTTAAGGATGCTGATGAGGTTAGGCGGGAGATTGCATTAGCCTCTCCAAATTACGTAGGGATTGAGCTGCTGCATAACCAAGGCGACGTCTTTCAGTGGGGAGGGGCGTGGCTATGTGAAGGCGGCTTCTGTCCGACCATTGATGGCCGTGGCAGCCTGCTCCCTATTGAGCTTCCGGAGCTGCGCAAGCCCGAAGGTCATTTCTATGCGACAACTCGTCGAGGCAAGCAGTTCAACTCGATGATTTATGGGGAGAAGGATGCTTTCAACGCTGCAGGCCGATATGACGTTTTGATGAATGAAGCTGACCTATCCGAGCTATCGGTTCAGGAGGGTGACGCGATTGTGGTATATAACCGCAGCGGCAGCTTCCATGGCAGAGCGAAGCGGGAGGATATTGCGAGGGGGAATATCGAGCTGTATTGGCCGGAGGGCAACAGCTTATTCCCAAGAGGCGTATACGAGCCGCTTGCGGGCATACCTGAGTACAATGCATCGGTGATCGTGGAGCGGGCCGACACTTACCATGCTTTTAAAGATACAAAATATGTGGAGAAGCGTATTGTAGAGCTGGAAATTGAGCCGCCGGCATGAGGAGGAGGTTGGAGCGCAGGTAGGATGGTGTAGGTGAGAGGTAGAGTTGCGAATGTGAGTGCAGATGCAGGAGAAGGTGCGTGTAATTGCAAGGAGAGGGGCGGTTTTATGGAGCTTTCCAATACGACACAATGGCGCATTCTCAAATACGCCGGCAGTATGCCCCTGGAGCTGGAGGATGAGATTGCTGCGGAATTTCCGTTAACTCTAAAGCTAGACGGCGAAGAATTTGCTACCTTGGTATGCTCGCCATCGAACCTGCAGGAGCTTATCATTGGGTTCCTCGCTTCCGAGGGCGTCATACGTGCGGCAGGGCAGTTAAGGTCGTTAAATATTCATGAGGATACCGGCATGGCCTACATAGAGCTTGAGCATAAGCACACGCTTAGCCATGATCACTATGCCAAACGGTTTATTGGCTCTTGCTGCGGCAAGAGTCGGCAGTTTTATTTTCACAACGATATGCTGACTGCCAAAACGATCATGACACGTACGCGTATAACGCCAGAGCAATGTATTCGCTTCATGCGTGAGCTGCAGGAGAGCTCTCCTGAGTTTCGCAGCACAGGCGGCGTTCATAATGCAGCGATTGGAACGCCTGAGGAGCTGCTTGCGATAAGGACGGATATTGGGCGGCACAATGCGCTGGATAAGCTATTTGGCTACTGCCTGCTGCGCCGGCTTCGCACCTCAGATAAAGTCATCGCCTTCAGCGGCAGACTCTCCTCGGAAGCGGTGCTGAAGGCTGCCAAGATCGGCTGCGGAATTATGCTCAGCAAGTCAGCGCCAACGGATCTCGCCCTGCGCTTGGCGGAGGATCTAGGCATTACCTGTGTTGGTTTTATACGAGGCGGGGAGATGAATGTGTATACGCATCATGAACGGATTGATTTTGGGAAATGATTGACAGTGTGGAAGCTATTATATATCATTTAATGAAAATGATTCTCACTACATAAGAAGAAGGAGCCGACGATGCTTTTACGATTTTTTGCTTACTATAAGCCTTACAAAAAACTGTTTATGCTCGATTTTTGCTGTGCGGTAGTGCTTGCTATTCTTGAGCTTTGCTTCCCGCTGGGGGTCAGCTATGTCATAGACACATTGCTGCCGGACGAGAATTGGGGACTTATTGTTACAGTGTGCGCGATACTGTTAATTGTTTATATCATTAATACTTTATTGTCGTATGTAGTTACCTACTGGGGGCATATGCTCGGCATTAATATTGAGACGGACATGAGGAAGAAGCTGTTTGATCATGTGCAAAAGCTTTCGTTCCGTTTCTTCGATAATACGAAGACGGGCCATCTGATCTCGCGGCTTACGAATGATTTGTTCGAAATCGGAGAGGTCGCCCACCATGGACCGGAGGATATGTTTATTGCGGTAATGACGCTCATTGGGGCCTTCGGCATTATGGCCTATATTAATTTGGAATTAGCTATTTTAACGTTTGTTATCGTTCCTATTATTATTTGGCTCGTGCTGTTGTTCAATGGCAAAATGACCAAAGCAGCGAATCGGTTGTTCTCGGATATGGCTGATTTTAATGCACGCGTGGAGGATACGGTCGGTGGTATTCGTGTCGTACAGGCCTTCTCGAACGAAAGCCATGAGAAAAAGCTGTTCAAGGTCAACAATCTGCGCTTCCGGGAAGCGAAGCTGATTTCCTACAAAATTATCGGCTTGAACTCGTCTATTACGTACATGCTGATGAGGCTCGTATCTGTGTTTGTGTTGATTGCAGGCACATGGTTTGTTATTAAGGGAGAGCTTAAGTATGGTGAATTTATTAGCTTTGTGCTGCTAACGAACATCTTTTTTAAACCAATTGAAAAAATTAATGCGGTCATTGAAAGCTATCCGAAGGGAATTGCCGGCTTTAAGCGTTATGTGCAGTTGCTGGAAACGGAGCCTGATGTGGCAGACAAGCAGAATGCGGTCGAGGTGGATCGCTTAATCGGAAATATCGAGTACCGGAATGTTACGTTTGGTTATGAAGGAGAAGCGAAGGTGCTTGAAAATATTGATCTCACGATTCGTGCAGGCGAGACGATCGCTTTCGTAGGCCCTTCCGGCGCTGGCAAAACAACGCTTTGCAGCCTGCTGCCGCGCTTCTACGAAATCGATGGCGGTAGCATTACGGTTGATGGTTATGACACACGTGATCTGAAGCTGGTATCGCTGCGGAAGCAGATTGGCATCGTACAGCAGGATGTATTTCTATTCGCGGGGACGATTCGTGAAAATATTAGCTACGGCAAGCTCGGCGCATCAGAGGCGGATATTTGGCAAGCCGCTCGCAGAGCGAAGCTTGAGGAGTTCATAGGTGCCCAGCCGCAAGGGCTGGATACCGTTGTTGGTGAACGCGGCGTGAAGCTGTCCGGCGGACAGAAGCAGCGCCTTGCCATTGCGCGGATGTTCCTCAAAAATCCGCCGATCCTTATTCTCGATGAAGCGACATCAGCGCTTGATACGGAAACGGAAGCAGCGATTCAGCAATCGCTTGCTGAGCTTTCGGTAGGCAGGACGACGCTAGTGATCGCGCATCGTCTGGCAACGATCAAGAACGCGGATCGGATCGTTGTCGTAACCGAGGACGGCATTGCCGAGCAGGGCCGTCATGAAGAGCTCGTATCCGCAGGCGGCATCTACAGTCGTTTGCACCATGCGCAGTTTGGAAACAGAGAAACGATTACAGTTGAATAAAGAGTAGGCTGTCAGGCTGTCGATCCATTGGGGTCGGCAGCCTTCTTTATGTGATAATGTAACAAATTGTTGTGAATTTCGTCTGAATAGAATAAATGTAAAAAATTACATAGTTAAGTGGTGGGAGTATGAAAAGATTACTTGTACGGAGCATGCTGCTGCTTTTAATTACAAGTTCTATTGTCACCGTTAGCTGCCAGAAGCAGAGCTCAGATATCATACGAACAACAAACGAGGCACCGAGCTTCATAACGAACGAAACAAAGAAGCCTATCCGAATATAGAAATTGCGAAGGACGGCCGAACAGAGTCTGAGGAGTATGCCTACGCAATCAGCGATGACCAAAATAACGAAAATAACTATTTGCTATTTGAGATAAAAGCTGGTGTCGTTTCGCATATAAAGATATTCCATCTCATTCCCTAACGTCTTGATGTATTTCACTTCGGTTTTAGGAGGAGTTACTCTGGTTAATTCGAGCTATAGGTTTGGTTTGAGGAGTAAGTGTATATTTTAACGGTAGTATTTCCATGTAATGAATTGGATCGCGTACTTATCGTAGAATTTTCAGGAGAAAATCCTGTTATTCTGGATCGCAAAGCTGTATGGAGCTGAATTTGTGAGATTACGCTTGCTCTCTCATGTCATCTTTATTTGCTAATGGAGCTGCGCTACTAGGCTCATCATCTATAATGCCGCGCGTGGAGCTGCGGAATTCACGCAGTGTATCACCGAATGCCCGGCCGAGCAGAGGAAGCTTAGCTGGCCCAAACACGATGAGCGCGATAATCAAAATAATGACTAGCCCTGAAACACCAATGTTGTTTAACATGTGAAAGTCTCCTTTTGGTTCAAGTTGGGTTTGGAACGGCGGCCAGACCGACATAAGCGTATTTACGTGAGCCGTTCAATCGCTCAGGAGTTAGCAGTCCTATTTTTGTAGGAAACAGGATGATCAGCGGCATTTCGAAGGCGACGCCGACAAGAAACAACCGATAACGATGATCAGCCTTTTCCTAAGCTCGGTCAAGTGATTGGCCAAATCACCCTGCAAATCCACGAAACCACCTCGCAAGTACAAGCTTATATCTATTTAACTTCTTTGATATTTCATTATATTAACCAGTTCAAGTGCCTTTATGCGCTGGATTTCCTTAAAATATAGGAAAGTATATCATTTCGTCATACTGTCTCTATATTTCTCCGGAATGAAACGCGCCACCGCCAAAAGGACGGCGACAGCCGTTTCACCTTGTCTGAAAATCTATGGAATGTGATACATATGCCAGATGGTTTGGGGAACGGTATTAAATAATCTCAACTTAGGAGGAGGCAATATAACCGATGCTCAAAAACAAAGGATTATTATGGATTGCCATCATGGCATTAACGATAGGCTTGGCGGCCTGCGGCGGCAACAAAACAAACGATAAGAAGCCTCCTGCCGAAAATAATGGTGGAACTACGGTTAATACAGCAGCAGCGGAGACCGTGTATGCCAATAACTGCGTGAGCTGTCACGCGGTGGATCTTTCCGGCGGCGTTGGGCCTGATTTGAAAGCGGTGGGCGCTGCTATGTCTGTGGATCAGATTAAAAAACAGATTGAAAATGGCGGCAACGGCATGCCAGCTTACAAAGGACAGCTTAGTGATGCGGAAATTGCTGCACTCTCCTCTTGGTTAGCTGAGAAAAAATCGTAATTGAAGCACGACTTATGCGTGGAATAGCAGAAAGAGGAGCAGTCTGCTCCTCTTTCTTTTGCTGAATGCGCTTAAGTTCAAATGTCGCCTACGGGCAGCAGATGAATACTGCCACGAAACAACGCATTAGCATAGCTATAGCTAGTGCCCGGCAACCTACGCTGTACTTTTTGCAACAGAAACCTCACATAACTGCTGATTCCAACCACTACAATGTAATATTGCAGCAGAATTAACGTCTAAGGGATAATTTTCACCCTAAAATAGGAAATCAATTGTAAAAAGTGCAGTGTACGTCAGAAGCTAGCGTAGTAACATCAAATCTACTGTACAAAGTGCAGTGTAGTGCCGGGAGGCCATTGAAAAAGCTCCGATATTTTAAACATGAGGTACTTCCTCATCTTGTTGAGACTGCTGTCTCAATTATTCTATATCATCCAGCTTAGCTTGTCCGCGGTATTGCAATGCTTCAAGAAAAGAAAGAGGTGACTTTTGTTAGGGCACCTCGTACTCGCTGATTTTAATATCTGGCGTAATACCAAGCTTGAATGTTTCGCCTGGAATCGAGATAGGCTGTATTTCATTTCCCTTCTCATCCACAAGAACATGACGAATGCCTCTAGGCGGCCGTGGGCTTGAGGTTCTATAACTGCCGCTCTCTGAAATTCGAATGACCTCGTATCCTTTAATTTTTGGAATAGGAGGATAGTCGGATTCTCCATAATGAATGACGACCGTACCATGAAAGCTCTGCGGTATTTTGTGAATAATGGGCCTGCTTTTCTCCGTTTCAGAAGATAAGGTGTGGATGGGGAGGATGATTATAATTAGCGCTGCGAGTGTGAAAAGTATATAGCCTCGCCCTTTGGCAGCGATAACGGAGCCTAGGGTAAAGACGAGTGCTGAGCTTGCAAAGAGCAGGGTGAATAACCCGATCTCTGGTGAAAAGAGGCTTCGGAACGGACCGATTCCAAGGCCCATTAGCAAGGGGACGGAGACAGCCGCCACAACGCTTAATCCAATAAGCAGGGCAGCTCTCAGCAGGATCGCTGTTTTTCTCCACCGGTACATGAGCGTGTAAAAAGGTAATATTAGAAATAAAAAGGGAGGGAGCGTCCAGCCGATGAATTTGCTCGACTCACTCCCAAGTCCCTGATCGTAGACAATCGACAAATAAGAAAGATAGGCGAGTACACCTGCAAAGTAACTGGTAATGGCGACTAAGACAAAAAATAGCTTTTGTTTCATATCCGTTGACCTCTTCTCTTCGTAATGCCTCCCTGCTCAACAAGTATATGGTATATATGAAACCATGCAGTAGTTCTATCTTTCATAGTACCCGCCGCTACATCTCCTTGCGCTTGAAATAGAGAAGGCCGATAGCAAGGAACAAAATAAAGCTGCCCATGACCGTAATGAGCAAATTTTCGAGCGGCAGCGCGAAGGCGCCGAATGTTTCATCTCCGAAGCTTAGCATGGCAAGCATAGGCTGCGCCCAAGGATAGTAGGGTCCGAAGCGTTCCGAGTTGACGATGAGCATATTTGGAATGGTGAGCATGACGTTAATGACCAGTGGAGCTGCGAAGCTGCTCCAGCTTACGGACACAAGCAGCTGCAATGCTGCAAGCGGAAGGCAGGCCAGCCAGCCGCTCCCGACTCCTATCAACAGCGTGCGCCACGGCACACCGCCATCGATGCCTTGATAGGCTGCTGACACGACGACAGCACCAAGGAACAGCAGCTGCGTAACGGCAAGCAGTATCGCGACTACGCTGAATTTTGCAAGATAAAGACTTGTTCTAGATACAGGCAGCGTAAGCAGCTGCTTCCAGCCACCGCCAGTATGCTCGTATCTGCAAACGAAGGCGGAAAGAATCCCCGTTAGAATCGGTAAAAACAGCATCGCATGGAAGGCGGCCATTGAAGAAACGAGGATGGAATATTCCTCAGCTGGACTGGCTGCGCCAAATGACTCAAGGGATAGGAATATTCCGATAGCAAGAGACACGAGCGGGCTAAGCAGGACGAGTATCCAGATGAAGGACTTGGACAGCTTTAACCGTTCTGAAGCGATTAGTCGAACAAAACCTTTCATATTTAGCTCACATCCTTTCGGATGAAATGGAGGAAGCCAAAGAGGCTAATGATGCAGAAGGCTGCAAAGCCTGCGCCTACGAACAGCTCCTGCTGCGGTCCAATATAGCCGAACATCGGCCAGTTGAGCGGGAGCCATTTGGACAATGGACCGGATATCAAGCCTGTAAACACAGAGCCAATAGCGATCAGCACGCCAAGCGTAATGGGAATGGCTTGGTTTTTAAGAGCCGTGCATAGCCATAGAAACAGCGCCAATGCTGGCAGAGAAGCGGCGAATGGCAGGAAGCTAAGCTGCAAAATCGCTGTTATCGGCATCGTCTCGAGCGGGAAGCGTAGGGATAGCCCAAGCACAGCGATTAAGGTCGCAAGCACTGTACAGGATAGGGTAAGCAAAAGGATGCTCAGCACAAGCTTGGAGCAAAATACGGTGCCTTTCGAGATCGGCAGCGCCAGCAGCAGCTTCCAGGCGTTCGTACTATGCTCAATATGGGCAATCAGCGAAGCGACAAGGGTAATGCCGAGAAAAAGCGAGATCGGGACGAATATTTGAATGTCTGCGAGCAGTGTTTCCCACAGTCTCCCCGCATATCTTTGTGTTAAATAGTCATAACGAAGGCCGAAATTGAGCGCCTGCATGGCAATCAAGCCGATCGGTCCAAGGAAGATGAGAAACCACAGCCCCTTGCCGCGTATTTTCAGGAAGTCAGACGACAGCGCCTTGAGCATCATGGCTGCACTCCCTCCCCGACAATTTGGAGAAAGAGCTCCTCTAGCGACTTTCGTTTTTCCTCGACACGATAAATGGCATGATCACGTTCAACGAGATTTTTCACAATGCGTGCGACTGCGTGATCGTCTGTTTGCTCCAGCAGTAAAGCAGCCCCTTTTTGCATAGCTGTAACGCCATTCTGCCGCATCATGGCCAGCGCAGCCTCTGGATTAGATACAACAAGTGACATGCTGCCCTGTGCCTGCTGATGCAAATTGTGTATCGTATCTTGAAAAACGAGCTCACCCTGCCGAATGATCCCGACCGTTCCAGCCGTCAGCTCAACCTCGCTAAGCAAATGACTCGATATAAGCACAGTTATGCCATGCTGCTTGGGCATTTCTTTAATTAACTCGCGAATTTCCAATATGCCTGAAGGGTCCAGTCCATTAGTTGGCTCGTCGAGCAGCAGCAGCTCTGGATTGCCAAGCAAAGCGCTAGCGATGCCCAATCGCTGCTTCATGCCTAGAGAGAAGCCTTTGACGGGGCGGCGCGCTTCCTTGGCCAGTCCAACAATGTCCAGCACCTCAGCAATTCTGGCAGCAGGCGCTCCAATAATTTTGCGGATTGCCTCAAGATTATCAATCGCGCTCAAATGTCCGTAATACGAGGGGTATTCGACAAGAGAGCCGATGCGGCTCAGGATCGAGATTCTTTCTTTGCTAAGCGGCTGACCGAAAATATGGACAGATCCGCTCGATGGCTTGATTAATCCAAGCAGCATGCGGATCGTCGTTGTTTTACCCGCGCCGTTTGGCCCAAGGAAACCATAAATATCACCTTTTGCGATTTTTAAATTAAGATTGGACACCGCATAACGTCCCTTATAACGCTTGCTTAGTGCCTTTGTTTCGATTATCCAATCATTCACGTTAATCACCTCATTACCTACATTAACGGATGCAGGTTAAAGGAGAGGCTGCCCAAGTTTAAATTTTGTTTAAAAAAAGAGCAGGCCTGTTGATTATCCAGTAACTTTTAGATCTAATAAATAGATCTATTCACCCACGTTCCCGCCAAAGGGGAGGGGCCCATATCTCCTTATCTCAATACTTGGATAATCAATTGGCCTGACAATGAATATTAGATGGAATTTCTCCCGCTAAAATAACGTTATTCGCTTCGCAGTATGAAATAGATGGAATTTGTCCCGTTAATTCTACTGTTTCTCCTGGATTTCGGCTGATTCCTTGGAATTAGATGGAGAAATCCCATCTAGATGCCAAAACAAGCTAAAATTCCTTAAATTTAGATGGAGAAATTCCATCTATATCAGTTGAACCAAGGTGAAACGGCTGTCGCCGTCCTTTGACGGCGCCAGCGCGTTTCATTACGAGAACTATAGAGAAAGTATGGCGAAATGATATACTGTCCTATATTTTTGAAAAATGCAGTGTAAGCGAAGCGAGAAGATCGTTCTGGAGAAACGAAGTGTTCGCCTTTGCAGCCATATTCTTACCTTTAAATGTCTTAGGAAATCAAAGAATCTGGCTGCAACCGCGATCGTAAGAATGATCTACTCGCGAAGCGACCCTTCAGAATGATCTTCTCGCGCAGCTCCTTACAAAAAAATATAAATACTTGTGCCGGCTTCGCTGCTGTCCATGCGCCAGTCGAGCTTCATCTCCTTGAGAAGATAATCGACGATGGCAAGTCCAATGCCATAGCCACTGCTGGAAGAATGATCGGAAAGCCCCGTGCCATGATCACGAATTATGATGGCTGCTCGCTGCTGCTGTGTCTCCACCGTTATCCCAATGAAGCTGCCGTCTGCTGCATGTCGGGTCACATTTTGAAACAAATTATCCAGTACCCGGCGGAATCCCGCTTTATCAACCTCTCGCAGCATCGGACCGCTAGGAAGCTCAATCTCGGCAGCAATACCTTCCTGCTCCCAGAGCGGATACCAGGCTGCGGCGCTTTCGCGCACCAAGCGAAGTAAATCTACCTGCTCAAGTTTGAGCGGATAACGACCACTGGTCATTAGCGTGTAGGAGAGCAGGTTTTCAATCAGACTGTCGATACTGGAAATTTTTTGTTCTAATTGCACGATAGAAGCTTGCCCGCTTGCGCTGAGGGCCTCCTTCTTCATAGAGTAAAGATGGCTGTTCATAACAGTTAACGGCGTACGCAAATCATGAGATAGGTTGGCGATGAGCCGCTTGCGAAGCGCTTCCTCTGCCCGCTCTCGCTCATTGCTGTCCCGCAGCTGCACGACCATGTCGTTGAAGGCCAGCTCCAGCTGTCCGATTTCATCTTGCTTCTTCAATATAATGGGCACTGGCAACCCGTTGTCTCCATGCAGTGTCATCGCCGTCTGCAAACCAAGCAGCCGCTTGCGGATGCTGCGGAAGAAAAGCAGGGATACCAGGAAGAAGAAGGCCAGCATCAGAAATAAGAATGCAATATAGAAAGGCGTCCCTGAGCCAATCGGCTGCTCTAGCTGGATAATAGAGCGCGGCAGCTGCATGACCATGAAGGCTGGACCGGCATGATCAGCTCCAAGAAAGGAGACGATTGTGAAGGGATCACTGCCAGTGCTATCCTTCATAAACTGAATGGCGGCTGCGGCATTCCAATGCTCTGGCAGCTGTTCCTGCTGCGGGAGCTGCAGCCTAGATGAGCCAGCTGCATCAACCCAGAAGAAGGAGGCCTCTGGATAGCTCTCCTTCAGCTCTTGCAGCTTGCTGTCGATGAGAGCGCCATCCGTGTTGTTCAGCTGTTTGGCTTGTTCATGCCACATCGCCGTAATCTCGTTGCTGCTTCCATACTTTAAATAGTTGGAATCATTGTGAGGTGCATTTTCTTGGATGATAATATACAGAATGGAAGCCAGCGGGAATATAATCGGGATAAATAAAAAGGCAAATAGGATGATCAACAGGTAGCGGGACAATAAGGTTTGGCGAAATCTCAAACCTTTAGAGCGCTGCTTGAGGCTTTTCATGCGCGTACCCGATAGCCGATGCCGCGTACGGTCTCGATAATTTCCGGTGCTGCGGGGTTTTTCTCGATTTTCTCCCGTAGATATCGGATATGTACCATGAGCGTTTTATCTCCCTCGATGAAGGCTTCTCCCCAGACTCCCTCATAAATTTGTTCTTTCGTCAAAATTTGCCCCAAGTGGCGCAGCAGATAGCTGAAAATATGAAACTGCTTGCCCGTAAGTGGAATTTCTTCTCCCGTCTCTCGGTTTTCGATGCGGTTTTGCTGCTCATGTACAAGCAAGTGCTTAATGGCTAACGGCTCAGCATTTCGCGAACCTGTACGGCGGAGCAGCACCTCGATACGAGCAGTTAATTCATCGGGATGAAAGGGTTTCGTAAGGTAATCGTCTGCGAACTGCAAGCCTTGCAGCTTATCATCGATCGATGTACGGGCAGAAAGCATAAGAATCGGAATATCCGGTGCAGCCTTCTTAAGCCGCTGTCCGATTGTAAAGCCGTCAAGCCCTGGCAGCATAACGTCCAAAATAACGAGTCTGCAGCCAGCTGCAGACAGGACCGCTCCTTCGCCGCTTTTTTGCCAATGAACCTCGTATCCTTGCTCTTGCAAATGCTGACAAACAAAGCTTCCGATTTCATGATCATCTTCAATATATAACAGTGGTGCATTCATGTTTGAATGATTCCTTTCTTCAATACAATGTATTGGCGAGGATTTCTAATATGGTTCGATTATAAGCTAGAGCTATGAGGATAGCCAAGCGAGGCATAAATTCCTTCTATTCCTACATGCTTAATGAATTGACGATATGAGCTATGCGTTATAGAATGAATAACATATCTATAAACATTATGCGCGCAATAGAGAGAAAGAAGGTTGAAATGGATGGGAGTATCAGTACAACAGCTGTCGCCGCTCGTGGAGTCGCTTGGTTTGAAGCAGCATATAGAGGGCGGATGGTACAAGGAGATATGGAAGGCTGGCTTTGAAATACCGCAGGAGGTGCTGGGCGCTCCCTATTCAGGACGACGCTTTGCGGCATCCTCTATCTATTTTTTGCTGCACCCGGATGAGTTTTCCGATTGGCACACCGTTTATTCGGACGAGCTTTGGCTATGGCATTCCGGCAGTCCACTCGTTCTCACTTTAGGAGGAACGGAAGCAGCACCAGAGACAAGAAAAGAAATTATTGTCGGACCGGACGTACTTGCGGGCCATCAGCCGCAGGCGCTCGTCCCGGCTAATGAATGGCAGATGTCACGTGTGCTGGGCGATGAGCCTGTACTCGTTTCTTGTGTCGTAGCACCAGGTTTTCATTACGATGATTTTAAACTGATAAAGCGTTAATTATACATGATGCAGAAAGAGCCATCCAAGGAGGGATTATCCCTCATCGGATGGCTCTTCTATATTATGATGCCTGCCTAATGCCAGTAGTACGCTAAGCTGCTCTTGGGCTCAGTATAATAAATTCAATGAATCTAGATGGAATTTCTCCAGCTAAAATAACATTATTCGCTTGGCCCTAGGAAATAGATGGAATTTCTCCTGTTAATTTCACTGTTTCTCCTGAATTTCGGCTGATTCCTTAGAATTAGAGGGAGAAAATCCATCTAGATTCCAAAAAAGGCTAAAATTTCTTAAAATAGATGGAGAAAATCCATCTATATAAGTTGAACTAAAGTTTTAGAAAAGTGTGGTAAGGAAATCGCGACCTGCATGTCGAGTAAGAAAGAAAATAACTCGAACAGGCAGGGACGAAGTTGGGTTAGTTCGTTTAGGTAATAGCGCGATAGGACGAGGCTACGCTGTAGTTTGTACAACGTAATCGACGTTACTTGCCTGACTCGATACGTACACTGTAGTTTGTGCAATAGATTGCCTAGTATAGGGCGGTATTCGTTGGTTTGGAGCTCATTCTCCTGCAAAAATACATTGTAGCCATCTAAAACAGCTCTCATGTGAGGTTTCTAGTGTACAAAGTGCAGTCTAGGCTGCTTCACCTTAGAATCATAGTATATTTGGCAACAGGAAAGAGATCGTAGTCCAGCGGGATTACGATCTCTTGGTTAGCTAAGAGGTAATATAGCGGTTTTTTCCTTCATGCTTCGCTTGGTACAGCGCTCGGTCAGCTACAGTAAACAGCTCATCCTGAGATAGAGGGGAATCGGGCTCCCACGTTGCTGAGCCTAGGCTGATCGTTACAAAGGGGATGTCGGTTTTTTCTGCGTGAGGGATCTCTAATTGTGCGACTGCTTCAAGAAGCCGTCTTGCAATGGTAGTGGCGCGCTCCTTGCTCGTCTGCGGCAAAATAATGCCGAATTCCTCTCCGCCGTAACGGGTAACGATATCAAGCGGTCGTTTTAGGGTATTGCGCATAGCTGCGGCGATCTGTCTTAGACATTCGTCGCCTTTTTGATGTCCGAAAGTATCGTTATAGGCTTTGAAGTTATCGATATCGCCGATCATCAGCGTAACGGGCATATGGTGGCGATGAGCATCCTCCCACTCATTGTTCCATATTTCATCGAAGGAGCGGCGATTGGCAATGGTCGTTAGTTCATCCACATGGGAAAGCGCATGCATCATTTGATATTGCTCAAGCATTTTGAGTTCAATTTCTTTGCGTGGAGTAATATCTCTAGATACGGATACGATAGTTTGGGTACGATCGCCGTCGTGGAGGACGACGCGAGTGGTGGATTCGAACCAGCGATAGACGCCATCCTTGCGTTTTATACGGTACGTAATCGTATTCTCATCGACATGGTTATAGATCTGATTTTGGTTATCGAGCACACGCTGCTTATCATCGGGATGGTAGAAAAGAACAGGTGATTTCCCAATGAGCTCATGATCCCGATAGCCAAGCAGCGCATAGCAAGCAGGAGAGACGTAGGTATATAGACCGTCAAAATTATGCTTGGAGATCATATCGCTGGAGTTCTCAGCAAGCAAGCGAAAGCTCTTCTCGCTCTCAAGCAGCTTGTCGGCCGTACGCTTCCTCTCCGTAATTTGGCGAAAATGAATAGATAATCCGAATTCGGAAGGGTAGACATTCGCTTCAAACCAATGATTCAGCTGCGGAATAAACTGCTCGTAAAGCCGCTGCTCATGATTCTCCATAGCAATCTTATACTCACGCTGGCTGATGGTGCCCTTAAGCCAAGGGAACACCTCCCAAATATTCTGACCCAGCAGTTCAGCTTCGCTTCGCTGGAAGAGCTTTTGCGCAGCATGATTGGTATAGATAAACCGGTACTGGTTGTCGATGGAGAAGAAGGCGTCCAGTATGCTTTCAAGAATGTTGGAAATATGTTTTGTTAACTGCTTAACTTCAGATAGCGCTGTTGTTTTTTCAGATATATCCATCATCTGTGCAATAAAATATCGCGGGTTGCCGATATCATCGTATACGAGTGATACACTCAGCATCGTAGTTACCGGATCACCGGATTTCTTGAGATAGTTTTTGTGCAGTTGGAAATTGTCTATTTCGCCTTTAAGCAGACGTTCCATAAGAAGCTTGTCCTTGCCTATATCGTTCGGATGGGTAATCTGCGAGCAGGTTTTGGTGTAAAGCTCATCTTCCTCATAACCTAGCATGGCTAAAGCAGCCGGGTTAACGACTATGATCGTACCATCTAAATCAATTAAAGACATGCCGATAGGCGCAAAATGGAAAGCGTTGCTGAAAAAATCGGCTTCACGGGTCGTTTTTGGAATCAAGGTCAATCGTCGCACCTTTCCGGCTGTCCGCAAGTCAATGACTTACGGACAGCTACTGTTGCTAGAATAGGCATTATACGGTGAATGCACCAACGGATGCTTTCACCAGTGCTATAAATTTTGGTCTTGCTTGCTCAGCAACGCGGACGACCTGCTCATGCGTAAGCGGCTCCAGCTCGTCGCCAATTGCCATGTCGGTAATACAGGTGATGCCGACTACGCGAATACCGGTATAGTTGGCGGCGATAACCTCAGGAGCAGTTGACATGCCGACGGCATCAGCGCCCCAGCGCGCCATCATGGATAGCTCGGCAGGCGTACAATAGGCTGGACCCGAGATGCTGACATACACGCCTTGCTGCAGCTTGATGTCAAGCTCCTGCGCTTTTGCCGCTACGACTGCACGAAGCTCGCGGTTGTAAGCTTGCGACATATCGGGAAAACGTGGACCAAGCTCTGGCAGGTTCGCTCCCATAAGCGGATTGCTGCCGGTATTGTTGATATGGTCGGTAATCAGCATGAGATCGCCTGCAGCGAACGAGCGGTTCATGCCGCCTGCAGCATTCGTAACTAGCAGTGTTTGGATACCCATCTGCTTCATAACATAAACGGGGAATACGACCTCTTTCATCGAGTAGCCCTCATAGTAGTGGAAGCGGCCCTTCATGACGAGTACAGCTTTGCCTTCAAGCTGTCCGATGACCAGCTCACCCGAATGGCCTTCTACAGTGGATACAGGGAAATGCGGAATATGGCCGTAAGGGATTACGATTGCGTCCTTCACCTCGTCGGCCATAACGCCTAGACCGGAGCCTAGAATAAGCCCGATTTGCGGCTGCTCTTGCAGCAGATTGCGAATGTAGGCCGCAGCTTCATTTATCTTTTCAAGCATATTATCCATAGTCGTTGAACCTCCTAAGGTTTGTGAAAATATAGAGAAAGTATATCCTTTCTCTATATTTTCTCTATATTTCTCCGGAATGAAACGCGCCACCGCCATAAGGACGGCGACAGCCGTTTCACCTTGGCTCTAGTGTAAGTTCATTCCTAAACCAAAGCTGAACGCCATTGGCATCATAATCATAGCGTATCGAATACGTAAAAGTAAACCAACGGCGCTCTTGCAAACCGAACATTGTTGTTTGGGACAAAGCTTCGTATAATAAGCATAGTTTGTGTATCTTGTTGCCCAAAATGGTTAGGCTAGAACGAGGACTGCGGAATCGTTTTTCTTATTAAGAATAGAGTATGAAATGATATGGAGGAAGAAATGATGAGCAGCGGAACTGATTATACGCCAGCGCAAATAGCAGCGATGATTGACCATACGATCCTAAAGGCTGATGCGACGAGAGAAGAGATTTTGCAGGTTTGCCGCGAGGCGAAGCAATATCAATTTGCAACGGTTTGTGTAAACGCAGGCTGGGTAGCGGCAGCGGCGGCGGAGCTTAACGGCTCAGGGGTAGGCATTACAACGGTAGTTGGCTTCCCTCTTGGAGCAACAACAACAGCCTCAAAGGCGGCTGAGGCTAAGTTTGCCATTGAAGACGGCGCGACAGAGGTGGATATGGTTCTGAACATTGGGTTGTTGAAATCGGGTGATCTTGCTGGCGTTCAGCGTGACGTTGAGGGCGTGGCAGAGGCAGTGAAAGGCCGCGCGGTGCTGAAGGTTATTCTGGAAACCGGACTTCTAACCGATGAGGAGAAAGTAACCGCATGTGAAATCTGCAAAAAAGCAGGAGCTGATTTCGTGAAGACGTCCACAGGCTTCGGAAAGGGCGGAGCTACGGCTGAGGATATTGCGTTGATGCGCCGTACGGTAGGTCCAAGTCTCGGCGTTAAGGCATCGGGCGGAGTTCGTGACCGAGAGACTGCGCTGCAAATGTTCTCGGCGGGTGCTACTCGTATTGGCGCTAGCTCAGGCATCGCTATCGTTACAGGCGGAAAGGGCGAAGGCTACTAAGTGGGCAGCTTGCAATAAGCAAAATAAAGGAGGAAAGCGTCCAGCGGCGCTTTCCTCCTTTATTTGTTTTAGCGGTAGTCTATTAACGCTCGCAGCTAATCGTCATATTAGCCCGCAGCTCTTCGCCGGCATTCAGCATGACGAGCTCCTCTTGACGCCCCAGCTCTTCAGTCATCGCCATCCAAGGCTCGACGCATACGAATGGACGATCCTTCACCGACCACAGCACCATATATTTAAAAATGTCATCGTATGTGAGACGGACAAGGGCGCCCTGGCGTACAGGGAACGAAATTTCACTTTTCTTCACATCAAGCAAGCAGACGGATTCGACAAGCCCTTCCAGATCAATCACGCCATTGAAGGGCTTCTCCATATTATCGTTATAGTCGAGGTAACGTGTTGCTTCGATTTCGTAGGCGATTTTTTTGTCGGAATCAATTGCAAAATAAGGGTGGAACCCTGCGTAGAAAGGCATGGCAGCAGCTTCACTTAAATTGCGGTATTGCTGACGAGTATGTAATTGTCCGTCTTGCAGTACGTAAGTGAATATAAGCTCGAAGGCAAAAGGATAGACGCGTAGTGTATCCTCATTGCTCTGAAGCCGAATGGTAATCGAAGCTTCACCTTCACTAGAGGTAGCAACTACCTCCCATACAGCCGTACGAGCGACACCATGATTCGCCATATTATAGCGATGGCCATTCCATTCGTAAGACTGGTTCTCCAGCTGGCCGCAGATTGGGAACAGAATGGGGTTGCCGCCGCGAATATTAGCTGTTGGGCTCTCAAAGGTTTCTTTGTCCAAATAAAAAAGCTCCAGCCCATGCAGTTGACAGCCGATAACGATACCGCCTCGCTCTGGACATACAAGCACACGAGAGTTGGTGTTTGCATCGCTTAATTCATATAAAGTATAAGTATCCTCGTAGCTTCTTACTTCATAATTGCTCACATAATTCCCTCCAAATCTTAAATGCCATTCATTTTTCAAACGAAAGGGACAGCTTCTCATAGGGCTGCTAGAGCTCCTACAAGGCACTGCCCCGTTAGCGAAAAAATTATTATTCTGCTGGTGCTTCAGGTGCTTCTGTAGCTTCAGGAGTCAAGTTGTTCGTGATTTTCGCTTTAGCGCGAATCTCACTCATCCAAGCCTCAGACAGCTCATTCGCTTCTGTAGCCACTAGCTGCTTCTTAATTTCATCCTTCTTCTCTTCAAAAGTCGGATTGACTGCAGCTTTTTCAGCTGTTTTCTTAATAATATGGTAGCCGTAATCGGATTGAACAGCGCCGCTGATTTCATCGATTTTAAGTGCAAAGGCTGCCTCTTCAAATGCAGGGACCATATCGCCTTTACCGAAGAAGCCTAGGTCGCCGCCATTATCCTTCGAGCCTGTATCCGTCGATTTTTCTGTGGCAATTGTTGCAAAGTCGCCGCCTTGTTTAAGCTCAGCCAGAATGGCATCTGCCTCTTCTTTAGTAGCTACCAAAATATGCGAAGCTTGAATTTGCTCAGGTGTACTCATTGCAGCCGCGTTAGCGTCGTAATATGCTTGAACCTCTTCGTCCGTAACATCTGTTTTTGGTTCCAAAATTTTACGGATGGTTAAGTTAATTTTAGTATCCTTCTTCAAGCTGTCAACCGTCATATTATAATTGGCTAGAGCGGAATTGAATGCCTCTTCCGATCCGAAGCTTTCAATAATGAGATCGATTTCTGAGTTAACCTCTTCGTCCGCAACGGCAATGCTCGCCGCTTCCGCTTCTTGGAGGATAAGCTCTTGCGTGATCAGATTCTCAAGCGTTGCTGCACCGCCAGCATCGACCAATGCATCATATAGCTTATCTTTGCTTATTTTGACACCGTTGACAGATGCCACGGTTTCATTGCTAGCTCCAAATGGCGGTTTGATTAATACAATGATTAGCAAAACGACTAAAATAGTGGAAATAGCAATCCATGCTTTGCCACCCCCGCCTCCCTTAGGCGATTGCTCAAGACGGTCATCGCCCGATGCTGTCGGCTGGAAGCCTTCGTTTGAAGCCTCGTTCGACTCCGCTTGAAGCTCCTTTTCGATACTTGCATCCTGCTCTGAACGCTTGTCCTGTTGATTGTTATCCATTCCATGAACTCCCTTCAAATTACCTATCTTTCAATACTATAACAAAACATGCTCAAAAAAACCTTAATCTAAACTTAAAATATTACATCCTGCGTCGGTTTTCAGATTTCGTCTCTTTTCTGCTGAAGTAAAGCTTATAAACCACAATAACTTCATTGTTTATACGAAACGCTAGGGATGATATAGTAATACTAAACAAAATTCCAACATTATCCTACATATTTCTTATTCTTTTAATTATACCGCCTACGAAACTAAGCAGAGGGTTTCGTCCTACGCTGACGGTATGGTTCTCAAACACAACTATAAGCCCATTGTAGGAGGAAGCAGCTTGCGCAAAAATCTAGGTGTATTTACTCTTTTATTCCTATCCATGTTGTTACCGCTTGCAGCTTATTACCTGCTTCAAGGCACTGCACTCGATAAGAGTATCTATGCACCGCAGGAGCACTTTTATATTGTTAGTCTCGTTTCTGTGCTCTCTCTAGCTCTTGCTATTGGTGTTGGCTTTGTTGCCATTAAGCTTCGTAATATTAAAATTAGTTTTTTATCCTTATCTTATGTATCGCTGACAACCATGTTTGCACTTCACGGCTTGTCGACCTCGGGGTTTCTCATGAATCATACCGGAATTTCGAGCAGTGCAGCCCAGCTCAGCGTTATGTTGGCTGCCTTTTGGCTATGGCTATCTTCTTTATCAGGCGATCAACCGCTTATCAAACGGTTCGCAGCACGGCAGCGACTGCTGCTTCCCGTCTGGACGGTGCTGATGCTTGCATTTTGCATATTGCTTTGGTTTAATCCGAATTTAACGCATTATTTTCATTTAAAAGAGCTCTCTATAAAATGGATGGTCAGCGTGATCGTATTTCTATTGAACAGCTGGACGGTCTATCGATATATGAAAATTTATTTGTCTTCGCGCTTTCCATTGCAGCTAGCTGTCGTCTACAGCTCAGGCTGGATGATCGTCGCTCAGATCATTATGGTAAGCGGAAGCACCTGGCATGTGAGCTGGTGGCTGTACCACTTCCTGCTGCTTGCCTCCGTCATTGTTATGGTTTTGGGCATCGTGTCTCAATATGTCAACTCCAAATCGATTACGGCTTCCATGAAGCTGATGTTTCGGTCCAATCCTCAGGATTGGATTAATACCTATACGTCTAATAGCGTCCGAGAGCTGGTCATGACAACAGAAGCGCGTGATTCCTATACCGCTGGTCATAATTACAGGGTTGCCTTATATGCGCTGAAGCTTGGCGAGGAAATGTCCCTCGGCTCAGACCATTTGCGAGCGATCGCACAGGGGGGGCTTGTTCATGATATTGGCAAGCTTCGTATTCCAGATACGATACTGAATAAGCCTGGCAAGCTTACTCAAGAGGAGCGAGGCATTATTGAACTGCATCCGGTATCGGGCTATGATCTTTGCAAACGGCTGGGCTTTATGCCGGAGGAGCTGTCGGTGATACGCTCGCATCATGAGAAATGGGATGGCAGCGGATACCCCGATAGGCTGAAAGGCGATCAAATACCGCTGCTTGCGCGCGTGACCGCTGTTGCCGATGTGTATGATGCCTTAACCTCCTCGCGTTCTTATCGGAAGGCGATGTCGCATGAAGCGGCAATGGGCATTATAGTCGAAGAAAGTGGTCGACATTTCGATCCGTATTGTATAAGGGCATGGGTACGGCTCGTTCGAGAACAGCCAGGCTTCTTCGAGGAGACGGTACGCAGCAGTCCTCACTGGAAGCTTGAGAAGAGGCAGTCCAAATAGCGGAGGGGGGAAAACTTTTTGAAAAAAATGTCATTGCGTACAAAAGGCTTAGTACTCATCGTTCTTTTTTCATTGGTTCCTCTATTGCTTGCCGGGGTGGGCAA